>CADCTW010000228.1 GCA_902805735.1 uncultured Gemmatimonadota bacterium | reverse complement strand
CGAAGCCCTTGGCGTCGTTGAACCACTTCACGGTGCCGGTGGTGCGCATTCCCGTACTCCTGGATGGTGTTGTCTGTCGGTGAGTCCGGAAATCCGTGCCAACCGACGGGTGGATACGCGGGGTTTAGTCCCGCCCGCGACGGGCGTTGCGGCGATCCTTGGCGCGGCGGCGCTGCGCGGCCTTCGACTTGGCCTTACGAGCCTCGCTGGGCTTCTCGTAGAAGCGCTTGCGGCGCATGTCCTTGAACAGTCCCGAGCGGATCATCCGGCGGCGGAACTGCTTGAGCGCCCAGTCCAGGCGATCGTTTTCACCAAGCTGAATCTCGACCACGCATGACCTCCAGAAAGGATTTGGGGTTTAAAACAAGCTGGGGACCCGACCGTCCTGCGACCGAGTCCCTAACGCGTTTTTGAACACTGGACCGCGGCGGTGGGTTGTCGCAGCCCGCAGTATACACGCGGGCGGGGCAAGTGTCAACTCCCGGGCGGCTCCTCCACGGCGAGCCCGGCCTCGGCGGGAGTGAGGGGCTCGCGGCGGTTCCACTGCTGCCGCTCCTCCACCCGCTCGAAGTACAGGATGCGCACCGCCACCACCAGCACGGCCAGGAGCGGCGTGGCCACGAAAAGGGCCACGATCCCGAAGCCGATGGTGAGCATCAGCTGCCAGATCAGCAGGGCGGCGGGCGGGATGTTGACGGCCCTCTTCTCCACCAGCGGCACCGTGATGGCGTTCTGCACCTGCTGGAGGAGGAAGTAGAAGAGGGCAACGTACACGGCGATGGAGGGCTTCACCGCGAACCCCGCCGCCACCGCCGGGATCGCCGCGATGGTGGGGCCGAAGTTGGGAATGAACTCCATCAGCGCCGCGAAAGCCGCCAGCGCCAGCGCACCCGGCACCCCGAGCAGGGTGAGCCCGAAGTAGGTGACGATGCCGATCCCCGCCATCGTGCACGCCTTGCCGATGACCCACGCGCGCAGGTTGGTACCCGCCTCCTCGTACAGCCGCTCCCAGCGCGGGCGCGCCTCGGGCGGCACCATGCGCAGGACCAGGTCGCGGTACAGCTCCGGCTGCGCGGCCAGGAACGCCGCCAGCACGATGATGGCGACCGAGCCCAGCGCCGTGCTGATGGCGTTGAAGGCCAGCGGGAGGAAGCGCGCCGAGAACTGCGAGATCTGCCGGTTGACCGACTCCGCCATCTCGGGGCTGGGCGCCTGCCCCGTGCGCGCCTTGTACCACGCCGCCGCGTTGTCCAGCGTGGCGGGGAGGTGGGTGGCGAGCTCCGTCCCCTGCGTGACCATCTGGGGGATCATCTTGAAGAGCAGGAAGATGATCCCGCCGATGAACGACACCAGGACGAGGGGGAACGCCACGCGGAACGGGATCCACCGCGCCAGGAACCGGGTGGGGACGTGCAGGACGATGGCGATGAGCACCGCCAGCAGCGCCAGAAAGAGCGCCGTGTGCACCATCCAGAAGAACCGCCACGCGAACAGGAAGAGGACGGCGATCCCGAACAGCCGCACGATGTCGGCCGACCTGAACGTTACGCGGCGTACGGAGTCAGCAGGCATTCATCTCTCTCTGTGTCTCCGTGCCTCTGTGTGATACTGGTTTTTCGGAGCGGTGGAGCTGGTACGTAAAGAGCGGGGCCGCACCCTTGCGGACGCGGCCCCGCCCCGGCCTTCAGCGGGCGATCTAGCTGGACGACCCGCCGCCGCGCGACGACGAGGTGCTCTTCTTCGCGCCGGACTTGGTGCCGCCCGTGCTCTTGGAAGCGCCGCCCCCCGACCCGCTGCCGCCGGAGCTGCTGGAGGTGCTCTTCTTCGCGGCGCCGCCGGAGCTCTTGGCCGCGCCGCCGGAGCTGCGCTTGGTGGCCGACGAGCCCGTGTCCGACGAGCCGGAGCGAGACGAGCCTCCGCCCGAACCGGACGAGCCGCTGCTGGCGCGCTTGGTGCCCCCGCCGGACGAGCCGCCGGACGACGACTTCTTGGCCGCGCCGCTCCGCTTGGTGCCGGTGGCGGTGGCGGCGGCGGTGGCCGCGCCCGCCGCGGCACCCACCGCCGCGCCCGTCGCCGCCGCCTTGCGGCGCGAGGTGCTGGTGCCCGTCTTCAGCCCCTTGCCGGCGGTGAACGAGACGGTGGCGCGCTCCGGGATGGCGATCTCCTTGCCCGTGCGCGGGTTGCGCCCGGTGCGGGCCGCCCGCGTCTTCTTGGTGAACTTGCCGAAGCCGGGGATGGAGAACGAGCCCGCCGCATGAACCGCTTCCGAGATGGCGCCCGACGCGGTGTCGAAGATCGTGTCCACTGCCCGCGCCGCCGCTGCCCGCGTGAGACCCGCGCCTTCGGCCACCTTGTCGATGAACTCGCCCTTGTTCATGAGTCGCACTCCGCATGGCGGTTGGACTGCTGCGGCGCGGCTCGTCCGCGCCGGTGGCACTCCATGCAATCTCGTTGCCACCAGGTTTTACCAGGGGTGTAGCGGGTTCAGCGCCCGAATCCGGAACGGAATGAGTCCACCACCCGCCGGGCCGCGTCGGTAGCCTGCCCAAAGGTCTCCCGGGCGGCCTCGCGGTAGGCGCGGGCTGCCTCCGACAGGTCTTCGCGGTAGGGGGCGTCGGGCTCGCCGCGGCGCCGGTATTCCCCCGCAATGATCCGCTCGTATGCACCGCTCTCGAACCACCCGCGCATCTCCGCCACGCGGATCACGGGGAAGGGATGGGTGGAGCCCAGCACGTTGAGCACCTTGAACACCTGGTCCGCCAGCTCCCCTTCCTCCCTGTACTCCTCGCTCTGCCGCACGAACTCGCCCAGGTTGGCCTGCCCGGACGCGCCCCCCGCGAACTTGAGCATCACGCGCAGCCCCGGCTCGGGGTCCTGCACGGCCAGGATGCCGGCGCGGTCGCAGGAAAGCTCGGCTTTGCGATACCACTCCAGGAGCGCCACCAGCACCGCCCGCGCCGCCAGCCCCACGATGGGGAAGCCCATCCCGGCCAGCATGGTCAGGAGCTGCATCATGGTGGTGTAGAGCACGTGGCCGCTCATGATGTGCCCCAGCTCGTGCCCCAGGATGAAGCGCAGCTCGTCGTCGTCGAAGCTGGTCTCCAGCGCGGAGTGCACGACGATGAAGGGGCGCTCCATCCCGTACGCCATGGCGTTGAAGAAGGGGTTCTGCGACACGTACACCGGGTATTCGCCCGGCGCGTCCAGGGTGCGCGCCACCTCGCCGTAGATGCGGTGCACGCGGGGGAACTGCGTGGGGGAGACGCGCACGGCGTTGGCCAGGAACGCCAGCCGCACCGCCCGTTCCCCGAAGAAGCCGAAGAGGGAGCGCAGCACCTGGTCGAAGCCGGGGATCTTGCGCAGCGCGTTCAGGGTGGCGCGGTCCGCCGGGTGCTCCCAGCTCCGCGAGTCGATCTGGGTGAGGATGCGCGTGGCGCGCGTGGGCTCGGGCATGGTGTCTCGCCTGGGTGGGTGCGGGCGTGAGGGCGGTCCGCCCCTCGCTGGTGCGTGGGTACGCCGCGCGGGGCCGCCTTGTTTCAGCGCCCCCCACGGAACATGGGGGCGGGGGCGCGGGGTAGACCCCGGTGAACATACGACCTGACTTCTTCCGCCGCGCCGCGGGGCGCTTTACATTGCGCCTGCGCCGGCGGCCCAGCCGGGTGCCTCCCGCGGCCCGCCGCCATCCTCGCCCCACGCATCATGGAGGTCTGCACATGCGCCGTACGCTTCAGCTTTTCGCCCTGCTTTCCGTGCTTCTCCCCGCCGCGCTCTCCGCGCAGCAGACGGCGTCGCCGCTGCGGGGCACCTGGAACATCAACCGCGCGCAGAGCGACGACATCAACGCCGCCATCAACCGCACCGTGTCGCGGATGAACATGGTGGTGCGGCAGATCGCCCGGCCGCGGCTGCGCAGCACCAACACCGCGTACCCCAGCCTGGTGATGCGCTACGACCAGAGCAGCGTGCGCGTGGACATGTCGGGCCGTCCGTCGGTCTCCTCGCCCGCCAACGGGCAGCCGGTGCTGTGGCAGCGCGAGACGGGCGCCACCTGCCGCGAGATGAAGGGCGACTGCGTGCGCGTGAGCACCGAGTGGGAGGGCGGCAACCTCAAGCAGACCTTCCAGGCCGAGGACGGCCGCCGCGTCAACGTGTTCTCGGTGAGCCCGGACGGCAACACGATGACGATGAACGTCACCATCACCTCGCCGCGCCTTCCGAGCCCGCTCACTTACAAGCTGGTGTACAACAAAGCTTCCTGAACAGCGGGGGTCACACAGAGACACAGAGGCACAGAGATCGGTTCTTCTCTGTGCCTCTGTGGCTTAGCTGTGGACTATGAGGCCGGTGCGGTTCAGCTCGATGAAGTCGGATGCCGTGAAGGCGGTGACGATGCTGGCGAGGTTCGCGAGCGCATCGTGGCCCTGGTCCCGCAGCCACGCGGCGAACCGCCGCGGGAGCTGCGCGTCTACGATGAACCTCACGCGGCGAGTGGATCGGTCCGCTTGACGCGGCTGAGGCGCGCGGCGTACTCGAGTACGGCGAGTATGTCGCTGTGCTCGAGGTCGGGGTAGTCCGCGAGGATCTCGTCGTAGGTCATCCCCGCGCTCAGCAGCTCCAGGATCATCTCGACGGGGTAGCGCAGCCCGCGGATGGTCGGCTTCCCGTGGCATACCGCGGGGTCGATCTCGATGCGGCCGAGGTGGGCGCTCATCGCTTCTCCAGGGTTGAGCACTGGCTGGTGATTCGTACGTCCACAGTATACGCGCGGCGGGATGCGCGAACCATAGGCCCCGGCGCGCGCTTTGCCGGGGCGGGACCGCGGATTCGCGGACGGACAATGGAAAGGAACGGGGGCGGATGGGGCAACGGACGCTGCTGGTGGGGCTGGCGCACCCGGACGACGAGGTGGGCGCGGCGGGGACGATTCTGGCGCAGCGGGCGCGCGGCGACCGGGTGGTGATCGTGTGGCTCACGCGCGGGGAGATGACGGAGGCGTTCGGCGGGATCCCGCAGGACGAGGTGGCGGCGATCCGCCTGGAGCACGGGCGCCTGGCCGGCGAGCTCCTGGGGTGCGAGACGCGCTTCCTGGATCTCCCGGACTGCGGGGTGGAGTCCACCGCCGCCAACGCGCGGCGCGTGGCCGAGCTGATCACCGATATCAGGCCGGACGGCATCCTCACCTGGGGCGACGCATGGGCGCGCGGGATGCGCCACCCCGACCACCAGGCAACGGGCCGCATCTTCCGCGACGCGGTGACGCTGGCGCGCATCGCCAAGGTGGTGGCGCCCCGGACGCCGCACCGCGCGCCGGCGCCGGTGTTCACCTACCGCGGCGCGCACTCCACCCTCCCCGCCGTGGCGGTGGACGTGGAGCCGTACCTGGAGGGGATCTTCGCGCTGGGGCAGTTCTACCTGCAGCGCATCGGCTTCGGGGAGCGCACGTGGCTGGAGGAGCGCCTGCGGGCCAACGGAGCGCCGTTCGGCCTTCGCTACGCCGAGGCGTACGACGCCTGGGAGTCGGCGCCCGGGGTCGTCCCGGCGCTGCTGCCGGCGGTGCTCGCCAACGATGAGCACATCCACCCCGACCGCCGGGGCGAGATCGTGCCCTGAACGGCGGGGGCTCACACAGAGACACAGAGGCACAGAGAAAAGCACGTCTTCTCTGTGCCTCTGTGTCTCTGTGTGAGCCCCCAAGATTGTCGGAAGGGACAGGGTTGTGTACGTTTCGCGCGGCTGCAGGCGTGATCGGGACGCAACCGTGACCGGGGGGGGTGGGGATGAAGGTTCACAGGATGGAGACGGTGCAGCGCATCCCGGGCACGCTCGCGGACGCGTGGCGCTTCTTCTCGGACGCGGGGAACCTGGCCAGGATCACGCCGCCCAAGATGGGCTTCCAGGTCCTGTCGCCGCTTCCCGAGCGGGTGTACGCGGGGCTCATCATCACGTACAAGGTGCGCCCGCTGTTTGGGGTGGCGATCAACTGGGTCACCGAGATCACGCACGTGGACGAGCCGAGGCTGTTCGTGGACGAGCAGCGCTTCGGGCCGTACCGCTTCTGGCATCACCAGCACCACTTCGCGCCGGTGGACGGCGGCGTGGAGATGACGGACATCGTGCACTACGCGCTTCCGCCCGGCGGCGGCCTGGCGCGCAGCCTGATCGTGGCGCCGCGCCTGCGCGAGATCTTCGACTACCGACGCCAGGTGCTGGAGCGCACCTTCGGCACCCTCCCCTGATCCCCTGATGGAGACAGGCACCCTCGTCCAGGCCCCGCCGCGCCCGCACGGCGTGCTCACGTGGGGCGCGGCGCTGTGCGGGTTCATGAGCCTGCTGATGATCGCCTACGACCTGGGGCCCGCCGCGTTCGCGCTGGGGATGGCGATCGCCGTGGTGCCGGTGCCCGTGTACGTGGTGCTGGCGCTCTGGCTGGACCGGTTCGAGCCGGAGCCCGCGCGCACCCTGGCGCAGACCTTTGCGTGGGGCGCCACTGTGGCCGTGTTCCTGTCGCTGCTGGTCAACGGCCTGCTGCAGGGGCTGCTGGACGGCGCGTGGGGGGTGGAGGTGGGCGACGTGATCGGCTCCGTGTTCACGGCGCCCATCGTGGAGGAGCTGGCCAAGGGCTTCGCGCTCCTCCTCCTCTTCTCCGAGCTGCGCGACGAGTTCGACGGGGTGGTGGACGGCGTGGTGTACGCGTCGATGGTGGGGCTGGGCTTCGCCATGATCGAAAACGTGCAGTACTACGGCCAGGCGGTGGCCGAGGGCACCGAGAGCTCCGTGCTCACCTTCGTGCTGCGCGGGCTGATGGCGCCCTTCGCCCACCCGCTCTTCACCAGCATGTTCGGCATCGGCCTGGGGATGGTGCGCGAGGGGCACCACCGCGCGCGCGGCTGGGTCGCCGCCGCGCTGGGGCTCTCGCTGGCGATGGGGCTGCACGCGCTCTGGAACCTGTCCGCCTCGTTCGAGGGATGGTTCATGGTGCTCTACGGGCTGGTGATGGTCCCCGCCTTCTTTGGCGTGCTCCTGGTGGTGGGGACCTCGCTGCGGCGCGAGGGGCGCATCATCCGCGAGCACCTGGAGCACCTGGTGGCGAGCGGCACCCTCCCCGCGGGCGAACTGGAGTGCCTGTGCCGCGTGCGCGCCCGCCTGGCCGCCTCCGCCGGCGCGCTGCGCCGGGGCGGCCTGGTCCGCTGGCAGACGCGGCGCGAGCTGCATCGCCTGGCCAGCGAGCTCGCCTTCCACCGCTGGCGCACCGCCCGCGGCCTGTCCCTTGGCCCCGAGGCCGACGCGGCGCGCGAGTCCGAGTACACGGCGCGCCTGGTGGAGGTCTGCCGGAAGCTGGACCTATGAGGAAAAGCGGGCTCACACAGAGACACAGAGGCACAGAGATGACAAAGCTGAGGTTCCCGTTTCTCGCCGCACTCCTGGTGCTGGCGGCGGCATGCGGCGACGATCCGGTGGGTGGCGGGTCGGAGAAGCTGGCGATTTCGGCGGACACCACGTACGTCGCGCCGGCCGGGACCGTCCAGCTCAGCGCGACGGGCGCGTCCGGGATCACCTGGAAGAGCCTGGACGAGGCGGTCGCCACGGTGAGCGCCACGGGTGTGGTCACCGGGCGCACGGTGGGGGTGGCGCGGATCACCGCCCAGGCCGGCGGCGCGGCGGACACCCTCCGCATCAACGTCACGCCGTCGCCCCGGCGCGCGCTCGCGGCGGGGAACTTCCACGCCTGCGTGCTGGACGTGGAGGGGAAGGCGCACTGCTGGGGCGCCAACCAGGTGGGGCAGCTGGGCAACGGGAGCAACACGGGGAGCGCGGAGCCCGTGGCGGTCTCCGGCGGGCTCGTCTTCGAGTCGATCGACGCGGGCTCCAACACCACCTGCGCCGTCACCCCGGGCGGGGACGCGTACTGCTGGGGCGCGGGGACGCTGGGGCAGCTCGGCAACGGCGCCGAGGCGCACAGCGGCATCCCGGTGAAGGTGGCGGCGCCGGCTCCGCTGGCCAGCGTCTCCGTGGGCGGCTACGAAGTCGCCTGCGGGCTGGGGCGCGACGGGACGGCCTACTGCTGGGGCGCCAACCTCACGGGGAGCGCGGGCACCGGCGACAAGGCGCGGCGCACCACCCCGGCCGCGGTCAGCACGGAGCTCAAGTTCGGCAGCATCAGCGCGGGGCTGGTGCAGAGCTGCGCGCTAACGGCGGATGGGGCCGCGTACTGCTGGGGGGTGAACTCGCTCAAGACGCTCGGCACCGGCGACACGGCCGAGCGTCTGCGCCCCGCCGCGGTCGCCGGGGGGCTCCGGTTCTCGTCACTCACCGCGGGGTCGCTCGTCACCTGCGGGGCCGCCGTCGGCGGAGGGACTTACTGCTGGGGCAACAACATCCACGGCAGCCTGGGGATCGGGCGCCAGGGGCTGGCGGCGGGGGAGGGGCTGAGCCCGATGCGGGTGACGGGAGACGCGGGCTTCGTGCGCGCCCCCGCGGGCGGCGAGAACAGCTCGCTCACGCCGACCTGCTTCCTCACGGCCTCGGGCCAGGCGTACTGCGCGGGGGCGAACTCGGACGGGCAGCTCGGGACCACCCAGACCACCGAAAGCTGCGCCGTCGCCATCAGCAACCCCTTCGGCTGCACCAGCACGCCGCTGGCGGTGACCGGCGGCCTCACCTTCGAGACGCTGGAGGCCGGCGCCGTCTACGCCTGCGGGCTCACGCCGGACGGACGCGTGTTCTGCTGGGGCGCCTACCCGGACGGCGACACCGACAGCAGCGCCGGCCCGCGTACGAGCGCGCCCACGCGCCGCGCCGCCACCCTTCGCCTTCCCTGACCAGACCCACGGAGGCACGGAGACAAGTCCTTTCTCTGTGCCTCCGTGTCTCTGTGTGAGCCCTCTTTTCGGCTCTCCTTCGGTACCCAACCCCGGGGGTGCGGGTTATCTTCGCCCTCTCGCCCGATTCTGATCTCCATCATACGAAACGTGTTGCCCATGCCCGCGAAAGCGCACGCGCTCTCGTTCGCGATCCTGCTGGGTACGGCCGCCTGCGCATCCACGCCGCGCGCGCCCGCCGCACCCGCACCCGCCGCCGCACCCCTGCCCGCGCAGCCGGCGCAGGCCCCCGAGCAGATCCAGGAGCCGTTCGCGCTCACCAGCGCGCCCGCCGCCCCCGTGCGCGGCAACCTGCTGGGGAACGTGCGCTACGACCTCCCCGTGGAGGCGAACCGCTGGGTGGAGATGGAGCTGGACTTCCTGGTGGGGCAGCGGCGCGCGGTGATCGGGCGCTGGCTGGAACGGGGCGCGACGTACGAGACGTTCGTGCAGGAGACTTTCGCGTCGTACGGCATCCCGCGCGACCTCCACCACCTGGCGATGGTGGAGAGCGGCTACTCGCCCACGGCGCGCAGCCACGCGGGCGCGGTGGGGATGTGGCAGTTCATGACGGGGACGGGCCGGGGGATGGGGCTGCGCATCGACGACGTGGTGGACGAGCGGATGGACCCCGTGCGCTCCACCCACGCCGCGGCGCGCCACCTGCGCCAGCTGCACCGCGAGTTCCGCGGCGACTGGGCGCTGGCGGCCGCCGCGTACAACGCGGGCTCGGGGCGCATCAACCGCGGGCTGGGCCGCTTCGGCGCCACGAACTTCTGGGAGCTGGCGGAGCGGGGCGACCTGGCGCAGGAGACGCGGCACTACGTCCCGCGCCTGTACGCCGTCACCATCATCGGGCGCGACCGGGCGCGCTTCGGGTACCCGGTGCCGGGTGCGGCGCGCAGCTTCCGCCCGGACAGCATCCGCGTGGACGTGGAGACGCCGGTGGCCGAGCTGGCGCGCATCGCCTCGCTCAACGTCACGCAGCTCACCGAGCTGAACCCGCACCTCCACCGCGGCATCGCCCCGGCGAACTACTGGGTGTGGGCGCCGGCCGGGAGCGGCTCCGCCATCCAGGCCGCCTTCGACACCTCCGCCTTCCGCCGCGCGGGCGGCTACGCCTGGTACACGCTGCGCTCCGGCGAGAACGTCGCGCAGCTGGCCGCCGCCGCCGGCATCCCCGTGGAGCGCATCCGCGAGCTGAACCTGAGCACGCCGCTGGAGAGGCTGGGCCGCGGCGACCGCATGCGCCTTCCCGCCCAGGCCGTCCGCACCCTGGCCGCGCGCCCGGTGCCGGTGGAGCGCGGCCGCCTGGCGTCCGCCCTCGACGAGCCGCGCGGCCCCAGCACGCCGGAGATGGATGCCGCGCGCGCCGAGGCCCGCCGCGCACGCGAAGCGCGCCGC
>CADCTW010000227.1 GCA_902805735.1 uncultured Gemmatimonadota bacterium | reverse complement strand
CGGGCGCGGGGCCGCCCTCGTTGGGCGCCGGCTCCTCGGCCGGGGGCTCGCCCAGCGCAGTCGGCGGCGGAGAGACGATGCCGACGCTGTAGACGGTCACCTTTTTCACCGGCGCGGCGCCGCCCGTGGCGGTGAGCGCGGCCAGCCCCACGAGCGCCACGTGGATGGCGACGGAGGCCACCACCGCCGCGCCGGGGCGTCCCCGGTCGCGCTGCCGCCGTCCCCACATGGACTTACGGCCTCCCGCCGCCGGACTGCTCCGGCTCGGCGATCAGCCCCACCGTCGCCACGTGGGCGCCCTTCATCGCCCCCAGCACCTGCAGGACGCGGCCGTACGGCACGGTCTCGTCGGCGCGCAGGTACACGTTCTCCGCGCCGCGTTCCTTCACGATGGCCGGGAACTGCGTGGTGAACTCGTCCCACCGCACCGCCGCCTGCCCCACGAAGATGCCGCCGCTCCGGTCGATGGACACCACGACACCCTCGGGCGAGGCCACGGACTGCGTCTGCGCGCGGGGAAGGTTCACCTCCACGCCGCCCTGCATCATGGGGGCGGTGATGATGAAGATGACGAGCAGCGTGAGCACCACGTCCACCAGCGAGGTGACGTTGATCTCGGCGCTGAAGCCGGCGTCGTGCCCGCGCCCGCGTCCGCGACGGCGGGGCATCAGATGCGCCCTTCGCGGGCCAGCGTGGCGATCAGCTCGCTGCTGATCCCCTCCATCTCGCCCATGAAGTCGTTCAGCTTCCCCGTGAGATAGTTGTACGCCATCGCCGCGGGGATCGCCACCACCAGCCCGCCCGCCGTGGTGAGGAGCGCCTCGGCCACACCGGGGGCCACCGCGTCGATGCTGCTGGACCCGGCCTGCGCCACGCCGATGAACGAGGTCATCACGCCCAGCACCGTCCCCAGCAGCCCCAGCAGCGGCGAGACCGTGGCGACGATCGCCAGCCACCCCACCCCGCGCGCGGCGTCGTCGCGCTCTTCGCCCTCCTCCTTCTCCAGCACCATCCGCAGCACCTCCAGCTGCGCCGGCGACAGCCCGCGCAGCTCGCTCCCGGCGCGCGCCGCCCCCGGCCGCATCTCGCGGAAGAAGCCCAGCCCCCGCTGGAAGAGGCGGGTGAAGGGCGTGGCGTCCATCATGGAGACCGCGTGGAAGGCTTCGTCCGTGGTCTCCGCGCCGCCCACCCGGCGCATGAAGCTGTCGGACTCCGCGCGGAAGCGGCGGAACTGCATGATCTTCCACACGATCACCGCCCACGAGGCGAGCGACAGGATGGCCAGCACGGCCATGATGATCTTGGTGGAAGCGGTTCCCTCCGCCACCATCTCCCAAGCGATAGCGAACTCGCTGTGCTGCGTCTGGATGATCATTCCGGTGGGTCAGTCTTCGTGGGGAGCCGCGTCGGGCTCCAGCTCGAACAGGTAGCGCACCGTGTCCAGCACCCCGGTGCCGCGCCCGTTGCCGGCGGCCTGCCGCAGGCGCACCGTGGGCGAGTGGAGGAGCTTGTTGAGGAGCGCGCGGGTGAGCGCGTCGATGGCCTGCTGGTCGTCCGCCGACAGGTGCTGCAGCGACCGCAGCGCGCGCTCCACCTCCGCCTGGCGCACCCGCTCGCCATGGTCGCGCAGCGCGCGGATGGTGGGGACCACCGCCAGCGAGGAGTACCAGCCCCAGAAATCCTCCACCCCCGCGCCCACGATCTGCTCCGCGGCGGGGAGCTCGGCGCGGCGCCGGTCCAGGTTGCCGGAGACGATGGCCTGCAGGTCGTCGATGTCGTAGAGGAAGACGTTGGGCTCCTCGCCCACCCCCGGCTCCACGTCGCGCGGGAGGGCGATGTCGATGATGCAGAGCGGGCGCGCGGCGCCGTTGGGAAGCGCCTGCCGGAGCCGCTCGCGGGTGAGCACGGGGTGCGGTGCCGCCGTGGAGCAGATCACGATGTCCACCCCCGCCAGCGCCGTGCCGAACTGCTCCCACTTTACCGCTTCCCCGCCCCAGCGCTCGGCCAGCTCGCGCGCCCGCTCCCAGGTGCGGTTGGCCACGATGGCGGTGCGCACGCCCTCGGCGCGCAGGCACTCCAGCGTGGTCTCGCTCATCTCCCCCGCGCCCAAAACCAGCGCGCGCCGCCCCTTCAGCGATCCGAAGATCTTCTTGGCGAGATCGACCGCGGCGGACGAAACGGAGGCGGCCCCGATCCCCAGCCCCGTCTCGCTCCGCACCTTGCCGCCCACGCCCAGCGCCGTCTGGAAGAGGCGGTTGAGGGCGGGGCCCACCACGGGGCCCGACGCGCCCGCCGTCTCGCGTGCCACGGCGTACGCCTCGCGCACCTGCCCCTGGATCTGGGGCTCGCCCAGGATCATGGAGTCCAGGCCGGACGAGACGCGGAAGAGGTGCTCGGCGGCGCCGCGGTCGCGGTGCACGTACAGGTGGGGCGCGGCGGCGTCGGGCGCCATCCCCACGCGTTCGGCGAGCACGGCGCGCGCCAGCTCGGCCCCGTCGGGACCGGCCATGTACACCTCGGTGCGGTTGCAGGTGGAGAGGACCACCGTTTCCGCGCCCGTGTATTCGGACAGCGAGATCAGGGCGCCCGGAAGCTCGGCGCGCCCGAAGGCGAACCGTTCCCGGAGCTCGATCGGCGCCGTGCGGTGGCTGACTCCTACGACTGCGAGAGGCATCGGCCGATGCGGCGCTCCACGTCTTCGTCCCGGCCCGCGACGGCGTCGTCCACGAACTCCGGAGTGATGAGATCGAACCAGAGCGCCCGGCGGCGCCCCTCGTCTTCGGCGAAGCGGGTCTGCACCTCGCTCCGCAGCCTGGCCAGGCGGCGCGCGGCGCGGCCCAGCCCCGGCGTGACCACCGCCTCCAGCCGCTCGCGGAGGCGCCGCGCCAGCAGCGGCGCCGCCCCGCCGGTGGAGAACGCCACCGTCACCTCGTCCTGGCGGATGACGGAGGGGAGGTGCACCAGCGACCCTGGCCCGTCGTCGGCCACGCTCACCAGCGCGCGCTCCGCCTCCGCCTCGCGCGCCACCTGGGCGTTGACCTCCGCGCGGTCCGTGGCCGCGAACACCAGGTGGAACCCGCGCGCGTCGCCGGCTTCCCAGCGCCGCGGCGTCCAGCTCAGCCCCTCGCGCTCCACCAGCCCGCGCAGCTCCCCGCAGAGCTCCGGCGACACCACCTCCGGCCGCCCTCCAGCCTCCACCACGCCCCTGGCCTTGCGCAGCGCCACCGCTCCGCCGCCCACCACCAGCACCCGCAGCCGCGCCGCATCCACGAGAAGCGGAAGCCGCGCGCTCACGCGAACCCCTGTTGCCAGGCACCGGAATCCCGCACCGCCCCTCCCCCGGAAACGCACGGATCTCCCGCAGGGGCGTGATTCACCACGCCCGTCCTCTCCGCGCGCGACGGCCTTTCGCGAACCCGCCACGGCGCGGAGAACGCCACCAGGCGGTTCCCGCGGTCCCAGCGGTCCCAGCGGTCCCAGCGGTCCCAGCGGGTCCAGCGGGTCCAGCGGGTCCAGCGGGTCCAGCGGGTCCAGCGGGTCCAGCGGGTCCAGCGGGTCCAGCGGGTCCAGCGGGTCCAGGAGCGATTGAAATCGCCGCTGGGAAGACACGAAGTCCGCCTTCGCGGACTTTTCCCGCGGCACCGGCGGGAGCCTTCCAGTCCCCGCAGGGGGACTTCGCGTGGTTCCAGCGGCGAATTCATTCGCTCCTGGATTCCCTCCGCGCCTCCATCCCGCGGCCATTCCGCGCTTGATTCGGGTGCAATCGAGGGGACGGAGCGTCCGGCGGCACGGGCGTGCCGAACCACGCCCCTACGAACCCCGCGCCTCACAGGAACCCCTCCGTCCTCGCCGAGCTGCCCACGCGCAGGAGGACGTACGAGATCACCACCACCGCGAAGCCGAGCACCGAAACCAGGGCGCCGCGGCGGGCCTGGCGGCTTCCCCCGGCGCGCACCGCGAGGGCCACCACGAACACGAGCCAGCTGATTACCCCCCACACGATCTTGGGGTTTCCGATTGCCATGGGGTGCTGGAAGCGCTCCGTCCACGCCCATCCCACCAGTAGCGCGGCGGAAAGGAGCGGGAGGCCAGCCATCAGCGCCAGGCGCCCGATGCGGTCCAGCGTGTCCAGCGGCGGGAAGTAGCGGAAGATCGCTCCAAAGCGCCGGCTCTTCAACTCCCGGAACTGGAGCAGGTACATGAGCCCGGCCGCGAACGACACGGCCAGTGCCGCGTACCCCAGCATCGCCAGCACCACGTGCAGCACGAACCAGGGCCCGCGGAACGCCAGCGCCTCGCCGTCCGGCCGCACCCCGGCGGCCTGCGCGGCGGCGGCCACGGCGGCGGCCACGGGCACCAGCACCAGCCCCAGCGGCCCCGTGCGCCCCAGCGTGGCCACGCCCAGTGAGCCCAGCGCGATCAGGAAGCCCAGCACCGACAGCGAAGGGGCGAGCCCCACCAGCGGGGGCTCGCCGAACTGGCGGATGTACGCCGCCAGCGCCGCCCCGTGCGCCACCACCGCCAGCGCGAGCGTGGTGGTGGCGACGCCGGGGAGGCGCCGGTGGGTACGCGCGAACGAGATTCCCAGCAGCGCCGCGGCGAGCGCGTACAGCGCCACGGCAGCCAGGTGGAGGAGGTCGGTCATCGTATCCATACAAAGTGCAGGCGCCCTTCCGTTATGGGAAGGGCGCCGGTACCCGCGGACCGCCGTGCCGACCCTTCAGGTCACGGCATCCGTGCGATCCGGCGAACCGGAAGCCCCGGGCGGATCGCCGGCTGCTCCAGCGAAGTGACCCGTACCGTGGCGGTGCGCTCCGTCACCTTCACCACCTGCATCCGCCCCACGCGGATCTCCGGGCGGCTCCCCCAGCTGCGCGCCTCCCGCGGGAGGTACGCCTCGAACTCGTCGCCCTCGCGCACCCCGGCCTGGCGCCCCACGTCCAGAAAGGCGTACTCCTGCGTGGCCACGATGGGGTGCACCGTCTCGAACCCCAGGATGCGGCCCTGCAGCCCCGTCGCGGACACCGGCCGCACCCCCGCCGGGACGGTGAAGCGCGCGGCGGGCATGGCCACGTCGCCGGGCCGCACGTCGTCGAAGATACGCACCATCACCGCCGTCGCCACCCCGTCCTCCACCGCGGCCACCGTCGCGACCCCGGTGGACTGCCACACCCGGCCGCCTGGACGCAGGTCGCGCACGGGCCGCACGAAGTGGATGCGGTCGCCCACCTGCGCCGTCGCGCCGGCGCCCAGGGCTACGTACACCTTATCGTACGGATGGATTCCCGGCTGCCGGTCCAGCGCCACCTCGGTGGGCGAGACCACCTCGGCCAGGCGCCCCACGGAGGGGACTTCGGCGTCCGGCGCCACGAAAGACGCGCGGTAGAAGTCGCCCTGCGTGACCACGGGGTACGGCGCGGTGCTGGCGCCGACGATCTCACGGTCCTCCGCGTCGCGGTCGCGGAAGAACACGGTGCGGCCGTCGCGCGGGCCGCCCTCCTGCACGGCGCGCGTTCCGCCGGGCAGCACCAGGCGCTCGGAGGGATAGATGCGCGCCGGGTCCTGCACCACGTCCGTGTTCAGCCGGAAGATCTCCGGCCACAGGAACGGGTCACTAAGGTACGCGCGGGCGATCTCCCACAGCGTTTCGCCCTCGCGGACGACGTGCACCCGCTCCTGCGCGGGCGGCTCCTGCTGCTGTGCGGCGACGGGTGCGGCGGCGGCGAGGCCGGCGGCGGCAAGGACGAGTGACGATCTCACGGGACCTCGAGAGGTGGTGCGCGGGCAGGCGGTGCTGCGCGGGTCTGCCGGGCGCGCGGCGGGAGCCGGGCGCCAGGAGTGCGGCTGGACGTGCGTTTTCCTGTGGACGGTTACAGAGTAACCCGCCCCCGTGCCCCCCGCAAGCGATTCGGAGCACCCGCCACGCCCTGCGCCGGGGGACGATGCCAGCCGTGTGCCGCACGCGCGGCCGCGGCGGATGTGGCGTGCCCACAGCGGCTTACGTGCAAGCTTGCCGCCCCGCGCCGCCCTCCGCGGGCGCGCGACAGTGCGCGATTGGGAAAAGTTTGCGGGTGGGTGGAGCTGGGAATGGGCCTCACACGGAGCCACGGAGGGACGGAGATGGCTTCATCTCCGTGCCTCCGTGATGGGTGCGGGCTGGGCGGCGTGGCGCAGGCGGTCCAGCGCCTCGTCGGGCCACTCGGTCCACCCGGCGGGCGGGTCCGGCAGGCGCCGCTGGTCGCCGCCGGACTCGAACCAGAGCCATGCGTGCTCGGTATCGGCCGAGAAGAGCGGCACGGCGCCTTCCGGCTCCACCTCCCACGCCTGCCAACTGTTCCCCGCAGCATCCACGAAAATCCGCACTCCCATGCTCGAAACCTCCGCGACAGGTTGACTGTGCAGAGGGCAAGTACCGGGCCACTCACAGGCCGTCAAGTGTATGTATAACGTGGACTTGGGGCTGTAACCCGCCAGCTTACATCTGCCGCTGGCGTCCGCGGGGGCCCTCACCCCCCGACCCCCTCTCCCGATAACAGGAGAGGGGGCGATTTCCATGCATCTACGGATGGCTGAGGGGTTGGCGGAGCCGCGGTTCAAAAGAAACCCGGGGTGCCGGCCGACACAGCAGATGCGCCCCCCTCTCCCGTTATCGGGAGAGCGGGGTCGGGGGGGTGAGGGTTCTGTTGCGCGCCGACACTGAAGATGCGCCTCCTCTCCCGCGCGGTTTGCGGGCGAGGAGGTCGGGAGGGAGGGGGCCCTACACCGTCCCGACGGCCAGGTGCACGGGGATGCCGCCGTTGCGGGTCTGGAAGGCGTCGGCGAAGGGGACGCCCACCTGGGCGTCCAGGCGGGCCTCGGCGGAAAGGAGGGCCAGGGTCCAGCCGGGGGCGCGCTCGCGGGCGGTGTGGCCGAGCGCCGCGTACAGGTTGCGGAGGGCGTCGGTCTCGCCCACGCGGACACCGTAGGGCGGGTTGCTGACCATCCAGCCGCGGCCGGCGGGGGGCTCGATGGCGGAGACGGGGGCGACGGTGAGGGCGAGGTCGCCGAGCACCCCGGCGCGCTCGGCGTTGGCGGAGGCGGCTTCGATGGCGCCCGCGTCGCGGTCGGAGCCCAGGATGGGCGCGGGGGCGGCGGGGCGGATGGCGTTCCGGGCGCGCTCCACGACGCGCTTCCACGCGTCCAGGTCGGTGTCGGGCCACTCCTGGAAGGCGAAGCGGCGCGGCTCGCGGTCCGCGGCGGCCAGACCCGGCGCGATGCCGCGAGCCATCAGCGCGGCCTCGATGGGGATGGTGCCCGAGCCGCACATGGGGTCCAGCAGGGGCGCGTCGCCGGGCCAGCGGCTGCCCAGGAGCGCGGCCGCGGCGAGCGTTTCGCGCAGGGGCGCGCGGGCCACCGCCTGCCGGTACCCGCGCAGGTGCAGCAGCGCGCCCGACGAGTCCGCGCGCACGATGCACGCGTCGCGCACGAACCTGACGACGAAGAGCTGGGCGTCGGACGCATCCTCGTCGCCCTCGTCGTCCGCCGCGACTTCGGCGCCGGCCAGGGAGCCCACGCGCCGCTCGATGGCGTCCAGCACCCGCTCCGCGATGGCCCCTTCATGATAAAGCTTGGACTTGCGGGAGGTCACCCGCAGCCGCACCGCGCGCCCTTTGGACACCCAGCGCTCCCACGGGATCTTGCGGGCGTGCCGCTCCAGCTCGAAAAAGGTACGCGCCCGGAACTCCGCCGCGCCCACCGTCACGCGGCTGGCCGTGCGCAGCCACAGGTTGGCCGTGTACAGCTCCTCCGCCGTCCCGCTCCACGCCACGCCGCCCGGCTCAGGCGCGGCCTGGATCCCGAGCGCGCGCAGCTCGGCCGCCGCCAGCGGCTCCAGCCCGGGCGCCGTGGCCGCGAATACGGCGAGCCGTTCTCCGTGCCTCTGTGTCTCTGTGTGAGCCAATCAGTTCAATCCGGCTCCAGGTCGTACTCTTTCAGCTTGCGGTAGAGCGTGCGCTCGCCCATCCCCAGCATCTCCGCGGCGCGGCGGCGGTTGCCGCGGGCCTCGCGCAGGGCCACCGTGATCGCCTCGCGCTCCAGGTCGGCCAGCGTCATGCCGGGGCGGAAGACGACGACCCCGCGCTCCTCCTCTTCCGGCTCGGGCGCGGGCGGCACGATGGGAGCGCCCAGCGGGATCACCGGCTGGCCATACGGCGTGTACCCCGTGGCCGCCGGGAGCGCCACCGGCACCCGGTCGCGCGCGCGGATCTCCTCCACGTCGCGCCGCAGCTCCTCCAGGTTCATGCGCAGGTCGTACAGCGTGCGCAGCACGAACTCCAGCTCCGGCGAGGGTCCGGAGTCGCCCGCGGGGGCCTGCTGCGCCACGGGGCGCGGCGCGAGCACGGGGAGGAAGGAGCCGCCGCGCCGGTTGCGCACCTCCGGCGGGATGTCTTCCGGGCGGATCACGCGGCCCGGCGCCAGCACCACCATGCTCTCCACCAGGTTGCGCAGCTCGCGCACGTTCCCAGGCCACTCGTACTCCACCAGCAGCCGCAGCGCCTCCGGATCGATCCCCACGAAGGGCCGGTCGTGCTGCGCGCTGAACTCGCGGATGAAACGATCGATCAGCCGCGGGATGTCCGCCCTGCGCTCGCGCAGGGGCGGGAGGTCGATGCGCAGGACGTTGAGGCGGTGGTAGAGGTCGCGCCGGAACTCGCCGCGCAGCACCTGGTCGCGAAGGTCGCGATTGGTGGCCGCCACCACGCGCACGTCCACCCGGATGGACTCCTCGCCGCCCACGCGGCGGAACTCCCGCTCCTCCAGCACGCGCAGCAGCTTGGTCTGCGTGGCCTGCGGCATCTCCCCCATCTCGTCCAGGAAGATGGTGCCGCTGTTGGCCAGCTCGAACAACCCCTTGCGCAGCGCGGACGCGCCGGTGAACGCGCCCTTCTCGTGCCCGAACAGCTCGCTTTCCAGCAGCGTCTCGGTGAGCGCGGCCACGTTGACGGCGATGAACGGCCGGTGCCGCCGCGGCGATAGCGCGTGGATCCCGCGCGCCACCAGCTCCTTCCCCGTGCCGCTCTCCCCCAGCACCAGAACGGTGGAGTTGACGGGGGCGATCTGGACGATGCGCTCCAGCACCTCCTCCATCTGCTCCGTCTCGCCCACGATGCCAATGATCTCGCGCAGCTCCTCGCGCTGGATCAGCCGCCGCCCCACCAGTGCCACCTCTTCCGGGTCCACCGGCTTGGGGAAGCACTCGTGCAGCCCCATCTCGCGGCACCCCTGGCGCCCCGCCGGCTCCGTGGGTTCGGTGAGGCCGATCACGGGGAGGCGCCCCCGGTCGTGCGCCTGGCGGATAAGCGAACGGGCGCGCCGCTCCCGCAGCCCGCCCGTGATGACGAGCAGAACCGGCTCGCCGACGGCGTCGGCGAGCGATTCGCCCGAGGCCAGCAGCTCGGTGCGCACCCCCGCCTCCTCAAAGGCGGCGCGCAGCCGGACGGCGGGCTCCAGGTCTTCCGTGGTGATCAGGACCGCTTCGGGCACCGGCTCACCCGTGGCGTGCGTGCGTCACGAGCGGACCGTACCCCCGGTGTGGAAGGGCGGGCGCACCACCTCCGCCGGCACGGCCTTGTCGCGGATCACGATCCCGATCTCCGTTCCCGGCTTGGCGGCCTCCACCGGCACGTACGCCAGCCCGACCCCGTAGCCCAGCGTGGGGCTCATGGTGCCGCTGGTGACCTCTCCGGTGCGCTCCCCGGCGAACTCCACCGGGTAGCCGTGCCGCGGGAAGCCGCGCTCGCGGAGCTTGAAGCCGGCGAGGCGCACCCTAACCCCTTCCTCCTTCTGGCGGCGCAGCGCGTCGCGTCCCACGAAGTCGCCCTTGTCCAGCTTGGTGACCCAGGCCAGCCCGGCCTCCAGCGGCGTGCGGTCCTCGTCCAGGTCGTTGCCATACAGCGCGTACCCCATCTCCAGCCGCAGCGAGTCGCGGCACCCCAGCCCCGCGGGGAGAAGGCCGTCCTCGGCCCCCGCCTCCAGCAGGCGCCGCCAGAGCCGCGCGGCGTGGCCGGCCTCCACGTACAGCTCGAAGCCGTCTTCCCCCGTGTACCCCGTGCGCGAGATGATGGCGGGGACGCCGTCCACCGTCCCTTCGGCGAAGCGGTAGTAGCGGATGGAGTCCAGGTCGTCCGACGTGAGCCGGGCGAGGATCTCCTGCGCGCGGGGACCCTGCAGCGCCATGAGCGCGATGTCGTCCGTGCGGTCGCGCAGCTCCACCCCGAACTGCTCCGCGAACCGCGACACCCACGCCCAGTCCTTTTCGCGGTTGGAGCCGTTCACCACGAGCATGTAGTGCCCGGGGAAGCGGTAGACGAGGAGGTCGTCCAGCAGCTTCCCCTCTTCGTTGCAGAAGGTGGAGTACTGCGCCTGCCCCACCTCGATTTTGGACGCGTCGTTGGTGGTGACGTACTGCACGAACTCCAGCGCGCGCTCGCCGCGCACCTCGAACTCGCCCATGTGCGACACGTCGAAGAGCCCCGCCGCGGTCCTCACCGCCTGGTGCTCCGCGGTGATCCCGGCCGGGTACTGAACGGGCATCTCGTACCCCGCGAAGGGGACGATCTTGGCGTTGAGGGCGACGTGCTCCGCGTACAGCGGGGTGCGGTGCAGGGTTGCTTCGGCCATCGTTGCGCAGCTCGGTCTAGGGGCTCCGTGAGGTGAGGGGGGAAGGTAACACGCGCGGCGTACGGACGCGAGAACGGGGAGCGGGGAATGGGACGGGGCGGTGCGTGCTGACGGAGGCCCTCACCCCCCCGACCCCCGCTCTCCCGATAACGGGAGAGGGGGGCGCATCTGCTGTGTCGGCCGGCACCTCGGGTTTCATTTGAACTGCGGCTCCGCCAACCCCTCAGCCATCCGTGGATGCATGGAAATCGCCCCCTCTCCCGTTATCGGGAGAGGGGGCCGGGGGGTGAGGGCCTGTCAGCGCGCACCACCCCTGCTCGACGCCATCGAAGTAGTCCCCTCTCCCACGGCTGTTTGTGGGAGAGGGTGGCAGCTGTAAGCTGCCGGGTGAGGGCCCCTACCCCGCCCGCTCCCCTAGCCACGGCGGGCACGCGTCTCCCTGGGCGGCGTACAGCTCGCGCAGAGTTCCCATCAGCTCGCGCAGGGTGCGCTCGCGGCGGTCGGGCGGGAGGTCGCGTACCAGCGTGCCCAGCGCCACCGCCACGCCATCGGCCGAAAGGTCCAGGTGGGACTGGGTGCCCTCGCGGTACCACCACTCCACCAGCTTGCGGCGGGTGTTGGAGTAGGGCGTGCCGCCCGCGATGAACTTCTCCAGCCCCGAGGGACTCATCCCGACCTGGCGCGCCACGGCCCGCAGCGAGGTGGCGTGCACCCGGATCGCGACGTTTTCACGGAGACGGTCGATCGAGGCGGTGAGCGATTCATCCATGGCGCTATCCCGGACGGAGGTGGACGGAATGGACGCCGCAATCTAGCCGGTAACTCCCGCACGCACAACCTGTTTTGTGGTGCGGCCGCTGGCGCATGTGGGGCGCTCCGAAATCGCGGTAGACGTGCCCGACTAAAGCACATAGAATGCGCCTACATAGCAAACCACTCCAGACCAGGGGATCCCATGGACCCAGCGCGCGCATCCAGAGCCCCGGAGGAGCCACCGCTCGCCGCCGGGCCCGCCGCAGCCCCGCACCGCGCGCTCCCGGATCCGGTCGCCGCGGCCGTGGACCGCACCCTCCGCTACGTGCAGGGGTGGGTGGATGGCGGGGCGGGCGCCTCCGATGCCGGCGAGCTGGCCGAATGGGAGCGGGAGCTTCTGCTGGGGGAGTGGGATCCGGGCGCCCGCCTCCCCCTCGCCGTGCTGGCCCGCGAGCTCACGGACCCCGCCGGCGCGGACCGCGAGCGCGTGGCGTGGGCGTGCCTGTGCGTGACGGAGTGGGCGCTGGAGAGCGGGGCGGTGGGCCCGGGGCTGGCCTTCGCCGAGGCCGCGGCGCGCGCCTGGCCGGACCAGGGGCGCTACGCCTGGGCCGCCGGGCGGCTGCTGCGCGCCCACGGCCGCGAGGCGGACGCCGAGAGCTGGCTGCGCCGCGCCGCCCAGCTCGCGGAGCGCGCGGGGGACTGGGAGGGGCAGGCGCGGTCGCTGGCGGAGCTGGTCGGCTCCGAGTGAAGAAGAGGCACGGAGATGAGCTCATCTCCGTGCCTCCCGTGCGAGCCGCCGTTCAGCCGGACGCCACCGAGCGCCTCAGCTCCGCCAGCCAGTGCGGCGGCGGGGTGCCGCCGTCCGCGCAGTGGCGGTGGAGCACCTCCACCAGCTCGCCCGCGGCCGCGCCGCGCCGGCCGACCGGGAGGTGCTTGGTGAGGAGATCCAGCGCGGCGTTGGCCGTCTGGGCCGTCAGGTCGGTTTGCTGGCGCTGCGCGTCGCGGACGTACCACTCGGTCAGCTTGCGGGCCGTCTTCACGTACGGGTCCGCCCCGTCCAGGAAGCCCCGCAGCCCGGTGGGGCTCATCCCGATGTCGCGGGCGGCCTGGCGCAGCGAGGTGGAGTCGACGAAGTGCCGCGCGGCCTCGCGGAGGGTGTCCAGAGACGCGGCATCCCTCGGGGGCGGCGTCACGAGGCCGCTCCCGGTGCGACCGCCCACTGTGCGGTCTGTCCAGTTCCAGTTCGGTTACACTGGAAAGACTACGGCACTCCCGCCCCCGCCACAAGGCCCCCCGCGCACAGCATCTGTCGCCGCGCGGGAGGCGCTCCGCCACGGAGGCTCCCCGCCGGCCCGGCGGTGGGGAGCGAAACCGTGTCCGCTTCCGTGCTTACGGCGCCTCGCGAACCGGCCCGCCGGAGGGGGCCTGGATGCGCGCCAGCACCAGCAGGTCCTGCAGCCGCTCGTCCCGCCGGCTCCCCGCGCTGGGCACGCGGCGCGATGAGGTCGTCTCGGCGCCGCCGGCCTGGGCCTCGGCGTAGAGCAGGTCGCCGTTTTCCGTGACGAGGAAGCGGCTGGCGTCTCCCGTCTCGGACTTGAGCTGGATCAGCGTAGCACCCGCCACCAGGTACACGGATGCCTGCAGCTGGTCCCAGCGGCCGGAGTAGGGGCGGAAGACGGCCACGGGAAGACCGCGCGTCCCCTCCGGGATGGTGCGCAGCGCGGGGATCAGGTGCTCCTCCATCCCCACGTCCGCCACGGCCCAGCGCACGTTGCGGGGGATGGAGACCGTCTCTGTACGCGTCCCGGAGATGCGCAGCCGGCCGCCGTGCCGCTCCACGTCCAGCGTCACCGCGGTGTCCGCCCGGGCCAGCTTGACGGCGTAGTGGCGGGGGAGGTCCTGGTCGAACTCGCTGCGCGCGCTCCCCGTGAGCCCGTCGCCGCGCCGCATGGCGGACTCCACGGCGTCGCGGGTGCGGGCCACCGTGTGCGTGACCAGCACCTGCTCGCCCACCATGGTGACGGAGGTGTCGCCCTGCGGCAGGGGGCGGGCGGGGGCGCGCTGGGCGTGGAGCGCGGGCGCGGCGGACAGCAGGAGGACGAGCGCGGCGAGAGGAGTGCGCATGGTGCGGGGCCTTCCGGGGTTCGCGTGCGCGCCGGGCTACCGCTTGCGGCGCTTACGCCGCGCGACTTCCAGCGCCTTGTGCATCCACGGGCGGAGACGGTCCGGCTCTTCCAGCAGCTCGGCGGGGAGCTCGTAGTACTGCATCACCTGCGAGTCGTCGCCGAACGGGCGGAACGGGCCCATCCCGGCGGCCTCGAAATCCGCGCGGTTGGTGTCGTCCACCTTGAGGTACACGATGTCGTCGTCGATCAGCGCAAAGAACAGTCCGCCGGAATAGATGCCCACCGCGCCGAACATCGCGCGCGCGGTGACGGGCTCCACGCGCCCCAGTTGCTCCAGGGCCCACTCCCGGAACTCCGCGGATACCGGCATGGCTACTCCCGGGGCACGGCCCAGTAGAAGGCGCGCTGGCTGCGCGGGTCGATGGCCAGGTAGCCGTGGTCGCGCGGGTCTTCCACCTGGAAGACGTGGATCTGCTTCCCCTGCCCTCCCTGCAGCGTGCGCGGGCTGATGGGCCACCAGGTGCTCCACCCCGGCGTGGGAAGGGGGATCTTCCCCACCTGGCCGCTCTCCACCCGCCGCATCCCGCCCGTCATCGCCACCAGCGCGGCGGAGTCGGCGGTGAAGCGTACGAAGCGGCGCCCCTCGCCGTGGCGCTCGTAGATGTCCGTGGCGGTGGCGGGGAGGAAGGCCGGCACCCACTCGCCCGCGTCGGCGGATGCGCGGGCGGCGGCGGCGGTGGGGTAGCGCTGGTCGGGCTCCACCCTGCTGCGGCAGTACGCGGGGACCAGCGCGATCACTACGATAATCGCCAGCACGCCAAAAGCCATGGGCGCGTTCTTCCTGCGGGGGGACTGCTGGGGCATCCTCGGTATCGGTTAGGGTACAGCGGTCTCACACGGAGACACAGAGGCACAGAGCAAAGACGAACGAGCTACGGCCGCTGCGGGGCCTGGCGGCGGGCGCGGGCGCGGGCGGTGATGGCGTCGCTCAGCTCCTTTGCGTGCGGGCGGAGGCGGGCCTGGGTGATGCGGCGCACCTCGGCACCGAGCTGGGGCTGCACGCGGAGCGTCTTCTGGCCCAGCGGGGTGCGGTAGAAGGCGGCGAGCTGGCGCGCGTCCGGCTCCGTGTAGGTGCGCGCGTAGACGCGGATGAAATCTTCCTTGAGGTCCGCCCAGCGCAGGTAGCGGCGCGCGTGGGCCAGCATCATCCCTTCGTACTCCGCCATGGCGGGCTGGCGCGACACGGCGCCGCGGATCTCGGCTTCCACCCCGGCCGTGATCTCGCGCTCGGCGCCGATGGCGGCGAACAGCTCCTCGATGGCGGCCCGGTGCGTGGGCGCCACCGCCTGCGCGGCGGCCGGGCGTACGGCGCAGGCGGCCAGGAGCACGGCCATCCACAGATGCTTCTTCACTTCCAACCTCGGGTACGGGAAAAGAAGAACCCCCGGCGCCGTACCGCGATGGGGCGCCGGGGGTTCCACGCCGATCAGCCGCGATCCCTCTCCATCAGCAGCATCAGGAGGAGGCTGAGCACGGCGAGGTCCTCGTCCGCCTCCGCCAGATCTCCCACCCTCTCGATGGTGAACTTCCCCTCGAGCAGCGCGGGCTGCTTGACGGCGCGCAGCAGGGTTGTGCCGTCGGGGCGCATCAGGTTGTAGACGGGGTTGAAGAAGTAGCCGCTCAGCAGCCCCACCACCGGGATCTCGCCGATCAGCCCGTCGATCACCTTGACCCACGGGTTGGCTTCGCGGATCTCGAAGACCACCTGGTCGCCGCGCGACACCTCGCAGTGCAGCTTCCACAGGGAGCGCATGCTCTTCCGGCGGAACTGGCCCAGGTCGGCGCCGCCGGCGTCGCGGATGTGGTAGCGGGTGCGCACGTCGATCACGCGGTCCGCCTGCAGCGTGTACTTCAGCTCCGTCTGCGCCTCGTCCGCGAACACGTTCACCGCCTCGCGCAGCTTCAACAGCTTCTGGCGCACGTAGAGCTGCACCTGGCCCGCCTCGTCGCGCACGTAGATCTGCGGCGCCAGTGCGATCTTCTTGAACGTCAGGTTCAGGGGAAAGCGCATCACGACTCCGGTGTGGGGGTAGGGGCGCGCCACGGCGGGCGCATCCCTGAAGTTGCGTGCCGCGCCCCCGCCGCGCAACGAGGCGGCCGTCGCGGCGAGTAAACTCGCTGCAACGAAAGCACGAAGTCCGCCTGCGCGGACTCATTCCCACGGGCCGGAGCCAGAAGGCGAGTCCCCGCAGGGGGACTTTGCGCCGTTGTTGCCGCGAGTTTACTCGCCCGGCATCGGAGGTGCCCAGGGGGCCCGGGCACCCCCGGGCACCCGGGCGACCCGGCTACAGGCCCGACGGAAAGGTGTCCGGCGCCGGCTCGTGCCGCGGCCATCCCGCGGGAGGGTCCAGCGGCTGCACGGCGCGGGTCTCGTCCCAGTGGACCACCGCGTCGAACTGCTCGGGGAGCACGGCCTCGAAGTAGTGGCTCACGCGCTCCGTGCGCGGGGCGTAGATCACCCCGATCGCGCGCTCCAGCCGCGGCTCCATGAGGGCTTCGCGGGCGGGGCCTTCGCGCAGCGACAGGTAGAAGCGGGGGATGCCGGTGGCGTGGAAGACGGCCTCGTAGCTCTCGGGGAGCGATGGGCGCACCTGCTTGTGCTCTACCGGCGAATCCCAGTTCGAAGCCGCGGCCACGGTGCCGGTGTGGGTGGTGAAGCCCAGCAGGAAGGCCTCGTCCCCGCGCCGCTCGCGCACGAGCTGGCCCACGGTCCACTCCCCCTCGGCCCCCATCTGCGTGGCGCGCGCGTCGCCGATGTGCGAGTTGTGCTCCCAGACCACCGCCTTCGCGCCCGGGCCGAAGTGGGCGAGGAGGGCGTCCAGCGTGTCGGCCATGTGGCAGTCGCGCAGGTTCCACGACGAGTCTCGGCGGGAGAACATGGAGCGGTAGTACTCCTCCGCGTTCTTGACCAGCCGCGCGTTCTGCTGGGCGTAGAAGAGCTCGTCCTCGGGAAGCCCGCGCGCCTCGCCGGCCAGGCGGCGCAGGTCCACGAGCTGCTGGAGCGCGTGGTCCTGGCAGCTCTCGGTGATCCCCATCTGCGCCGTGTAGCCGTACGCCTGCGGGTCCTCGCCAAAGTGCTCGAAGCAGCCGTAGCGGTAGCGGGCCCGCTCCGCGGCCTCGGGATCCGTCCCCTCCAGGTAGCGCAGGACCTCCGAGATCGAGGTGTACATCGAGTACAGGTCCAGCCCGTAGAAGCCCACGCGCGGGCGCCCCTCGCCCAGCTCCTGGTTGTACTCGCGCAGCCAGTCCACCAGGTTCAGGATCTCGGCGTTGCGCCACATCCAGGTGGGGAAGCGCTGGAAGTCGCCCAGCGCCTCGGCGGCGCTCCCGTCCTCGCCCGCCCCGCGGATCCAGCGGTTCACGCGGTAGGCGTCCGGCCAGTCCGCCTCCACGGCCACCACCGTGAACCCTTTTTCGGTGATGAGGCGCTGCGTGATGCGGGCGCGCTCGCGGTAGAACTCGTGGGTGCCGTGCGTGGCCTCGCCCAGCAGCACCACGCGCGCGTCGCCGATCTGCTCGAAGAGCGCGTCGTAGTCGTGGGCGTGCTCCTCCAGCGGCCGGGCCTCGGCGCGGACGATGTCGGCGATGCGCTGCAGGTCGTTCATGGGTCTCTCTCGTGCTGTGAGCCGGCGTCGCCGGCGGCGCGGCGGATGCCCTCGGCCAGGAGCGGCGCCAGGGTGACCGTGCGCAGCCGCATCCCGTCCGCGGAACGTACGGGAACGGAGTCGGTGAGCACGATCTCTTCCACGCCGTGAACAGCCATCCGCCGGCAGGCGTCGCCCATCAGCAGGCCGTGCGTGGCCGCCACGATGAAGGGCCCGCTCGCCCCCGCCCCGCGCAGCGCCTCCGCGCTCTCCGCGATGGTGCCGCCGGTGGAGATCATGTCGTCCACGATCAGGCACGGCCGCCCCCGCACGTCGCCCACGATGTGCGTGACGCGCGTGCGGGTGCCGCTCTCGCGGTGCTTGCTGAGCACGGTGAGCGGCAGCCCCAGCCGCTCGGCGAACTCCGACGCCGTCTTCACCCGCCCCGCGTCCGGCGACACCACCGTGGTCCCCTCCGGCAGCATCCCCTGCAGCGCCCCGCACAGCAGCGGCACGGCCGAGAGGGTGTCCATGGGGATGCGGAAGAAGCCCTCCATTTGCGCGGAGTGGATGTCCACGGTGAGCACCTGGCTGATCCCCGCCGTTTCCATCAGCGCGGCGACCAGGCTGGCGGTCACGGGCACGCGCCGCCCCTCGCGCTTGTCCCCCCGGGCGTAGCCGAAATAGGGGACGACGGCCACCACCCGCGCCGCGGCCGAGCGGCGGCAGGCGTCCGCGAAGGCGAGCAGCTCCACCAGGTGGTCGTTGACCGGCGGGGCGGTGGGCTGGATCACGAACACCTCGCACCTGCGCACCGAGCGGCCCAGCCGCACCGTCAGCTCGCCGTCCGGAAAGCGCTCCACCTCGCACGGCGAGAGCGGAACGCCCAGCTCCCGCGCCACCGCCTCCGCCAGCGCGGGATTCGCGCTTCCGCCAAACAGGACCGTGTCTTCGCGCACCTTGCTCCGGGTTACGGGGAGATGCGCACGCGTCGCAGAGTGCATGCCTATCACACAGAGACACAGAGGCACAGAGAAAAGCATCTTTCTCTGTGCCTCTGTGTCTCTGTGTGAGACTATGGTGTTTCCGGCGGCGGCGTGGGCGGCTCACCGGTGGGCGTGGACTTCTCGCCGGGCGCGGGCTCGGTGCGCGGGCGGGGGCGCTGCACCGCCTCGTCGCGCCGGCGCGAGCGGCCGTACTCCCAGCGGCGGCGCACGTCCAGCGAGCCCTGGTAGTCGCGGTTGCGCAGGTTCTGCTGCAGGATGGGGTCGCGGCGTACCGGCTCCACGGCGGCGCGCAGGCTCAGCGTGCGCGTGATCTCCCAGTCCAGGGCCAGCCCGAAGCGGCGGCCCGTGTTCTCCGTGGAAAGGATGTCGAACACCTGCGCCGTCAGGAAGACGTCGTCCACCAGCTCCTTCCCCGCCTCCAGCGACACCGAGCCGAAGATGCTCTGGCCGGAAGAGAAGTTGAACGCCCCGAATCCCGCCCCCGTGGGCCGGGCGCGCACGCGGACGTAATCCACGAACCCCGTGCGGATGAGCTGCTCCTCCAGCTGCCGGGTGAAGAGGTTGGCGAAGATCTCTTCCACGAACACGCCCCCCACGATCTGCGACGACAGCGCCTCGAAGGCCGTGCCGGCCGTGGCGCTCTGCCGGCCGAAGACCAGGAGCGACGCGATCTCGGAAGAGGGCAGCGGCTGCCGCGTGTTGGCGCTGAGCGCCACCTGCGGGTTCTGCACGGTGCCGCCGATGCGCACCTGCACGGTGATGTCTTCGCCGCCCAGCTCGGGGTCGCGCACCTCGTACTCGGCCAGGATGTCCAGCCCCGGGTTGAACTCGGGGGTGCCGTAGAACCGCACCAGCCCGGAGCGGATCTCGAACTCGCGCTCGATGGGGCCGATGGCCACCGTGTACGTGCCCCGCCGCGCCTCCAGGTCGCCGAACACCGCGTAGGTGGCGCTCCCGGGCGGCTGGTCCACCAGCAGGTCGCCGCCGATCTGGATGCGCGCGTCGGGCGACTGCAGCCACACGTTGTCGCCGATCCCCACCCGCAGGTTGCGGGGGCGCAGCGCCGCGAAGAGGGCGGATGCGCCGGACTGCGCGCTCACCGTGTCCGCGCCGATCTCGCCCACCTCCGCGCCCAGGATGTCGCCCTCGCGCTCGGCGCCGAACTCGGGGAGGAAGATGGTGCCGTCCTCGATGCGCACGTTGCCCGTGGCCACCACGCTGGGGTAGCGGCCGGAGATGGCCAGGCGCGCGTCCGCCTCCAGCTCCGCCACGTCGCGGCGGTTGATCACCTGGAAGCCGTCCATGAAGACGCGCACGTACACGTCGGGCCGCGCCGGGTCGTCCAGGCGCACCGTGCCGTCCAGGCGGGCCACGCCGTCGCCGGCGCGCGCCACCAGCGAGTCCAGCCGCACCAGGCTGCCGTCCAGCGACACCTGCCCCGCGATGTCCGTCCAGCGCACGCCCAGCGGGATCACCGTGAAGGCGCCGCCGTTCAGCGTGGCCCCGCCGCTCACGCGCGGCCGGCGCAGCGTGCCCGTCACCTGCACCTGCGCCCGCGCCACCCCTTCGCCGTTCTCCAGCGTGGGCACCGCGGCGGCGGCGAGGGCCAGCGGCAGCGAGTCGGCCGTGAGGGTGGCGGTGAGCGCCCCGTCGCGCGCCAGCTCGAACTGCGGGATGGTGCCGCCCAGCGACACCGCCATGGGGATCCCCGCGCGCAGCTCCAGCACCTGGCGCCCGGCGAGCTGCGCGCCCCCCGTGAGGTTCATCCGCCCGTTGTCGTAGCGCCCCACCGCCACGAACCGGTCCAGCCGGAAACCGCGCACCTGCAGCGAGTCCACCCGCGCGTCCAGCGCGATGAGGGGGGAGGCCACGGGGCCGGTTATGGCCGCCGTCAGGTTGAGCGCGCCGCCGATCTCGGGGATGGCCGCGGTGGGCGCCAGCCGCCGCACGTCCGCCAGCTCCAGGTCGGTGATGCCGATGCGCAGGTCCGCCACGCCGGAGGGCGGCAGGCTGCCGTCCGCCTCGATGCGCCCGCGGCCGCCGTCGGCGCGCATCAGGGCGAAGTTCTCCACCGCCAGCCCGCGCGAGCCCCACCCCAGCCGCGCCCGCTGCGCCAGCTGCCAGCGCGTGTCGCCCAGGCGCAGCGCCAGCGTCTCGAAGATGGCGCCCGTGGGGGTGAGCCCGTCCAGCTCCAGCGTCCCCGCCGCGGCGAGGTCCGTCTGCGGGTCGCGCCGCGCGGCGAAGCTGAAGGTGGCGCGGGCCGGCGTGACGTCGGTCACCAGCCGCAGCGCGTCCAGCCGCTGCGCGCCGAACTCCAGCGCCGTCCCATCCAGCGTGGCGCGCCCCGTCCACGCGGTGCCGCTGCGCAGCCCGCTGACGTCGAAGGCCAGCGTCCCCGCCGCCATGGTGCCGTAGCGCAGCCCGCGCCCGTTGCCCCGCGCCGTGATGGTGGGATTGCGCACCGTGCCCACCAGCGTCCCCCGCGCCGTGAGCGACCCCGCCAGGTCCGGCAGCGTGTCGCCCCCGGGGATGATGGGGCGCAGCGCCGCCAGGTCCGGCGCCGTGAGGGCGAAGCTGAGCGGCGTGGTGGTGGGCGTGGTGAGCCCGATGGCGCCCGTGGCGGAGAAGCGGGCCCCGCGCAGCGCGAAGTCCAGCGTGTCCACCCGCAGGACGCCGTTGCGCGCCTCGATCCGCGCCAGCCCCGCCTGCAGCGGATAGCGCCCGACCAGCGAGCCCGGCTCCGCGCGGAAGTTGACGGTGCCCGCGAAGGTCTCGGGCGTGGTGCCGCGCCCCTGCACGTCTAGCGTGCCCGTGAGGCGGGTGCGCGGCATCCCGCGCATCCCCGGGAGGCCGCTCACGTCCAGGTTGGCCACCGAGCCGCGCACGGCGTACGAGGGCACGGTGCCCGGCGCGTACCACCCGCGCACGTCCAGCAGCCCCAGCGCGCCGCGCAGCGCCACGTCGAAGCGGTACGGCTGCCGCCCGCCGCCGGAGAAGGCCACCGGCCCCGTCACCGGCGAGGGGAGGAGGTCCGGCCGCCCGAACAGGGAGCCGATCAGGAAGTTGTCCACCCGTCCGGCCACGTCGAACTGCGCCGGGGTGCCGCCGGGGCGCCGCACCGTGCCGCCCAGCGCGAAGCTGCCGCCACCCTGCGCCAGGTTCACCGCGAAGCGCATGTCCTCGGTGGTGCCGCGGGCGCTGAAGGTGCCCGTCATCCGCCCCTGCGCCGCGGCCGGCGCGTCCTGCAGCACGGCCGCCGCGCGGAACGCCTCCACCGAGCCCGAGACGTCGAAGCGCGGGAGGGCCCCGCCCAGCGCCAGCGAGCCGCGCGCCCGGATCCCGCCCGCCGCGCCGTCCAGGTCGAAGCGGAAGTCCACGTTCTCCGCCGTCCCGCTCACCGCCAGCGGGCCGCTGAGCGTGGCCGAGCGGAAGGGGAGCGAGGGGAAGAGCTCCGTGAGCGTGGCCAGCGCCAGCGGCTCCGCGCGCCCCTCGATGGAGTAGCGGAGCGGCGGGCCCATGGAGATGGTGCCCGACAGCCCGCGGATGCGGCTCTCCGGCGCGTTCCCCACCCGGTACGACAGGTCGCCGCCGGAGATGCGCAGCGCGCTCAGCGGCCCGGAAAGGATGGCGCCGCCCCGGATGGCGCCACGCAGCATGTCCGCGCTTTCCGGCGCCAGGGGGCGCAGGGTGGCGAGGAGGAGCGGCTCGGTCTGCACCCGCATCCCCTCCAGGCGCAGCGGCGCGCTGCCGGAGGCCAGGCGCACGCGGCCGGCGGCCGTGAACACGGAGGGCGGGGCCCCCGGCGTGTCGCGCGGGGTGATGCGCGCGGCGATGTCCAGCCGCAGCGCGCCCTCCTCGCTCACCGCGCTGCCGCTGATCGTACCCGCGAAGGGGGTGCGGTCCAGGTAGCCGAGCTGCTCCAGGTCCGCCAGCCGCACCTCGTCGAAGGTGAAGCGCGTGTTGGTGAGCTGCGGCGACTGCCCGGGGGCCATGATGGCCGTGAAGCTGCCGCCCAGCCGCGAGCCCAGGACGTTGACCCGCGCGTCCGTCACGGCGAACTGCGTGCGCCCGCCGCTCAGCGTGCGGATCCCCAGCCCGAACGACGCCGTGCCGGTGCTGGGCACGGCGATCCCCATCCCCTGCAGGTCGCGGAAGTCCAGCCGCGCCACCTGCAGGTCCACGTCGTACGCCATGGCGTCGCCGGTGGAGCGCATGGTACCCGAGCCGGCCAGGGCGGAGTACGGCGTGCGGAACTCGGTGACGTTGAAGCGGATCACCTGGTCGCCGCGGTCCTCGAAGACCCCGCGCATGGACGCGATGCGCGTGTCCGGGTTCTGCACCGTGGCCGAGGCGTCGCCGATGTCCACGCGCCACCCGCGGCCGCCGCCGATTCGCACGTAGGGGAGCACCGCGTCCAGGTCGCTGAGGTACGACACGCGCACCCAGCGCCCGCCCTCGCGCCGCACCTCCGGCTGCCTGAGGCTGGCGAAGCGCCCCGTGGGCGCCGCGGGGCGGCCCTCCAGCGGGTAGGCGATGCGCGCCCGCCCGTCCACGATGGTCAGCCCGCGGATCACCATGGGACGCGCCGCGGCCTCGTCGTCGCCACCCGTCCGCACGGGGGCGCCGCCGGCCTCCACCGCCACGATCTGGAAGACGTTCCACTCCCCCTTGGCGTCCTGCGCCAGGCGCAGGTCGGGGCGCACCAGCTCCGCGTCGCGGATCAGGTACGGGCCCGTGCCGTTGACGGAGGCCGCGTCCAGGGTGGCGCGGGCCAGGGGAGCGCTGACGATGGTGTCGCCCGCGCGGTCCAGGAACGCCACGCTGCGCAGGGTGATGGCCAGCGAGCCGTCCTCGTTGATGCGCTGCAGGTCGAATGCCTGCCGTGGGAGCCCCAGCCGCATGCTGATGCGCTCCTCCACCACCCGCATCTGCTGCGTGCGGCGGACGAACACGTACACCGAGCCGATGGTGAGCACGAAGCCCACCAGCAGCCCCAGCAGCAGCAGGGCGATGCGTCCCAGGCGGCGGCGCGGCATCAGAACGTCTGCCCCACCGAGAGCTGGAAGATGAAGCGGTTGAGGTCCAGCGCCCCGCCCCGCCCCTCCGGCCGGTACTGCGTGTTGATGGGGGTGGGGAGAAGCCGGTCGTTCTCGTCGATGGCGAAGAGCACGCCCTCCTCGCGCCCGTGCGGGTTGTAGGCGACGTCCACCCGCAGGGGGCCCACGGGGGTGGCGTAGCGCAGCCCCACCCCGGGGGTGACCCTCAGCCCCGGGTCGCGCACCTCGTCGTCCTGCCGCGTGGCCGGGTCCCACACGCGCCCCGCGTCCACGAAGGCCGCCAGGCGCAGCGCCTCGCGCAGGAAGGGCGAGGGCGCCGTCACCTCCAGCGTCCCCAGCACGGTGCGGGTGCCGCCCGTGGCCGAGCTGAGCGTGTCCACCCGCAGCGTGGTGACCTCGCCCTGGTCGCGCAGCCGCGTGCGCTGCACGTACACCTGCGGCCCCAGCTCGTTGCGCGGGAAGCCGCGCACGCTGGCCGGGCCGCCGCCGTAGAAGCGCCGGTTGGGCGGGATGTAGCCGTCGCCGTTGAGGATGCCCTGGAAGAACGTCCCCCCCGCCAGCCGCGCCGAGCCGATGATGGTGCCGGTGAGCCGCCGGTACACCGTGCCGTCGGCGTACACGCGCAGGTACTCGTCTTCGGAGCCCAGCGCGGCCGAGGCGTAGTCCACCGTGGTGCGGAGCTGGTGCCCGCCGCTGGGGAAGGGGTCCAGCCGCACGCGGTTGCGCAGCAGCGAGGTGTTCACCGAGTTGGACCAGCGCGACTCCTTGAGCGTGGCGATGTCTTCCGCGTTGCACACCTCCAGCGCCACGCAGAAGAAGAAGTCGTTGGCCTCGGTGCGCGACCGCTCCGCGTTGAAGGTGGCGGAGAGCAGAGTTCCCGGCGCGATCTGGCGGACGAAGCCGGCCTGCCCGCCGCGCGCCTTGCGCAGGTACAGCCCCACCTCGGTGATGCGCTCGGCGTACGCGCTGGCCACGAACGAGGTGCGGATGCCGAACAGCCGCGGCTGCACGAAATCCGCCGCCACGCGGTAGTTGAGCGCGTTGGCGATGGTGGTGTCGATGCGGGTGGAGGTGGAGTCCAGCCGGAACTCGTCGCAGAGCGGCGAGTTGCGCAGCCCGTCGACCGCCCCGGCCGCCCCCAGCTTGGACACCAGCCCGGACACCTCCAGCCGCCGCGCGCCGCCCAGGAAGTTGCGGTCCGAATGGCTGCCGCGCGCGCGCAGGCAGTCCTGCGTGCCGTACCCGCCGGACAGGTCCACGGCGTAGCGCGCCGCCTCCGCCACCCGCACGATCACGGTGGAGCCGATGCTGTCCTGGTCCAGCTCCGCGCTGTCGGGAGTCATCTGCAGCGAGTCCGGCGCCACCTCCACCGACGCGAAGTCCACCAGCTCCAGCTCGAACAGGTTGCGCTGGCTGCGCGAAAGGTCCGTCGCCCGCAGCTTGCGCCCCTCGCGTATGGCGATCTGCTGGCGCGCCGTGCGCTCCGTGATGCGGTCCAGCCCCGCGAACAGGATGGTGTCCACCGTCACCAGCGGCCCCGTGCTGGCCACGAGCTGCACCTCGGCCACGTCCGCAATGGTGTCGATGGAGTAGTTGCGCAGCACCTGCGCGTAGGGGAAGCCGCGGTCCAGCAGCGCGTTGCGCACCGTGTCCACCGAGGCCAGGAAGTCGATGCGGCGGAAGGGCTCGCCCACCTTCAGGGGGATGCGCTTCGCGATCTGGCCCGTGGTGTCGGCGCGCTCCACCCCCTGCACCTCCAGCTCGCGCAGCGTGACCAGGTCGCCGGGGGTGATGCGGAACTGCACGTCCACGCGCCCCCCCGCCACCTCCTGCACGTCGGGGACGACGCGGGTGCCGTAGTAGCCGTTGTCGCGATAAGAGAGCTGGATGCGCACCACGTCGCGCGAGAGGAGCCCCAGGTCCAGCGTGGGCCGGGTGCGCCCGAAGCCGAACGGGCAGACGGGGAGCACCCCCAGGATCCTGCACGTGGCCCCGCGCGTGGTGACGGCGCGGCGCAGCGTGTCTTCGGGAAGCTCCAGCTCCCCCTCGAAGCTCACGCGGCGGATCTCGCGCCCCGCGTACTGCGCCAGCCCGGGGAAAGGCCCGGAGGGCGCGCCGCTCCCCCCCGCGCACGCGGCGAGGAGCACCCCGGCCGCAACCCAGGCCAGGACGTGGAAAAGGCTTCTCACGATTCTGCGCTCGGGCGCAGCGTGCATCGGTTGCGCTTGGGAAGGCGGCGTGCGGTGGCGCTCCAGGCCTGAGCCGGAGCGCCGCGTCCCGTGGTGACGGGTGGCAATCTACTGCGCGATGTGTGCGAGGCAAAGCAGCAGCCGCTCTGCCCGGCCATCACGTTCCTGCGCCGGTGTACCCGCGCCCGGAAACGCTCGTTCCCACGGGGGGTCCTCACCCTCCCGACCCCCCTCCCCCAAACTGCTGGGGGAGGGAGGCGCATCTTCGGCGTCGGCGCGCGTTCCTGGGGCTCCGGCGCGTATCAGAAGAAGATCGTGTCGCGCGGGCCCGGCGTGACGGGATCGCGCACGACCTCGGGCTCGCGGGGCTCCGGCTCGGGCTCGCGGCGCGGGGCGGGGTCGCGGCGGCCGGCGGACATCCCGGCGCGGCGGCGCACCTCGGCCCACACCTCTGCGGACCTGTCGCTCACCCACTCGCCCACCTCCGCCTCGATGGCCTCCGCGGCGCGGCTCCACCACTCCTCCAGCCGGTTGTCGCGCGGGGCCCCGCGCGGGCACACGGCGGGGGGCACGGCGCGGCGCAGGTAGAATTCCTCGTACGAATCGCCGCGCGCGCGGCAGCCGGGGTGGATCACGTGCCACCCGGCGAACGCCACGTTCCGCTCCACCACGCCGGCGGGCGCCTCCCACTCCCCCGGCACGCGCCCCGCGGACGCGGCGCGCACCAGGCGCCCCCACACGGGCGCCGCCAGCTCGCCCCCCGAGCCGCGCACGGCGATGGGGCGCGGCCGGTCGAAGCCGATCCACACGGAGCCCACCAGCTCCGGGGTGTAGCCCACGAACCATGCGTCGGTGGCGCCGTTGGTGGTGCCCGTCTTCCCGGCGGCGGGCCCGCGCAGCCCCACGTCGCGCGCCTTGCGGCCGGTTCCGCGGTCCACCACGTCGCGCAGGGCGTCGGTGAGCAGGAAGGCGACCCCCGCGTCCAGCACGCGGCGGCGGCGCACGGGGGGCTCCCAGAGGACCTCGCCGGCCGCGTTCTCCACCCGCGTCACGAAGCGCGGCTCCACGCGGATCCCCAGGTTGGCGTATGCGGTGTAGGCGCGCACCAGCTCCAGCGGCTTCACCGCCGCCGCGCCGATGGCCACCGAGGGGAGCGCGGGGATCTCGGAGGTGATCCCCATCCGCCGCGCCTCGCCCCGCACCTCGTCCAGCCCCGCCCGCTCCGCCAGGCGCACGGCCACGGTGTTGACGGACCAGCGCAGCGCGTTCCTCACCGTCACCGCGCCGCGGAAGCGCCCGTCGAAGTTGCGCGGCTCCCAAACGTCGCCGCCGGGCATGTCGCGGCGCAGCGGCGCGTCCACCAGCGTGTCGGAAAGGGTGGTGCCGGAGCGGAGCGCGGCGGCGAACACCACGGGCTTGAACGCCGAGCCGGGCTGCCGGAACCCGCCCGAGACGCGGTCGAAGCCGCTCTCCTCGAACGCGCGCCCGCCCACCCAGGCGCGCACGTCGCCGGTGCGCGCGTCCAGCAGCACGATGCTTCCCTGCAGGTACGGCGTTTCCGCGCCCCCCTTGAACGCCGACCGCCGCGGCCCCTGGAACCGCCCGAACGCCCCCGCCTCCACCCGCTTGAGCTGCGCCTCCAGCTGCGTCTCGGCCGCCGCCTGCGCGCGGGGGTCCAGCCCCGTGCGGATGCGCAGGGCGCCCGTGTACAGCTCCTGCCCCATGCGGTCTTCCAGCACGCGGCGCACCTGCTCCACGAAGTACGGAGCCCGCCGCCGCTCGCGCCGCGTCTCCAGCCGCGCCAGCCGCACCGCCGCGCCGCGCGCCCCGTCGCGCTGCTGCGGCGTGATCCGCCCCTGCTGCGCCATCAGCCCCAGCACCAGGTTCCGCCGCGTGACGGAGCGCTCGGGGTTGCGGCGCGGGGTGTAGTGCGTGGGCGCCTTGGGAAGCCCCGCCAGCAGCGCCGCCTCCGGCAGCGTCAGCTGGGTGGCGTGCTTGCCGAAGTAGGTGCGCGCCGCGGACTCGATGCCGTACACGCCCTCGCCGAAGTAGATCTGGTTGAGGTACGTCTGGAGGATCTGCTCCTTGCTGTAGCGGTCTTCGATCTCCATCGCCACGCGGATCTCCAGCACCTTGCGCCGGATGGTGCGCTCGGAAGCGGGGAGCCGGTCCGGGAAGACGTTGCGGGCCACCTGCATGGTGATGGTGCTCGCGCCCTGGCTGCGCCCGCCCGGCACCAGGTTGCGCGCGGTGGTCCCGAGGAAGCGCCGCCAGTCCACCCCGTGATGGCCGTAGTAGCGCTGGTCCTCCACCGCCACGAACGCCTGCGGCACGTGCCTGGGCAGGCGCGCCAGCCGCACCACCTCCCAGCGCACGGGGGTGAGCCGCGCCAGCACCCCGCCCCGCGCGTCGTACACGGTCGCCGCGCCGCCGGGCTGCAGCGTGGCCACCCGCCCCACGTCGGGGCAGCCCAGGAGTCCGCACTGCTCCCACGCGTAGGCGGGCAGGAAGCCCAGCAGCGCGAACCCGCCCAGCACCCAGCGCCTCCTGCGCGGATGCCGCAGCGCCGCGCCGAGCCCGCCCAGCGTGCCGTCCAGCACGCGCAGGGCGAAATCGGCGTCCTTCTTGACCGCCCCGCGCAGCCACTGCACCGGGTGCCGGGCCGCGAAGCGCGCCTCGCGGACGTACTCGCCCCAGCGCTCGCGCACGCGTGGAAAGTACCCGCCCCGGTAAATGTTGCGGAGGCGGGGCTCGTGAGGGGTTTCGCTCATGGATGGCGGCCGGGGGCAGATGCTCTACGCGGCCGGGAACTGCACGAACGGGGCCCTAACCAAAAACGGGGCTCACACAGAGACACGGAGGCACGGAGAACAGCGTTGTTCTCCGTGCCTCCGTGTCTCTGTGTGAGACCGCTGTTCTTCGCTTAGACGACCTTGAGCAGCTTCGCGAGCTCTTCCTGCGACAGCTCGCCGACCTTGCGGCCGCGGCTGGAGCGGGCCTCCTTCTGGGCGGCGCGCTTGGTCTGCGGCATCGGCGCCTGCTCCACCGGGGCGGCCGGCTCGCCGTCCTCGCCCAGCACCAGCGGCGTGTCCGCCACGAAGAACGAGTAGCCGGGCACGTTGACGCGCGGGATGCGGGCTCCCAGGAGCTGCTCCACCGCCGCCACGTCGCCGATCTCGCCGCCGGACATCAGGGTGATGGCCACCCCCTTCTCGCCGGCGCGCGCCGTGCGGCCCACGCGGTGCACGTACCCTTCCGGGTCCTTGGGCGCGTCGTAGTTGATGACGTGCGAGATGCCGTCCACGTCGATCCCCCGCTGCGCCACGTCGGTGGCCACCAGCACCTGCACCTCGCCGCTGCGGAACGTCTCCAGCGCGCGCACGCGCTGCTGCATGTTCCGGTCGCTGTGCATCGCCTCCACCTTGATGCCGGCGCGCGACACGGCCTGGGCCACGCGGTCCGCCCCGAACTTGGTGCGGCAGAAGACGATGGCGCTGGTGAACTCGGGCTTGCGCAGCAGCTCCAGCAGCAGCCCCGTCTTCTGGCGCGCGTCCACCGGGTAGACGAACTGCTCCACCCCCTCGGCGGCCTGCACCTTGGGCGCGGCCTCCACCGTGATGGGGTCGCGGAGGATGTCGTACGCCAGCGACTTCACCGAGTTGGGCATGGTGGCGCTGAAGAAGAGCGTCTGGCGCCCCTGCTTGGGCATCCGCCGCATCACCTCGTTGATCTGCGGCCGGAAGCCCATGTCCAGCATCCGGTCCGCCTCGTCCAGCACCAGCACCTCGACCTTCGACAGGTCCAGGTTGCCGCGCTCCAGGTGGTCGATCAGGCGCCCCGGGGTGGCCACGAGGATCTCGTAGCCGGCGCGCAGGCCGCGCATGTCCTTGTCCAGCGGCACGCCGCCGTACACCACGCCCACGAAGAGCTCGGTGTCCTGCGCGTATTCGCGGGCGGACTCGGATACCTGGATGGCCAGCTCGCGCGTGGGGCAGAGGACGAGGGCGCGGAGCCCTTCCTTGCCGCGGAGCCGGTGGAGCGTGGGGAGCATGAAGGCGGCCGTCTTCCCGGTCCCGGTGGGGGCCCGGCCCAGCACGTCGCGCCCTTCGAGCGCGGCGGGGATGGCCTGCTGCTGGATCGGCGTCGGGATCTCGTACCCAAGCGCCGTGACGTTCCGGATGAGCTCCGGAGCGAGGTTCAACTCGTTGAAGTGCATCGATTCCTTGTAGGTGGCCCGGGCTCTTCCCTCCGGGTCCGCCGCGTTCGCGATAGGTATGTAGTGCCCAGAAGAATCACGCGCCGGCGGCGCGGGGCAAGTTATCCAATCTAATGGAAAACAGGCATTTACGCTACCGAGGGGAACGGAAGCCTCACACAGAGACACAGAGGCACAGAGGAGAACCAGTCTCTGTGCCTCTGTGTCTCTGTGTGAGACCCAAACCATAGCGGCTCGGTACGGCCGCCATTAAGTTGTCGCGGCTTGCCGCTCGCTCCCGCGAGCGGCCCACTAGGCGCATGACGAAGTGTGGACCCATGGCTGACCTGCGCGAGTTTACCGGACCCAACGCGGCCTACGTGCTGGACCTGTACGACCGCTTCCTGAGCGACCCCGCCTCGGTGGACGAGGGGTGGCGCGGCTATTTCGCATCTTTCTCTCCGCCCGCCGAGGGTGCGGCGGCGCCCGCCGGGCAGCCCGCGGCGCCGGTGGACGTGGACCGCATCGTGGCGGCGCGCGAGCTGGCGCGCTCCATCCGCGCGCGGGGGCACACGGCGGCGCGGCTGGACCCGCTGGGCTCGGAGCCTTCGGTGGACCCGGCGCTGGACCCCGCCTTCCACGGCATCAGCGAGGCGGACCTGGCGGCGCTTCCCGCCTCCGTGGCGCGCAGCGCGCCGGGGGGCGCGGCCGACGCGCTCTCGGCCGTGCGGCGGCCGCGCGAGATCTACAGCGGGCCCACCGGGTACGAGTTCCTTCACCTGCCCGACGCGGACGAGCGCGGGTGGCTGCGCGACGCCATCGAGAGCGGGCGCTTCAACCAGCCGCTCCCCACGGAGCGCCGGCTCGCGCTGCTGCGGCGCCTTTCGCAGGTGCAGGGCTTCGAGAACTTCCTGCACCGCGCCTTCTTCGGCCAGAAGCGCTTCTCCATCGAGGGGACCGACACCATGGTCCCCATGCTGGACGAGATCATCCGCGAGGCGGCCGGCGCCGGCGCGCGCGACGTGCTGATCGGCATGGCGCACCGCGGGCGCCTCAACGTGCTCACCCACGTGCTGGGGAAGCCGTACGAGATGATGCTGGAGGCGTTCCTCAGCGCCCAGCACGTCCCCGGCAACGACGACGCGCAGAACTCCGACGAGTCTTCCGGCGACGTGAAGTACCACATGGGGTGGCAGGACGAGCGCGAGGTGGAGGGCGCCCCGGTGCGCGTGACCCTTTCGCCCAACCCCAGCCACCTGGAGTTCGTCAACCCCGTGGTGGTGGGGATGGCGCGCTCGGCCCAGGACGGCACCGCCGGCCCCGGGGCGCCCAAGCTGGACCGCTCCGCCGCCCTCCCGGTGCTCATCCACGGCGACGCGGCGTTCCCGGGGCAGGGCGTGGTGCCGGAAACGTTCAACATGATGGCGCTTCCCGGCTACACCGTGGGCGGCACGCTCCACATCATCGCCAACAACCAGGTGGGCTTCACCACCAACCCGGAGCAGGACCGCTCCACGCGCTACGCGAGCGACCTGGCCAAGGGCTTCGAGGTGCCGGTGGTGCACGTGAACGCGGACGACGCGGAGGCGTGCGTCAACGCCGCCCGCCTGGCGCACGCGTACCGGCAGCGCTTCGGCAAGGACTTCGTGATCGACCTGGTGGGCTACCGCCGCTGGGGCCACAACGAGGGCGACGAGCCGCTCTTCACGCAGCCGCTGATGTACGACATCATCAGCGGCCACCCCACCGTGCGCGACATCCTGGCGCAGCGCCTGGCGGCCGAGGGCGTCGTTTCCAGCGACGAGGCCGCCGCCATGCTGCAGGGCGTGCTGGACGAGCTGGGGGCGATCCTGGACCGCATCAAGGGCGGCGACCACCGGGCGCACGGGCACGACGAGAAGCCTTCGCGCAACGGCAGGCACTCCGTCGAGACCGCCGTGGGCGCCGGCCGGCTGACGGTGCTCAACGACGCCATGCTCGGCCGCCCCGACGGCTTCACCCCCAACCCGCGCCTGGAGCGCGTCCTCCAGAAGCGCCGTGACGCGCTGGGGACGGAGGGGGGGATCGATTGGGGGCACTCGGAGGCGCTGGCCTTCGCGTCGCTGCTGCAGGACGGCACGCCCGTGCGCATCACGGGGCAGGACGTGGAGCGCGGCACCTTCAGCCACCGGCACGCGGTGCTGAACGACGCGAAAACGGGGAAGAAGCTGAACGTCTTCCACCAGCTCGCCGACGCGCGCGCCACCTTCGAGATCCACAACTCGCCGCTGAGCGAGATGGCGGTGATGGGCTTCGAGTACGGCTACACGATGGCCGATCCCACGGCGCTGGTGCTGTGGGAGGCGCAGTTCGGCGACTTCGTGAACGGCGCGCAGGTGATGATCGACCAGTACCTGGCCGCTTCGTACCAGAAGTGGGGGAAGACGAGCGGGCTGGTGCTCCTCCTCCCGCACGGCTACGAGGGGCAGGGTCCGGAGCACTCGTCCGCCCGCCTGGAGCGCTTCCTCCAGCTCTCGGCCGAGGGCAACTTCCGGGTGGCGTACTGCACCACCTCGGCGCAGTACTTCCACCTGCTGCGCCGCCAGGCCGCGCTGCTCGCGCACGACCCGCGGCCGCTGGTGCTGATGAGCCCCAAGAGCCTGCTGCGCCACCCGCTGGCCGCCAGCCGCCTGGACCAGCTCACCGCGGGCACCTTCCGCCCCGTGCTGCTGGACGTGCCGGAGGACCGCGCGGCGGGGATCACGCGCCTGGTGCTGTGCAGCGGCAAGGTGTACGTGGACCTGGTGGGCACCGGCGACGAGCAGCGCGCCGAGCGCGCCGCCATCCCCGGGGCGGAGCGGGTGGCGATCGCGCGGGTGGAGGAGCTGTACCCCTTCCCCGAGGAGCAGCTCGCGAAGGAGATCGCCGCCATCCCCGGCCTCCGCGAGATCGTGTGGACGCAGGAGGAGCCGCGCAACATGGGCGCGTGGAGCTTCGTGGCGCCGCGGCTCCAGGAGCTCCTTCCCCAGGGCGTGGAGCTGCGCTACGTGGGGCGTCCGGAGCGCGCCTCTCCCGCCGAGGGCTACGCGCACCGGCACACGGCCGAGCAGAACCGCATCGTGCGCGCGGCGCTGTCCGACGCGCCCGAGGCGGCGCCGATGCGGGCCGGGCTGATTGGAAAGAGAAAGTAACTGCGCGGGGATGGGGAACGGGGAACGGGGAACGGTAACCACCGGACAGCCCGGCTCGCCGAGAACGTGGGGTGGTCGCCGTTCCCCGTTCCCCCTTCCCCGTTCCCCATTCCCCTATTCTGGAGCGTACCCCGATGCCGGTTGAGATCCGCGTTCAGCAGCTGGGCGAGTCGGTGGTGGAGGCCACTGTGGGCCGGTGGCTCAAGCAGGAAGGGCAGCCCGTCGCCCAGGGCGAGACCATCGTGGAGTTGGAGACGGACAAGATCAACGTGGAGGTGTCGGCTCCGCAGGCGGGCGTGCTTGGGCGGATCGTGAAGAAGGAGGGCGAGACCGTGGGGATGAACGAGCTGCTGGCCGAGCTGGCCGAGGGTGGCGCGGCCCAGGCACCGGCGGCTTCCGCGCCCCCGGCCGCCGCGCCATCCCCCGCCGCT
>CADCTW010000226.1 GCA_902805735.1 uncultured Gemmatimonadota bacterium | reverse complement strand
GGGCGCCGGCGCGACGGCGACGGGCGCGGGGGCCGGCGTCGGGGCTGGTGCGGGCGCGGCGGCGAGCACGGGCTGGGGGGCCTGGATCTCGAAGACGTTGCGGCAGATGGAGCAGCGCGCGCGGACCCCGCCCGCCGGCACCTTGCCCGGGTCGACGCGGAAGATGGTGTTGCAGTGCGTGCACTGGGCGTTCATGGGTCTCGCCGTGTGAGGTTCGTGCAGGAGGGCGGGTGGTACCGAAAGTAGGCGCGCGAACCGTCCGCCGCCAGCGTCAGCGGACGGCGGGGGGCTCGTCCGTGCGGCGGTCCACCACGTAGATGGAGCCCGAAAAGGTCTTGGCGTACGCCTTCATCTCGGTGGCCAGCTCGCTGATCTGCGCCGTGTGCGTGAAGCGGCGGTTCTCGTTGGTCACCACGCCGATCGAAAGCGTCATCAGCGGCACCTGGTGCTCGCCGCCGCGGCGGTCCTTGCCCACGAAGTAGCCGCGCGCGCGGTCCTCCTCCGTGTACTGCAGGTCGATCAGCTCGTTGAACACGGAGAGCACCTCCTCGCAGCAGGCGCGGAAGTCCTCCAGCGGGGCGATGAAGATGAAGTCGTCGCCGCCGATGTGCCCCACGAACGCCGTGGGCGAGTGCGCCCTCACCACCTCGCGCAGGATGCGGGAGAGGATGAGGATCACCCGGTCGCCGTGGTTGTAGCCGTAGCGGTCGTTGAACTCCTTGAAGTGGTCCAGGTCCGCGTAGCACACCGCGAAGCGGGCCCCCGACGCCAGCCGCTCCGCGATGTCGCGCTCGATGCGCACCGTGCCCGGCAGCAGCGTGGTGGGGTGCACGCCCACGTCGCGGTCCGCGCGGTGAAGCGCCAGTTCCAGCCGCAGCTCGCACTCGCGCGGCGAGAAGCCGGCGTTCAGCACCTCGTCCGCGCCGGCGGCCAGCGCCTCGGCCGCGCTCTCGTCGTGCGCCGACGCCGGGTCCACGTACATGATCACGGGGAACACGGAGGTGAACGCCTCGCTCTTGAACCTGCGGCACACGCCCAGCGCGCCCTCCGCGGGCGCGGACGCGTCCACCACCAGGGCCACCGCGTGCATGTGGGCGATGCGCTGCTCCAGCTCTTCCGGCGAATTCGCCTCCACCACGGAGTGTCCCCGCGTCGACGCGAACTCGTGCACCAGGCCGGGTGCGGCCCGGCCGTGCGGCGAGTAGTGCAGCAGTACGCGTGCGAGCATGGAGGAGGATGCGGGAGGGGCGTGGCCGGGTCGCGGCCGCGGGGCGGCTCAGCGCGCCGGGGGCGCGTCGAGGGGGGTGGCTTCGTCGACCAGGAGGATGGGGATGTTGTCGCGCACGGCGTAGCGAAGCCGGTCCCGCTCGCACACGAGCGACTCGGGGGCCGTCTCGTAGCGCAGCGCTTCCTTGCAGAGGGGGCACACCAGCATTTCCAGCAGCCACGGCTCGATCACGTTCTCTCCTTCGCATCCGGGAGCCTGAAGCCCAGGCGCTCCAGCGTCACAGGGTCTTTGCGCCACCGGGGGAGCACCTTAACCCACAGGTCCAGGTACACCGGGGCGCCCACGAACTCCTCCACCTTTTGCCGCGCCAGCTGGCCCAGCTTCTTGATGGCCTGCCCGCCGCTCCCCACCAGGATGGCCTTCTGCGAGGGGCGCTCCACGAACACCACCGCGCGGATGTACAGGGGCGAGCTTTCCTCGCGGAACTCCTCCACCTTGGTGGCCACGCTGTACGGCACTTCCTGCGAGTACAGCTCGAACACCGTCTCGCGGATCAGCTCGGCCACGAAGAAGCGCACGGGCTGCGACGAGACGTCCTCCTCGGGGTAGAGGAACTCGGACACGGGGAGGCGCTGCGCGATCTCCGCGCGCAGCCGCTCGGTCCCCTCCCCCGTCACGGCGGACACCTCCACCGGGTCCACGTTGAAGCGCCCGCGGCTCCACTCGCGCACCCGCTCGCGGCGGTCGGCGGGGGCCACGTCCACCTTGTTGCTCACCACCACCAGCTTGGGCGCGCGGTCCAGCAGCTCCATCACGTCCTCGCCGAACTCCGGCACGCCGCCAGACGCGTCCACCAGCAGGAGCACCACGTCCGAGTCGGCGATCACCTGCAGCGCGACGTGCATCATCGAGCGGTGCAGCAGGTAGCGCGGGTCCACCAGGCCCGGCGTATCGACGAACACCATCTGCACGCCGTCACGCGTGTCGATCCCCAGGACGCGCTCCCGCGTCGTCTGCGCGAAGGGCGTGACGATGCTGAGCTTCTGGTCCACCAGCCGGTTCATCAGCGACGATTTCCCGACGTTCGGGAAGCCGACGAGCGCCACGAGGCCGGCGCGGGTCATTTCGGGGTCGGTCATGCGCGGGAAGCTACTGTCGTTGATTGGATGCAGTCAACAGATGGGGCTCACACAGAGACACAGAGACACGGAGAAAAGAGAAGAGGCGAGACTTCATCTCTGTGCCTCTGTGCCTCTGTGGCTTTGATCGGTGGTCCGGGAACGCCTGGGGGCTGAAGCCCCCGGCTGAAACTACGGGAAGCCCGCTGAAGCGGGCTCGGTCGCCGGACCCATGCGAGCCCGCTTCAGCGGGCTTCCCGTGGTTCCAGCGGGGGGATTTATCCCCTCGCGTGGCGGGTCGCGCGGGGCACGGAGGCACGGGCTGGATTCATCTCTGTGCCTCTGT
>CADCTW010000225.1 GCA_902805735.1 uncultured Gemmatimonadota bacterium | reverse complement strand
GGCCTCGGCGGGCTCCGGTGGCGGCCGCGGCGGCTCGCGCGGCGGTGGCGGCGGTGGCGGCGGCGGGGGGTACGACGACTTCCAAGCGCCCAACATGGAGGACGACGACGATCTACCGTTCTGACAGTCTATACCAGTTTCGTTGTACAAAAACCTGATCGGCTTCCGATAGGAGCGGAGGGGGTGGGCGTTAGCCCACCCCCTCCGCTCGCTTCGCTCTCGCAGTGCTCGGCGTCTGATCTGTTTGGCACCACGCTGGAGTCCCCGTACCGGCGTCTGCTGGAGTGCATCAGGTGCTCGGTTCCCCATCAGGCTCGCTACGCCATACCCGCATGCCGTGATGTGCATTCGCGAGCAAACTATGGTCAATCGGGAGGCGCCACCCATCGCTCCCACGATGAACCGTGGTTACTCGGATGTTGCCCTGCGGGGAAGAACGTTCCGCATAATCATCCCCCCACACTTCCCGGTATAGCACGTGAGCCGCATCACCCTCCAGGACAGACCCGAGAACGACTCGCCGCATCTGCGGAGAGTCCTCCGGGACCATCGCTGCAGGGTCGTCCACGGGCGTATGGCTTACTGCCCAGGCATGGCGGAGCTTCGCATCGGGATCTGAGGCAGCGAGCCATCGGAGGAGGAGCTGATCCGCAGGAAGTGCCTCCAGCTCCGCGATCCCCTCCGCGTTCCATTCCCGGAGCATCCAGGGCCGACCTCGTTCGAGACCGATTGCCTCTTCCCGCGCGTAATACTCCGCTACCTCTCGCGGCAAATAGGGTTCTGACTCCATGACCTGCTCGACGGTCCGGGGCGTACGCTCCATCACGTGACGCAGGCCGGCCAGCTGACTTTCCCGAAAGCGGCTCAGCTCGTCCGCGTCGATGAGAGGGAGCACGTCGGTCCACCGCTTCTCTTCCAGCGCGCGCACCGCGGCGGCCACCACCGCTTCGGGCGTTTCAAGATCTCGGTCCATACGTTCCGGGGATGGCCCAGGTCAGGGTTCGGACGCACCCAACAGGCGCAGATAGCGGTCGGTGTGCGTCAGGAAATCGCGCGTGAGCGTGACGTGCTCCAGATCTGCATAGTCCACCGCACGGATAGGGGCGGCATCAAAGCTGTAGATGCGAGATCCAGGGAAGGCGAGCAAAATGGGCGAATGCGTCGCGATCACAAACTGCGCGTCCCCGCGGGTGGCATCGGCGAGCATCGACAGGAAGGCGAGCTGGCGTTGGGGCGACAGCGGCGCTTCGGGCTCATCGAGCAGGTACAATCCTTTGGGATGGACCCGCGACCGAAAGAGATCGAGAAAGCTCTCGCCGTGCGAACGGGCGTCGTAACCCGCAAGGCGTGGCTCTGCGTCCATCTCGTCCGGGTGGCGCGAGTCTTCGGGGTCGAGGCGCGATGCTGCGGAGCTTGGTCCCCGCGCTTCGCGTGCGAGCCGCGCGTCGTCGCGGGCCATGCGGCGCAGGTACCCGAAGAAGTCCTCCGCACGCATGTAGAAGCCGCGGCGGCTGCGGCGTGTCCACGTGAGACGAAGCGAGTTCCCGAGCGCTCGCTGGGCAGCGAGGGACGGATCGTCTACCGCATCCGCGCTCCCCACCGTGGGCAGCTCCGCCGCGGCTGCAATCCCCTCCAGGAGTGTCGACTTACCGGTTCCGTTCTCGCCTACGAAGAACGTCACCCTTGCTGAGAGGTCCAGATCCACGAGCGAGCGCACCGCCGCCACAGAGAACGGAAAGGCTTCTGCCTCACCGCGATCCGGACGGGACTTCCAAGATACTCGGGTAAGGTGCGGCATCGCGGCGGCGCGGCGGGAGTGGTGGTCGTGTGCACCGAAACCTAATATCCGACTGACGCCACAGGGAGTACGCGGGTTCTGAAGGCGCGCGGCGGGAGGGGGCGCGGGTCACCGCACCCCCTCCGTCTCGTCCTACGGCTGCCGCTTGGGACCCCGCTGCGGCGAAAGCCAGATCTGGACGGCGGGTACGTTGCCGATCCCAGCGACTTCCCGTGGGCGCGAGTTGCGCAGGTCGTTCATGACGTCGCGTGCCCAGGGGATCGTAGGCACTGGCTGCCGACGTCCTCCGGGCGAGCGACGCACGCGCAGCGCGGCCGACGAGCCGGCGCGTACGGTGTCGCCCTGAACGCCACGGATGGAGAGAAGGTCGCGTATCGCCGCCGACAACGCCGCAGAATCGGCACTCGGGCGGAGGAGAATGACGTCATGCGGCTGCAGGTCAGCGCGTCGCACGATGCGGAACGGGTTCTCGCCGGAAAGGGTGTCGACCAGCGCCAAAGTCACCGGTACGCGGGCGACCGAGCGCGTGGAGGCTCCGTGTTGCGCGGGGAGTTGGGAGCCCAGCGAGATGGCTGTGGTCAGCAGCAGGAACGTTAGGAGAGTTCTCACTTGGGCTCTACCCAATTCGGCGAGCTCATCACTCACTGGTATCGGCTCCATTCGCCCAAAAACGGGTCGCTCAACATCCGGGTGTCGCTACAGCACCCGGGCGGAAGCCGACCCGTGGCTGACTACCCGCTTCCGATGTACCCCGACGTGTTCTACACAGTCTTCGCGGCGGTTTACCAGCGCGATCCAAGTTCCCCGCCCGGGATCGGCATGCCGGTGGGAGTGCGCGGGTACCCCCTCCACCCAGCGGCTCCCTCTCGAGTTGGCGACTCACTGTGGATCGCATTCAAGAGCCGGTCGAAAGATTGTACCCCGTGTATCCAGTGAGTCGCTGAACGCGCGGCGGGATAGAGGCAATAGCTGCCCCGCACCTCGCGAACGACTCGGTGCGACGAAATGCGCCGGCGGAAAATCCGCCGGCGCATCTGCGTGTCCAAGATGGCAGCAGGGCCATGTTTGCGCGCGTTTGTACTCGCCGCGATCAGCGCGATCACAGCCTCGCTGATTCCGGAAGCGCCTCCGGATGTATACCGGGGGCGGTCGCTTCTGATGATTCGGAGTCGGCGGCAGCTGCCGGGTCACGCGCCCGATCACGTTGTGAGGTATGGCACATGGCTCGGCACTCGGCGGTGTTGGAATCCCGCGGCGAGAGCCGTGTTCGGAAACCGCGCGCGCCATGGCTCACGTGGTCTGCTCGTGGTAGAGACAGTTGCGCGAGTGCGGGGTTGTGCTAGATGTTTAGCAGCCGCCCCGTTGGACGCGTCCCCGCGGGCCTGCATCATCCCCCAGGAGAACAACCCTCGTGACACGAGCCCATTCGGGACGGATCCGGCTGCTGGATATGCTTCGCGTACTCGCCGGCGTGGCACTGCTGGGTGCCCCGCCAGCCGCGGCGCTTGCCCAGGAAGCAGCGGCGCCTGCTGGCTCCCGCGAGGTCCCCGTCCTGCGGGCCCAGCGCAGCACATCACCCCTGCAGATCGACGGGCGGCTGGACGAGGAGGTGTGGACCGCGGCTCCGGCGGCGGGCAACTTCGTGCAGGGCGAGCCGATCGAGGGCGCGCCCGCGCGGCACCGCACCGAGGTCCGCGTGCTGTACGACGAGCAGGCGCTGTACGTGGGAGCCCGGATGTACGACGATGCGCCCAGGGCGATCGCCCGGCAGCTCGTGCGGCGCGATGAGGGGGGCCAGTTCGACTACCTCGAGCTCTCGCTGGATCCCGACCTCGATCTCCGCACCGGCTACCTCTTCCAGATCTCGGCGGCCGGCGTCCAGGGTGACGCCTACCTCTTCGAGGACGTTCGCGACGACCGGTCGTGGAACGCGGTCTGGGAGTCGGCGGTCCAGGTGGACGACCAGGGTTGGACGGCGGAGCTGCGGATCCCCCTCTCCCAGATCCGCTACCTGCCCTCCTCGAACCCGCAGGATTGGGGGATCAACTTCACCCGGCGGCGCGTCGCGTCCAACGAGCGGAGCTACTTCTCCCTGGAATCGCGGCGGCGGTACGGGCGGGTGAGCGTCTTCGGCCGCCTCACCGGGCTGGAGCTGGCGCAGGGTGTGTCCAGGCTGGAGCTGCGGCCCTACGTGCTGACCCGCGGACGGACGGGCCCCGTCGAGGAGGGCAATCCCTTCCAGCAGCCGCGCGACGCGAACGCCAGCGTGGGGCTCGACGCGCGCTACGGGATCGGGGCGAACTTCACCCTGGACGCGACGGTGAACCCCGACTTCGGGCAGGTGGAGGTGGATCCCGCCGTGATCAACCTCAGCGCGTTCGAGACGTTCTACCCCGAGCGCAGGCCCTTCTTCGTGGAGGATGCGCGGATCTTCGACTTCGGTCTCTCGGGAGGGCAGAACTCGCTCTTCTACAGCCGCCGCATCGGCCGGCGGCCGCAGCGGTCGTCTCTGGGCGGCGCGAGCTACGTGGACGTCGCGGAGCAGACGAGCATCCTGGGCGCGATGAAGCTCACCGGCCGGACGGCCGGCGGACTCTCGGTGGGGGCCCTGGCGGCGTTGACGGGGCGCGAGGAGGGGCGGGCCTACTTCGTCCGCGGAGACAGCCTCCGGAGCTTCCTCGCCGAGCCGCGAAGCGAGTACGCGGTCTTCGGCGCCCAGCAGGAGCTGAGGGGCGGCGCGACGGTGGTCGGCGGCGTGCTGAGCATGATGCACCGCAACCTGCCGGGCGATCGGTCGCTCGATTTCCTGCCGTCCGGGGCCGCATACACCGGCCTGAACTTCCAGCACACCTGGAGCCGTGGAGCGTGGGCGTTCTGGGGCTTTCTCGCCGGGAGCTACACCGCGGGCTCGGAGGAGGCGATCATCCGCCTGCAACGGGGCCCCAACCACTACCGTCAGCGGCCGGACGCGTGGAGGCTGGGGGTGGACTCCAGCGCCACCCGCCTGCTGGGCGCGGAGTGGCGGCTCCAGCTCGAGCGGCGCAGCGGCCGGCACTGGACGGGCGCGGTATGGGCGGCGCAGCGCACGCCCGGCTTCGAGGTCAACGACGCCGGGTACTTCCAGGGGAGCGAGCGCCTGGACGGCGGGGTGCGGGCCTCGTACCAGGAGATTACGCCGGGGCGCGTGCTGCGCGGCTACCGGCTGACGGCGGTCACCTTCCACAACTGGCGTCACGAGGCGCTGCGCGAGCCCTTCTCCTACGCGATGTGGGGAGATGCGCACAAGGCGGGCAGCGTCTCGGCGAACGCGGACCTGACCTTCCTCAACTACTGGGGGTTGAACACGGGCCTCAGCTATGCGCCCGAGGTGAGCTCGGAGGTCCCCACCCGCGGTGGGCCGCTGATGATCCAGCCCGCACGGGTGACGTACAGCCTGCGCGGGAACACCGACCGGCGGGCACGACTCACGGCGGTCCCTTCCGCGCAGTTCATGCGCTCCACCCCGCAGGCGTGGTCCTCGCTTCTGAATCTGGAGGTGGGGTACCGGCCCTCGTCGCGGGTGGACATCCAGGTGGAGCCGTCGCTTTCGCGGGAGCGGGACCCGCGGCAGTACGTCGCTACGGCCAACGACCGGTCCTTCACCCCGACCTTCGGCCAGCGGTTCATATTCGCGGACATCGACCGGACCACGTTCTCGCTCGGCACCCGCCTGAACGTCACCTTCACTCCGCATCTCACGCTGCAGCTCTTCGCGCAGCCCCTCCTCTCGGCCGGCGAGTTCGTGACGTACAAGCAGTTCTCGAGCGCCGGGACCGACCAGTTCGACCCCTTCGAGGAGGGGACGGCGGTGCGCGAAGGCGCGTCGGTTCGCTGCGCCGGCGGCCGTACCTGCCGCGACGGAGACACCCGTTTCGTGGACTTCCAGGGCGACGGGGTGAGCGACACCTCCTTCCGCGAGCGCGATTTCCGCGTGCGGAGCCTGCGCGGCAACTCGGTGCTGCGGTGGGAGTACCGGCCGGGTTCCACGCTCTTCCTCGTGTGGCAGCAGGGGCGGTACTTCGAGGACCGGGCGGCCTCCGAGTTCGCGGTGCGGCGGGAGTTCGGCCGGCTGCTGACCCAGCAGCCGGACAACGTCCTGATCCTGAAGATGAACTACTGGCTGAGTTTGTGAGCGCGGCTGGGTGAACAACGGTCTCACACAGAGACACAGAGGCACAGAGGAAGTTCATCTCTGTGCCTCTGTGTCTCTGTGTGAGACCCGCTTGTACGAGGCGCGTCATGTGCGTACCTTTGTGCGTACTCGATTCACGGAGGGAGCATGATCTACAAAGGACGCGCCGCGACCACGGGAAACTCGCAGTCGATGGCGTTCGAGCGGGCGCTGTTCCGGGCGCATCCGGAGTTCGCTTCCGGGCGCCTGGAGGCTCAGCCCATCTCCGCGCACTACATGCTCGTGCGCGCCGTGCCGGATGCGGACGAGGACGGCGTGGGCGATGATCCCGTGCTGGACGCCTACCTCGAGTTCCTCCAGGAGCAGATGCAGCTCCATCCGCGGATGATCCAGGGGCTTTCGGCTGACTCGCTGCAGCGCGCACGGGATCTGGTGGGGCACATCGAGATCGATCCGGACGAGGACCTTGGGGATGACGTCACGATCGACTGACGCTCTCTTCCTCGCCATGAAGCCGCCACCCCCCAGAGCGCTGGGCTGGTGGCTGCTTTCATGGCCGGATTTCCAGCGGCAGTTCGATACCCTGCTGGAGACGGTGGAAGCGCTGCGCGCGCAGGATCCCGACGGGTACGCGCACCATCCCAAGGCGAAGCTGCTCGCGACCATCCTGCGAATCATCACCGAAGGAGTGCCGCGCGATCCCAGCCACAAGGACTTCCGCCACGGGGGCAAGCTCGGCTCGGAGTACACGGGGTGGTTTCGCGCGAAGTTCCATCAGCGCTTCCGGCTCTTCTTCCGTTTCGACAGCCAGCGGAAGGCGATCGTCTACGGCTGGGTGAACACCGAAAGCGGGCTCCGGAAGGAGGGCGACAGGAACGACCCCTACGTCGTGTTCCGGCGTATGCTCGAACGGGGCCGCCCTCCGACCTCGTTCGAAGAGCTCCTCCGGGAGTCCCGGGGGCTGCGTCTACCTGGGTCCGACGATAGCGACGGCTGATGAATGCTACCTCGAACCACGTGGTTCATTGGAGATGTAAAGCTGGATGATACGAATCGTGTTGGCCCTGGTGATGATGGCGGTGCCCGCAGCCGCGCAGGAGGCGCGGGTGACGGTGCAGGTGCGCGCGGAGGGTGAGCCCGTGGCGGCGGCCGAGGTGCGGTCGGGCGCGGCTGCGGCGCGGACGGATGCGGGCGGGACTGCCGTGCTGCGGCTGGGGGCGGGGACGCGCGCGATCACGGTGCGGAAGATCAGGTTCGCGCCGGCGACGCTGAGCGTCGTGCTGGCGGGGGCAGATACCACCCTGACGGTGGTGCTGGAGGAGGAGGCGGAGGAGCTGGAGGAGATCGTCGTGAGCGCCACGCGCACGGGACAGCGCATCGAGGACGATCCCACGCGGGTGGAGGTGCTGTCGCGGGAGGAGGTGGAGGAGAAGATGATGATGACGCCCGGCGACATCTCGATGATGCTCAACGAGACGTCCGGGCTGCGCGTGCAGACGACCAGCCCGTCGCTGGGCGGCGCCAACGTGCGCGTGCAGGGGCTCCGCGGCCGCTACACGCAGCTTCTCTCCGACGGGCTGCCGCTGTACGGAGGGCAGTCGGGCGCGCTCGGGCTGCTGCAGATCCCGCCGATGGACCTGGGGCAGGTGGAGGTGATCAAGGGCGCGGCGTCGGCGCTGTACGGGTCGGCGGCGCTGGGCGGGGTGGTGAACCTGGTGTCGCGGCGGCCGGGCGACGAGGCGCAGCGCGAGCTGCTGCTCAACCAGACGACGCGCAACGGGAGCGACGCGGTGGGGTTCGCGTCGGGGCCGCTGGGCGGGCGGTGGGGGTACACGCTGCTCGCCGGCGCGCACCGCCAGTCCGAGGCGGACGTGGACGGCGACCGCTGGACGGACGTCCCCGGGTACCGCCGGGCCGTGGTGCGCCCCCGCCTGTTCTGGGGGGACGACGCGGGGCGCTCCGTGTTCATCACCGCGGGCGCCACGGTGGAGGAGCGCGAGGGGGGCGGCCGGGTGGCGACGGGCGAGTTCCCGGAGACGCTGGGCACGCGCCGCGGCGACGTGGGCGCGGTGGGGCGCTTCCTGCTGCGCGGCGACCGGCTGCTGGCCATCCGCGCGTCGGCGACGGCGCAGCGGCACGCGCACGGGTTCGGCGCGACGGGCGAGGACGACCTGCACTCCACCGGGTTCGCGGAGGCCACCTTCTCCGGGAGCGGCGGCGGGCACAGCTGGGTGCTGGGCTCGGCACTCCAGGCGGAGGGGTACCGCGCCGACGACGTGGCCGGCTTCGACTACACCCACGTCACGCCGTCGCTGTTCGCGCAGGAGGAGTTCGCGCCCGCCGAGTGGGTGACGCTCTCCGTGGCGGGACGGGTGGACCGGCACAGCGAGTACGGCACCTTCGCCAACCCGCGCCTCGCCCTCCTGCTCCGCCCCGGCGGCTGGACGGTGCGCGCGGCGGCGGCGACGGGGTACTTCGCGCCGACTCCGTTCACCGAGGAGACGGAGGCGATCGGGCTGACGCGGGTGCTGCCGCTGGAAGGGCTGGAGGCGGAGCGCGCGCGGACGGCCTCGCTGGACGTGGGCCGCGCGCTGGGTGGGTGGGAGCTCAACGGAACGCTCTTCGGCTCGCGCACGGAGAACGCGCTGCAGCTTCGCGAGAGCGCGGCGCGTCCCGGCTTCCTGGAGCTGGCGAACGCGTCGGGGCCCACGCGCACCTGGGGCACGGAGCTCCTCGCCCGCTGGACGCGCGAGCCCTTTCATCTCACCGCCACCCACACCCGGCTGCGCTCCCGCGAGGACGATCCGGAGGGCGCCGGGCGCCGCGAGGTGCCGCTGACGCCGCGCCACGCGATCGGCGCCGTGGGGATGTGGGAAGCGGAGGGGGTGGGGCGCGTGGGATTGGAGCTTTACCACACGGGGCGGCAAGCGCTGGAGGAGAACCCGTACCGCACCCGGAGCCGGCCGTACACCATCGTGGGCTTCCTGGCGGAGCGGCGCATCGGCGGCGTGCGCGGGTTCATCAACCTGGAAAACCTGCTGGACGTGCGGCAGACGCGCTACGATCCGCTCGTGCTCCCCGCCCGCTCCCGCGAGGGCCGCTGGACGACGGACGTATGGGCGCCGCTGGAGGGGCGCGTGTTCAACGCGGGGGTGCGCATCGGGTTCTGAACCCCGGGTAAGCCCCTCAGGTTCCTCGTAGGGGCGCGCCGCCCCGGCCCTCGCGGCACAGCTCGCGGCACGGACGGGCTGGTGCAGCGCCCCGGGGCGGATGCGTGGCACGGATGCAACCGGGGCGCCTGCCATGTGCACCGGCATCACTCGCGGGGCAGCCGCGCGGCGGAGAGGATGATGGATTGAGGCAGCCGGCTGTGCGGGCGCGATGAACCCCCCTGCATGGTCGCGAATGTAGATGGTCTGCGTCACAGGGTGGCACCGCTCGTTCCGGAGGATGTAACCTTTCCGGGGCGGGCGGTGCTTTGTAGTTGAGAGACCATCCTCCCCGAGCCGGATGCCATGTCCAGCCTGACCGCCCCTCCGCCCACTCCGTGCGTGACCGACCCGGGTGCAGCCGACCGCCTGCGCGAGCTCTACCATCAGCACGCGGCGGATGTCTACCGCATCGCGTACCGCCTCACCGGCTCCGTGCCGGATGCGGAGGACGTGGTGCAGGACCTGTTCGTGGGGCTGCCGGAGGCGATCCGCGGCTACCGCGAGCGGGGCCGGATGGGCGCCTGGATCCGCACGGTCGCGACGCGCATGTCGCTCAACCGGCTCCGCTGGCGCCGCCGCAGGCACGAGGTGCCGATCGACGGGGCCGCGGCGGAGGCCGTGCCGTGCGCGGCCGAGCGCTCCATCGACACCATCGACGTCCAGCGCGCCCTCGACCTCCTCCCCCACACGTTGCGGGCGGTGCTGGTGCTCCGCGAGATCGAGGGATACTCGCACGCGGAGATCGCGCGGGCGCTCGGCATCCGCGTGGGAGCTTCCAAGGTGCGCCTTCACCGGGCGCGCGAAGAAATGCGCCAGATCCTCACGAGGCAATCATGAAACGGCATCCTGGCTCCGCCCTGCTCAGCCGCTACGTGGATGGCGGGCTGGGCATCTTCCGCCGGCGGCAGGTGGCGGCCCACCTGGCGGAGTGCCCCGCGTGCGCCGAAACGGTGCGGGCGTGGGCCTCCATCGGCGACGCGCTGCGCCAGGCCCCCGTGCCCCCGCTGGGCGAGGGCATCCTGCCGCGCGTGATGGAGCTGCGCGCGGCCGGGGAGCGCCGCATCCTCCCCGCCGCCCGCGCCCTGCGCGCCGCGCTGCGCGCCGTGGCGGCGGCTGCCGCGGTCGTGCTCCTGGTG
>CADCTW010000224.1 GCA_902805735.1 uncultured Gemmatimonadota bacterium | reverse complement strand
CGCCCCGCCCCCCCGCCCGCCCGAACAACTCCGTCAGGTAGCCCCGCGCCGAGCGGGGCGGCGTGTCGCGCCCGTCCAGGAAGACGTGCACGCGCACGCTGGGCAGCTCCTCGCGATCCGCCAGCTCGCAAAGCGCCATCAGGTGCTCATCCACCGCGTGCACCCCGCCGGGGCCGATCAGGCCGATCAGGTGAAGGGTGGCGCCGCGCTCCTTGACGCCGCGCACCACGCGCAGAAAGGCCTCGTTGGCCGCGAACTCCCCCGTCTCGATGGCGGTGGCGATGCGCTGGAGCGACTGCATGACGACGCGCCCGGCGCCCAGGTTCAGGTGGCCGACCTCGCTGTTCCCCATCTGCCCCGGGGGCAGCCCCACGGCGGGGCCGTGCGTGGTGAGGCGCGCGCGCGGGTAGCCGCCCTCTTCCCACAGGTGCCGCCAGGTGGGGTTGTTCGCCTCCGTCACCGCGTTGTCGGGGGCGGGCTCGCGCAGGCCCCAGCCGTCCAGGATCACCAGCGCGGCGCGGGGGCGGTGGGGAGATGCCGTATCGGACATGGAGGCCGGGAACAAACGGTTGGCTTGACGAGAGATAGCGGATCGGGGTAGCTTTGGATCCGATCCCTGTTGGATTGTCGAATCTACTCCGCGCCCGGACGCTCGCGCCACCCCGGCACACGCCTCCGTCCGCGGCAGCGGCCCCGCCTCGCCGCGCGGGTCCGCGCATCGCCCGTTCGGCGCCCGCGCGACCACCCCGTCCGCATCGAATCACCCGCCGTGGAGCAGCAGAGCGCACGATGCTCGCCTGCTCCCGACGCACGCAGCCAGGAACCGCCCATGACCGCACCGGTCCGTGCCCTCGCCGCAGCCGCCGCATTCGCGGCGCTGGGGATGTCGCCCGCCGCGCGCCCGCTGGCCCCCATCACGTGGACCACGGAGGCGCCCGCCCCCCGCCCCGCTCCCGACGCCGCCGTGCGTCTGCGCGGCGAGGCGTTCGGGCGCAGCGGGCAGCTTCGCGTCATTGTCACGGACACGCGCCGCCCGCTGAACCTCCCCATGGAGTGGACGCTGGAGCAGCCGGCCGGGGTGGCCTACCGCTGGCTCCCGGTGGGTCCCGCCCGGTCGTCCATCCTGGGCGGCGAGCTGCGGCTGGCGGGGGGGCTGGTGGCCCCGGCCGATCCCGGCGTCTACCGCCTGGCGCTGAGCGCGGCCGGGTGGAGGCAGGAGGTGGGCGAGCTCAACGTCATCGCCCGCGTCCCCTTTTCCGAGAAGCGCGCCGGGTACCTGAACGGCTACCGCATCGGGGATTACGAGACGGAGACGGAAGGGCGCATGGACGCGTACGCGCCGCCCCCGGGCTTCATCGAGGTGACGCCCGAGAACCAGGACCTCCAGGTATCCACCCACTTCCGCCTGCGGAACTTCCTCACCAAGGACCAGTTCGGCGTGTGGCCCAAGTACCTGGCGCTGGACCTGCGCCTGATCGACAAGCTGGAACTGGTGCTGCAGGAGCTGAACGCGATGGGTGTGCGCGCGGAGCACATGGCGGTGATGAGCGGCTTCCGCACCCCGGCGTACAACAACCAGGGTGTGGGCGAGGGCGGCCGCGTGCTCCTCAGCCGCCACACCTACGGCGACGCGTCGGACGTGTGGGTGGACAACGACCGCGACGGCTACATGGACGACCTCAACGCCGACGGCCGCCGCGACACCGACGATGCCCTCGTCATCCAGCGCGCCGTCGACCGCGTGGAGGCCCGCTACCCCGAGCTCACCGGCGGCGCCGGCGTGTACGTGGACAACGGCGCGCACGGGCCGTTCATCCACATCGACGCCCGCGGCACCTTCTCGCGCTGGTAACGCCGCGCGCCCGCTAGGGAGAGGGCCGGCTGCCGCATCCGGAGCCGGTCCTACTTCGATACTGTTCCCCCGGCTCTGCCCGTGAAGAACCATGACCGATCCGGAGTTCCAGGACGAACTCGACAAGATCAGTATCGACCAACTGCATAAAGCCGTTCTCCAATTAAGCGGCAATTGCTTTGAGATCAAACGGCTGTGCGTCACGGTTCTAATTGCCGCTGGAACGCTGATCGCGACGTTCACCAACAAACGATTGGATGCGTCCCTGTTCGTTGCGGGTGGCGTGATCGTGTCGTTCTTCTGGCTGCTTGACGTCCAGAGCTACTACTACCAGGAGAAGCTGCGCGCACGCATGAAGGAACTCGCAGAGGACATCGCGAAGCGCCATTCACCGAAAATTGAGGTTGACGGGGTCGGAATGCCGTTGAGCGAGAAGAGGGAGAACTGGCGGCCGGGTCCGCGCGCGTTCCATGCTGCGACCAACGCATCCATGGGATTTTACCTGCTGCTGGTACTGTTGATGCTCGTCTTGGGTATACTGTATTGGGTCGGAGGGATTACGAACCTGTCTTAAACGATTGCGCTCCGAAGTATGCGGATTTTCGTCAGCTACACGATGCGGGACGATTACCTTAATCTCTCGGCTCTCCGCGAGATAGAGGCCTTCCTGCGTGCGCATGGATCGCCATACATCGACGTCCTGCACAATCAGGGTGAGGACCCGCAACAGCATGTTGTGGAGAGGCTTGAAGAAGCCGACCTGCTCGTTCTCTGCCTCACGCCCGGCGTACTCCGTTCCGAGTGGGTCCAGTTCGAGCTGAAGTTTGCCACAGATAGAAGGGTTCCGATCATCGGGCTGGACGCGAGTCGTTCTCGCACCACGCGCGGCGGGAGATCCAACCCGCACTCCCGATCCCGCTATCGATTTCGTGACCTGACCGGCAAACTCGTGGATTACGGCCCCGCTTCGGGGTAGAAGGTTACGGCGTTCACCGATGGACGCGCGGAGCGGAAAACGATAGATTCCAGCCGGAATTCCGCTCCATCCAAGGTACCCCGAACAGACGAGCCGACCATGCTGGTCGTGATGAGACACGATGCGACCCCCGAGGAGATCCAGGGTGTCGTGGATACGATGGAAGACATGGGCTACGAGGCGCGGCCCATGCCCGGGAAGCAGCGCACCGCCATCGGCCTGGTGGGGAACGACGGCAAGGTCAACTCGGACCGGCTGGAGTCCCTTTCCGGCGTGATGGAGGTGATCCACGTCACGCAGCCCTACAAGCAGGTGTCGCGCGAGTGGCGGGACGAGCCCACCGTCATCACCCTGGACAACGGCACCCGCATCGGGGGGGACGAGGTGGTGGTGATGGCCGGGCCCTGCGCCGTGGAGTCGGAGGCGCAGATCCTCTCCATCGCGCGGCGGCTGCGGGACGCGGGCGCAACCATCCTGCGCGCCGGCGCCTTCAAGCCGCGCACCTCGCCCTACGCCTTCCAGGGGATGGGCGAGCCCGGGCTGCGGCTGCTGGCGCGCGCCCGCGAGGAAACGGGGATGGCCATCGTCACCGAGGCCGTGGACGCCGAAAGCCTGGACCTGGTGGCCGAGCACGCGGACATCGTGCAGATCGGCGCGCGAAACATGCAGAACTTCTCCCTGCTGCGCCGTGCCGGCCGCTCGGGGAAGCCCATCCTGCTCAAGCGCGGGATGGCGGCCACGGTCAAGGACCTGCTCATGTCCGCCGAGTACATCCTGGCCGAGGGCAACGGGCGGGTGATCCTGTGCGAGCGCGGGGTGAAGGGGTTCGACACCCACACCCGCAACCTGCTGGACCTCACGGCCATCCCCGTGGTCAAGTCGCTCTCGCACCTCCCCATCATCGCGGACCCCAGCCACGGCACGGGGCTGCGCGCCAAGGTGATCCCCATGGCGCGCGCCGCCGTGGCCGCGGGGGCCGACGGGCTGATGATCGAGGTGCACCCGGACCCGGAGCGCGCCATGTCCGACGGGGCGCAGTCGCTCTTCCCGGACCAGTTCGACATGCTGATGGAGCAGATCGGCACCATCGCCGAGGCGATCGGGCGGGAGATGTCGGAGCCGCTCGCCGCGGTGGGCGGGTCGCGCTCGTAGGCGTGGCCAACAAGCCCCTGGGCGACCGCGGCGAAGAGATCGCGGCGCAGCACCTGGCCCGCGCCGGATGGACGGTGACGCACCGCAACTTCCGGCTCGGGCACAGGGAAATCGACCTCGTCGCGCGCCGCGGCGAGGTCGTCGCGTTCGTGGAGGTGAAGACGCGCGCCGGCCTGGGCTACGGCCACCCCCTGGAGGCCATCACGGCCAAGAAGCGCCGCGAGATCGCGCAGGTGGCCGGCGCCTGGATCGAGCGCTTCGGCACCCCGCGCGACGTGTACCGCTTCGACGCCGTCGCCGTGCTGGTGCGCGGCGGCCCGCCGGAGGTGGAGCACGTGGAGGATGCGTGGAGGCTGTGACTGGGGGCCCGGTGTTGCGGCGACTGAAGTCGCTGCAACGAAAGCACGAAGTCCGCCTTCGCGGACTGGTCCTCCAGGATCAGCCGCAGGCATACAGTCCCCGCAGGGGGACTTCGTGCTGTTGTTGCCGCGACTTCAGTCGCCAGGCCTAGATGCCGGCATCCCGTACCAATTCTCCCCGCGCGCCGGGAGACACGGAGAGGGTCTTTGGGGCGATCCTGGCCGGGGGGGCCAGCCGAAGGTTCGGGGCGCCCAAGGCGCTGGCGAGCGTGGGGGGGCGGAGGATCGTGGAGCGGGTGCGGGATGCGCTCGCGGAGGTCGCGGGGGAGGCGGTGCTGATCGCGAACGAGCCCAGGCTTTTCGATGGGGTGGGGATGGAGCTGCGGGGGGACGCTGTGGCGGGCGTGGGACCGCTGGGGGGGATCGTGACGGCGCTGCGCTGGGCGATGGAGCGCGGACACGCCGGCGCGTTGTGCGTGGCGTGCGACATGCCCTTTGCGTCCGCGGCGCTGCTTCGCACGATCGCGGCGCGGGCGGGTGACGCCGTCGTCGTGCCCGAGAGCCGCGGGCGGCGCGGGGTGGAGCCGCTGTGCGCATGGTACCCGGCGGCGTGCCTCCCCGCCGCCGAGCGGTTGATGGCGGGCGGGTCGTGGGCCCTGCACGAGCTGCTGGGCGCGGTGCCGAGCGTGCGCATTCCCCTGGCGGAGGTGGAGCGCTGCGGCGATCCCGGCATCCTCTTCCTGAACGTCAACACTCCCGCGGACCACGAGCTTGCGGAGCGAATCGCCGCGTCGGGGCCCGCGGCGTAACATGGCTGCCCCGTGGTCAGGGCAAGGCGGCGGGGTTGCTGGCCTCCCCGGCGGGAAGGGGGATCTCGTGGGTCTCGGTCGGCCGCTCGGGGTCCAGCCACATGAGGCGGCGCCCGGCGCCGGTGTATTCCACGTAGACGATGCGCCCGTCTCGCAGCCACACGGGGAAGCCTTCCGCTCCGATGCGGTGGGTGAGGCGCATGAGCTGGCCGGAGGCCAGCGTGAGCATGTAGAGCTCCAGGTTGCCGTCACGCGCCGAGACGAACGCGATCCGCGTTCCGTCGGGGCTCCACGCGGGCTCGCCGTCGTGCGCGCTTCCCGATACTATGCGCGTCGGGGTGCCGGCGCCGGTCCACAGGTATACGTCCGGGTTGCCCTCGGCGGTGGACACGAAGGCTACCCGGTCCCCGGTGGGCGACCAGGCCCCGCTCGCCTCGGTCGTCCCCGCCTCGCCCAGCGAGGAAGCCAGCGGCTCCGGCGCTGTCGCGTCCGCGCGCGCAAGGAACAGGGTGGGGGGCGATCCGCGCCCGAACAGCAGGCGTGTTCCGTCCGGCGACAGGGCGGGGGTGATCTCGTCCGCGGCCGTCTGCGTGAGGCGCCGCTCCGTGCCCCCGGCCAGGGGCACCGAGTACAGCTCGGAGTTGCCGTCGCGCCTGGACAGGAACACCAGCGACCCGCCGGCGACGGTAGGATCGAAATCGTCCCAGACGCTCTGGGTAAGCCGAACCATGTCGCGGCCGTCGAGCGCGGCCCGGTACACGTCGGTGGACGCGAACAGCCCCCGCCACTCGAAGACGATGGAGGGCGGCACGCTCACCGCCACCTGCATCTGCGCCGTCCGTGCGCCGTGCGCCGCGCGCAGCGTCACCGCGCCCGCCTCGCGCAGGCGCAGGCGGTTCGCGCCTACGAGCTCGGCCGCCCCCGCGGGCTCCACCGTCCAGCGAATCTCGGCGGGTGGCACGGCGTCTCCGCCTACGGTGGCCGCCAGCTCCAGCACCAGCCCCCGCTCGGCGCGCCCAGCCGTGCTCAGCACGAGATCCGGCGCGGGGCGGTCCGTGAGGCCGTCCCCGCAGGCGCCCAGCAGCACGGCCATGCACCCGAAGCGCCGGGCCTGAGCGCGCACCGAAGTGGAACGGTTCATCGAAGGCACGGCAAAGGGTGACGGATGGGGATCGGCGCACGGCTGGCCGGATGACGTGCACCAGTCAAGATAATGCCTCCAACGCGGGGCGGGAACGCCTTTTGTTTCCCGGGCTGAACCTCGCGTTCAGAGGCGTGGAGAGGGAAGAAGGGTTCCATCACCGGGAACCGAAGAAGGTGTGCGGAAAGCCACGGCCTGGCGTACGACGTGCGGATTCTCCCGTGAGCCCGCTGAGCGCGGCGCGAGGCGGTGCGCATCCACTTCCCCGCGTCCGCCAGGGAAGTCTCCTCCACATACACCCCCGGGCCACGAGCTTGCCGAGCGAATCGCATCCGCCTGACCTCCCCCCCGCCGTCTGCATCGTGGGGAAGAAGAACAGCGGCAAGACGACGCTGGTGGTGGCGCTGGCGGCGCGGCTCAGGCGCGACGGGTTCCGCGTCGCGACCATCAAGCACGGCCACCACGCCTTCGAGTCCGACCAGGAGGGCCGTGACAGCTGGCGGCACTTCAACGAGGGCGAAGCGGAGGCCTCCATCATGTGCGGCGCGGGCAAGGTGGCGCTCACCATGCGCATCGACGGCGAGCCTGACCCCGAGGAGCTGATCCGCTCCTTCTACGCCGGGCGCGGCTACGACGTGGTGCTGGTGGAAGGCTTCAAGGACGGCCCGCTCCCCAAGATCGAGGTGTTCCGGCGCGGAGTCCACGCGCACCCCGTCCACGAGCCCGGAGCCCCGCAGCTTGTCGCCTACGTGACCGACGACATCGACCTGCAGGCGCGCGCCGCCGGGGCGGGCAGCTTCGTCGTCCCGCTGGAGCACGGGCAAGGGCACGTCGCCGCCGTCGCGCGTATCGTGGAGGCGGAGATCATCCGGGCCCATGCGCGCTGACTGGCTCTCCGCCTCCGAAGCGCTGCGGGCGATGGTGGGCGGCGTGGCTCCGCTGCGAACCGAAGAGCGGCCGCTGCTGGAGGCGCTCGGCTCGGTGCTGGCGGAGGACGTGGCGGCCACGGTGGACCTGCCGCCCTGGGACAACAGCGCCATGGACGGGTTCGCCGTGCGGGCGGGGGACGTGCGCGGCGCGGCGCCGGATGCGCCCGTGGTGCTGCGCGTCGTGGACGACGTGCCGGCCGGCCGCTTCGCGTCGCGCTCCCTGGGTCCCGGCGAGGCCATCCGCATCATGACGGGCGCGCCGGTGCCCGAGGGCGCGGACGGCGTGGTGCGCGTGGAGCACACGGACGGCGGTTCCGGGATCGGCACGGCGGAGGGGCGCGTCGCCATCCTTTCGGACGCGGACGCGGGGCGCAACGTGCGTCCGCGCGGCGAGGACGTGCGGCGCGGGGGGGTGGTGCTGCGCGCCGGGGCGACGCTGCGCGCGGCGGAGATCGGCGTGGCGGCGTCGCTGGGGCGGGCGCGGCTGCGCGTGGTGCGGCGCCCCGTCGTCGCCGTCGTCGCGTCGGGGGACGAGCTGGTGGCGGTGGAGGATTTCGCCGAGGTGGAGGCGGGGCGCCGCATCGTATCCTCCAACAGCTACTCGCTGGCGGCGGCGCTGGCGGAGGCGGGGCTGCAGGCGCGCGTGCTCCCCATCGCCCCCGACGCGCCGGAGGCGCTCCGCGCGCGGCTGGAGGAGGCGCGCGGCTGCGACGCCGTCATCACCACCGCCGGCATCAGCGTGGGCGAGCACGACCACGTGCGCCGCGTGATGGCGGAGCTGGACACGGAGGTGAGCTTCTGGCGCGTGCGCATCCGGCCGGGCTCGGCGATGGCGTTCGGGCGGGTGGGCGCGCTGGGGGGCATCCCCTGGTTCGGCCTCCCGGGAAACCCGGTCTCCACCGGCGTCACCTTTGAGCTCTTCGTCCGCCCCGCCCTGCTGCGCATGTGCGGCCGCGCCCGCGTCTACCCGCCCACGTACGACGCCGTGCTGCGCGACCCGTACCCGATTCGCGGCGACCTGATGCACTTCCCCCGCGTCGCCACGCGCCGCGAGCCGGACGGCACGCTCTCCGCGTTCCTCACCGGCTCCCAGAGCTCCGGCGTCTCCAGCTCCCTCGCCGCCGCCGACGCGCTGGCCATCATCCCACACGATCAGAACGGGGAGATGATCCGCATCGCCCCGATCGGCGGCGCGCCCCTGGTGGACGAGCCGCCCTTCTGACACCAGGCCCGGCGGTTCCGGGAGATCGGTACCGGCCGCGGCACCGCAGCCTGGCAACTGAAGTCGCGGCAACGACTGCACAAAGTCCCCCTGCGGGGACTACACGGCTGATCTTTGGAGCACCAGTCCGCGAAGGCGGACTTCGTGCTGTTGTTGCCGCGACTTCAGTCGCCGCAACGGCGCTCACACAGAGACACAGAGGCACAGAGAGATGGACCGCGACAACCTGATGGACTTCGCCGCGAGGACCGCCACCGGCGCCGGAAAGATCACGCTGGAGCACTTCGGGCGCGCCGCCGTGGAGTTCAAGGGCGACGGGAGCGAGGTGACCATCGCGGACCGCGCGGCCGAGGAGTTCATTCGCGCGGCCCTGCGCGACGCCTTCCCCGAGGACGGGATCGTGGGGGAGGAGGGAGAGGACGTGCCCTCCAGGAGCGGGCGACGCTGGATCGTGGACCCCATCGACGGCACCCGCTCGTTCAGCTCGGCCGTGCCGCTCTACGCCGTGCTCATCGCGCTGGAAGAGGAAGGAGCGCCCACGCTGGGATGCTGCCACTTCCCCGTGCTGGGCGAGACGCTGGTGGCGTCCCGCGGCGCGGGGGCGTGGCTCAACGGCCGCCCCTCCCGCGTCTCCGACTGCGACGACCTGTCCGACGCGCGGCTCGTGACGAGCGGCTTCGAGTACTGGCGCGACCGCTCCACCGACGAGCACCGCGCCGGCTTCGACCGGCTGGTGCGCACCACCCGCTTCGCGCGCACCTGGGGCGACGGCTACGGCTACTTCCTGGTGGCGACGGGGCGCGTGGACCTGCTCTGCGACCCCATCTCCGGCTCGTACTGGGACTACGCGCCCATGGACGTGATCGTGGGCGAGGCCGGCGGCCGCTTCACCCAATTCGACGGCTCGCCCGTGGGTGCCTGGACCCCCGCGCTGGCCAGCAACGGGCGCCTGCACGAAGCCGCCTCTCTGTGCCTCCGTGCGAGGGGATGAATCCCCCCGCTGGGACCACGGGAAGCCCGCCGAAGCGGGCTCGCATGGGTCCGGCTACCGAGCGGTTTCCCGCCGTAGCAGCCGGGGGATTCATCCCCCGGCGTTCAGGGAGGCCCGCCGCCGCCGGTGGCCGGGCCCTCAGAGCCCGTCAGGCGCAGGTCGGAGAGCGGATCGCCCGTGTCCACCCGGCGCATGGAGGTGATCTCCTCCACCCGGCCGCTGCTACGTTGCCCGATCCGCTCCGGCGCAGCTCCCTCACCCCCCGACCCCCTCTCCCGATAACAGGAGAGGCTGCGCCTCTCGTTATCGAGAGAGGGGGCGATTTCCAGGCATTCGCGCGTAGCACGAGATCCGCCGGACCCGGTTCGGATCCTCCTCTGTGCCTCTGTGTCTCTGTGTGAGGCCTATCTTTTCCCAGACACCCAGACGCTCCCCCGCAGCCAGAAGCGCAGCGGCGCGTCGGCGGCGCGCGTGATGCCGATGCGCGGGCCCGCGGCGACTTCGGCGTCCGGGATCGCGCGGCCGGCGGCGAACCAGAGGGGCGGTCCGTCCATCAGCCCGCGGTTCTGCGCGCGGTCCACGCCCAGGGCGCGGGCCAGCTTGCCGGGGCCGCGCATCAGCTCCACGTCGGGGCGGCCGGGGCGCCGCTCGCGGGCGGTCTCGATCCCGTCCAACGGCTGGGCGGCGCGGATCAGGACGGCGGCGGGGAAGCCTTCGGGGCCCGTCGCCACGTTGATGCACCAGTGCATCCCGTAGATCAGGTAGACGTACGCCGTTCCCGCGCGGCAGAACATCGGGTCGTTGCGCTCCGTGCGCCCGAAGCGGATGTGCGCGTGCGAGGCCTCGTCGTCCGGCCCCGTGTACGCCTCCGTCTCCACGATCTCTCCCACCACCCGCACCCCGCCCGCCTCCGACACGATGCGCGCCCCCAGCAGCTCGCGCGCGACCACCTCCGCAGGGCGGTCGTGGAAGGAGAGGGGGAGCGGCGCGGGCTCCACAATGGCCGAGCGCCGCGCCCGGGAAGTCCCGGACGCGGCGCTCGATTGTTTACGGTCCGCCGGCATCACTCCGCCGGCGAGCCGTTGCCCGCGCGGCCCCGCCCGCGCCCACGGCCGCCGCGGCGGCTGCGGCGCCTGGCG
>CADCTW010000223.1 GCA_902805735.1 uncultured Gemmatimonadota bacterium | reverse complement strand
CCCGCCCCCAGCGGTTCCGCGGCGTTCGGCCCGTCGCCCGCCGCCTCGCCCGCCAGCACCAGGTCCTCGCGTACAGCGAACACCAGCAGGAACACGACGAGGAGGTGGATGGCCGCCGACACCGCCACCGCACCGCTCACCTTCTTTCCGTCTGGCCTGCGGCCGCGGACGATGTGGTCGAACACCGCGTCTCCCCTGGATCGGTCACCCCCGCCCACGGCGGACGGGGTCCGCCCTGATACCGCGGACCCCGTCCCGTTGATCCATCCCGCGCTGCTCCGTGCCTCCGTGTGAGGCGGGTCTCAGAGCTCGATCTGCGCCCCCAGCTCCACCACCCGGTTGGGCGGAAGCGAGAAGAACGAGGTGGCCGTGCGCGCGTTGCGCGACATGATCCAGAAGAAGTGCTCGCGCCACAGCGCCATCCCCGGGTTCTTGGAGGGGATCAGCGTCTCGCGTCCCAGGAAGTAGCTGGTCTCCATGGGCTTGAAGACCAGCCCCGGGTGCGGGAGCGCGGCCAGCGCCTCCGGGATGTGCGGGTCCTCGGTGAAGCCGTAGCGGATCTCCACCTTCCAGAACCCCGAGCCGATCTCGTGCACCTCGTGCCGCTCGTCCTCGTGCACCGTGGGCACCTCCAGGGTAGAGACGGTGAGGAGCACCACCCGCTCGTGCAGCACCTTGTTGTGGATCAGGTTGTGGAGGAGCGCCGGGGGCGTGGCGCCGCTGGTGCCGTACATGAACACGGCCGTCCCCGCCACGCGGGCGGGCGGGTTCTTCTCCACGTCCATCATGAACAGCTCGATGGGGAGCGTGCGCGACTGCAGCCGCGACCCCAGGATCTGGCGGCCCTTCTTCCAGGTGGTCATCACGGCGAACATCACCCCCGCGATGACGAGCGGGAACCAGCCGCCCTGCGGGATCTTGACGATGTTGGCGCCCCAGAACGCCAGGTCCACCACCAGGAAGGCGGAGGCCAGCAGCCCCACGCGCAGCGCGCTCCACTTCCACAGCGTGCGCGCCACGAAGGCGAAGAGGATGGTGGTGAACACCATGTCCGTGGTCACCGCCACGCCGTACGCCGCCGCCAGCCGGCTGGACGACTGGAAGCCCAGCACCAGCCCGATGCACGCCGCCATCAGCGCCCAGTTCACCGCGGGGATGTAGATCTGCCCCATCTCCCGCGCCGAGGTGTGCTCGATCTCCATGCGCGGCAGGTAGCCGAGCTGCACCGCCTGCCGCGTGAGCGAGAAGGCGCCCGAGATCACCGCCTGCGACGCGATCACCGTGGCCAGCGTAGCGAGCGCGACCAGGGGATAGGTGGCCCACTGCGGCGCCATGTGGAAGAACGGGTGCTCCACCGCCCTGGGGTCGCGCAGGATCAGCGCCCCCTGCCCGAAGTAGTTGAGCGCCAGCGCGGGAAGGACCAGGGTGAACCAGGTGAACTGGATGGGCTTCTTGCCGAAGTGCCCCATGTCCGCGTACAGCGCCTCGCCGCCCGTCACCACCAGGAAGACGGAGCCCAGCACCAGGTACCCCTGCCACCCGTTGCGGGCGAAGAAGCTGACGCCGTACGCCGGGTTGATGGCTGCGATCACCCCCGGAGATTGTACGATCTGCACCACCCCCAGCACCCCCAGCGTCACGAACCAGAGCACCGTCACCGGCCCGAACACCTTGCCGATCCCCGCCGTGCCGCGGCTCTGCACCGCGAAGAGGATCACCAGGATGGTGATGGTGATGGGGAGGATGTAGGGCGTGAAGAGCGGAGTGGCCACCTTCAGCCCCTCCACGGCGCTCATCACGGAGATGGCCGGGGTGATCATGCTGTCGCCGTACAGCAGCGAGGCCCCGAAGAGCCCCGCCAGCGCCAGGACCCAGCGGTGGCCGCGCTCCGTCTCGCGGCGCGGCGCAACCAGCGCGGTCAGCGCGATCATCCCCCCCTCGCCCCGGTTGTCCGCCTTCATCACGAACAGCAGGTACTTGATGGAGATGACGATGATCAGCGCCCAGAAGATCAGGGAGAGCACGCCGAACACGTTCTCGCGCGTGGCCGCGATGCCGTAGTGGCCGTGGAACGACTCGCGGATGGCGTAGAGCGGGCTGGTCCCGATGTCTCCGTACACCACGCCGAGCGCCGTCAGCGCCAGGACGTAGAAATAGCGGCCGGTCGGTGCCGGACGGCTGGGGTCGGTCAATGGAATCCTGGTCGGGGGGCCGGGCGGCCCGTGCTCGCAGCAGCGCCATCCGCGCGCGTCACGCGCCAGGGCCGCGGTGCAACCCCGGTGCCGCGGCCTACGACGGAGCGGGCGACAAGGTCGCGGGCGCGGCCCCCTGCGTCAACGAACCCCCCGCATCCCCATGCGGCGGAAAACTTTGCGCCACCCTGCACCTGTTTTGCGCCATCGCGCCAAACTGCTACACCCGGGAGCGTTGGGTGGGCGCGGCACCGCGCCCGCCGCGTAGCAGTTCGTCGGCACGGGGAGTGCTTTGGGTGGAGGAGCGCCCTGCGCCCCGACGCCCTTGCCCACTGACGACCGTGAAGTTTCTCCGCAGCTTCTTCGGCGAGCCGCAGCGCGAGCCCGCCGACCTCGCCGAGGCCGAAGACGAAGCCTCGCTGGCCGCCGCCTCCGCGCTGATGGTGGCGCTGGAGCGGCGCGACGACGAGCTCGGCCTCGCCCAACACTGCGCGCGCGTGGCGATGCTGGCGGACCGGCTCGCCGCGCACCAGGGCGTGGAGCCGGAGCTCCGCGCGGTGTTGCACCATGCCGCGCTCCTGCACGA
>CADCTW010000222.1 GCA_902805735.1 uncultured Gemmatimonadota bacterium | reverse complement strand
CGCTGGGGTACATCATGAGCGAGACGCCGCGCCCCGTGGTGATGCTCTCCGCCTACACCACGGAGCGCGCGGAGGCCACCATGCGCGCCCTGGACTTCGGCGCGGTGGACTTTATCGCCAAGCCCAGCGGCACCATCTCGCTGAACCTGGAGACGGTTGCGGACCAGTTGCTGGACGCGCTGCGCGCCGCGGCATCCGCCAACCTCTCGGCGGTGCCCGTGCGCATGCCGCGCCGCGCGCCCCCGGCGCCGGTGCGCCCCCGCCTGCGCGAGGGCGAGCAGCCCTCCGCGGCGGTGGCGGTGGCGGCGGCCACCGGCGGGCCGCGGGCGCTGGCCGAGCTGCTCCCCCGCCTGCGCAACCCGCTGGGGGCCACGGTGCTGGTGGTGCAGCACATGCCCCCGCGCTTCACCCGCACCCTGGCCGAGCGGCTGGACGGGATGGGCGGCCTTTCCGTGAGCGAGGCGGAGGACGGCGAGCCGGTTCGGCGCGACCACGTGTACCTGGCCCCCGGCGACTTCCACATGCGCGTGGTGAGCGGGGGCGGCGAGGTGAGGATCGCGCTGGACCAGGAGCCCTCGGTGTGGGGCGTGCGCCCCGCCGCGGACCCCCTCTTCCACAGCGTGGCCGCCGTCTACGGCGCCCGCTCGCTGGGCGTGGTGCTCACGGGGATGGGCCGCGACGGCGCCGACGGGCTGCGCGGGATCCGCGAGGCGGGGGGCCGCGGCATCGCGCAGGACCGCGCCAGCGCCGTGATCTGGGGGATGCCCCAGGCCGCCGCCGAGTGGGCCGACACCGTCCTCCCCCTGGACCACATCGCCGCCGAGATCGAGGCCGTCGTGGACCAACTGCCGCTCCCGGGGATCGGCGCATGAGCAAAGGGAAAAGGATCTCACACAGAGACACAGAGACACAGAGGAGGAGTTATCCGGGGTATTCTGGATGAGCTTCTCTGAACGCGCCCTCACCGGCGAGGAGATGCAGGTGGTGGCGTTCCGCATCGGCGGAGAGCTGCACGCGTGCGACATCCTGCTGGTGCAGGAGGTGGTGACGCGGATGCCCGTGCACGCGCTTCCCGACATGCCGGAGCACCTGCTGGGGGTGCTGCGCCTGCGCGGCGAGCTGGTGCCGGTGGTGGACGTGGCGCCCGCGCTGGAGCTGCGGCTGGAGGCGGGGCGCACCCCCGCCGTGCTCGTCACCCAGAGCGACGCGGGGCGCGTGGGCGTGGCCGCCGAGGCGGTGCACGAGGTGATGACGGTACCCGCCGAGGCCATCCGGCCCGCGCCGCACGCCGGCGGGTACGTGGTGGGGGTGGCCCGCGTGGGCGCCCAGCTCGTGAACCTGGTCGACCTGGCGGAGCTCCTCCGCGACCAGGCAACCCTGTCCCACGGGGAAAAGCCTTGAGAAACGTACGCCAGGCGGCGGTGCCGCAGGTGCAGCTCGTGACCTTTCGCGTGGGGGGCGAGGAGTTCGGGCTGGACGTGTTCGCCGTCCACGAGATCCTTCGCTACCAGGCTCCCACGCCCATGCCCCGCGCCCCCGAGTTCGTGGAGGGGGTGCTGGACGTGCGCGGCATGCTGGTGCCCATCGTGGACCTGCGCCGCCGCTTCGAGACGCCGTCTGTGGAGTACGACGAGGACACCCGCATCGTGCTGGTGGACTTCAACGAGGAGCGGCTGGGGCTGGTGGTGGACAGCGTCACCGAGGTGCTGCGCGCCCCCGAGACGGCCGTGTCGCCGCCCCCGGCGTACATCCGGGGGCTGGCCGCCGAGTTCGTGCGCGGCATCGTGCGCGTGGGCGAGCGGCTGGTGGTGCTCATCGACCTGGACCGCATCCTCTCCAGCGACGAGCGCATCGCCCTGGCCGCCGCCGACGCGCCGTCCCCAGAGCGGGGATGACGCTCGACGAGCTGATGGCTGGCCTGGAGGAGCGGCGCCAGCGCATCGAGGGGGAGCTGGAGTCTGCCGCAGCCGCGCCGCGCGCCGACCGCGAGCGGCTGCGCGGGGAGATCGTGGGGCTCTTCCGCGAGACGGAGGCGGCGCTGGAGCGGCTGGCGGAGCTCAAGGAGAGCATCCGCGGGCTGGTGGAGCGCTACAAGCAGCTCCCCGCCGCCCCCAAACCCGTCCCCACCGGCCCCCCCGTGGCCGACCACCTGGGCTCGTCCACCTACATCGAGCGCGGGTGGAGCGCCATCGCGGCCGGCGACCCCAGCCGCGCCGTCAAGGAGCTGGAGCGCGCCCTCTCGCTGGCTCCCAACGATCCCCAGGCGGAGTCGCTGATGGGGTGGGCGCAGATGCTGCGCGAGCAGTACGACGAGGCGCTCTACACCTACAGCAAGGTGCTGATGCGCGACCCCAACAACGCCCTGGCGCGGGTGAACCTGGGGTACATCTGCCTCAAGAAGGGGATCTTCGGCGAGGCCATCGAGCACCTGGCCCGCGCCATCCGCCAGGAGGAAGACCGCAAGGCGCAGCTCTACGCCAACCTCTACATGGGGCTGGTGTACCTGGACCGCGAGATGTTCGAGGACGCGCGCAGCTTCTTCCGCCGCACGCTGGAGCTGGGCCCCAACATGCTGCAGGCGTGGTGGGAGATCGGGCGGGCCTTCTACCTGGAAGGGAACGCCTCCGCCGCCGCCGACGCCTGGCGCCGCGGGTTCGACGCGAACCGCTTCAACCTGTGGGGGGAGCGGTGCGGGGGAGCGCTGAAGCAGCTCGACGCGGGCCAGCCCGTCACCTTCCCGGCGTGATCCGCGCGCTCCTGGTCTCCCTGGCGCTGCTGTGGAGCGGGTCCGCGGGGGCGCAGCAGCAGGTGCTGCAAGGGGGCGGCGTGCGCGTGGTTCACGCGCCCCGGCACGCGGCGCTCGCCCGCGAGGTGCTGGCGGTGGCGCGGCGCCCCCTCCCGCTCCCCGGCTTCGGCCTGGCCGCCGCGCCGGAGTCCACCACGGTGGTCCTGGCCGCCGACATGCGGCAGTGGAACGCGGCCACGGGCGGACTGGCTCCCGAGTGGGCCGGCGGCGTCGCCTTCCCCCGCGAGCGGCTGATCGTCCTCCCCATCTTCCCCTCCGCCGCCGTGCGCCCGTCCGAGACGGGCACGGTGCTGCGCCACGAGCTGGCCCACCTCCTGGTGCGCCGCAACCTGCCGGGCGACATCCCCCGCTGGTTCGACGAGGGGTACGCCGAGCTCGCCGCGGGAAGCTGGGACGTGGAGAGCGCGTGGACGCTGCGCGTGGCCTTCCTCACCGGCCGCGCGCCCCGGCTGGACTCGCTGGCCCTGCGCTGGCCGCGCGCCTCCGCGGACGCGCGCCTGGCCTACCTCCTCTCCGCCACCGCCGTGGAGCACCTGCGCCGCCGCACGGGCGACGACGGCTTCGCGCTGCTGCTGGCCAACTGGCGGCGCGAAGGGTCGCTTGAGCGCGCCGTGCGGACCACGTGGGGGATGACGATGGGGCAGCTGGAGGACGAGTGGCGCGCGGACGTGCGGCGCCGCTACGGCTGGCTGCTGGCGCTGGGAAACGTGGCGCTGGTCTGGCTGGTGGCCACCGTGCTGGTGCTCCTGGCCTGGATCCCCCGCCGCCGCCGCAACCGCGCGCGCATCGCCGCCATGCGGGCCGAGGAGCGCATGCTCCCGCCGCCCCGCGACGACGGCCTGGACGTGGAGTATCCCCTCTCCGAGCCGCCCCCCGAGGACGGCGGGGCCCACGCGGAGGCATGGAGACCCGGAGAAAGGGCTTGACCCTGCGGAGCGCACCCGGTTACTTTTTGACCATGCCGAGACCTACTCCCAGCACCCGCACTCCCGCCCGCGCCGCCACGGCGTCCGCGAGCGACACGGAAAGCTCGCTGCGCTTCTCCGTTCCCAACCTGGCGCTCCTCGCCGCCGGGGTGGCCGCCATCATCGTGGGCTACGTGCTCCTGGCCGGCGGCTCCACCGTGGGCGCCCCGCTCCTGCTGGTGCTGGGCTACGCGGTGCTGATCCCGCTGGGCATCATCTGGTAACGAGGGCGCTTAGCTCAGCTGGTTAGAGCACCTGTTTTACACACAGGGGGTCGGGGGTTCGAATCCCTCAGCGCCCATTACAGCAGTCTCACACAGAGACACAGAGGCACAGAGATGAAGTCGTCTCTGTGCCTCTGTGTCTCTGTGTGAGACCCCGTAGCCGGTCAGGGCGTACGCGTGCGCGTCTCGTTCACGCTGCGGCCGCAGAAGTCGCCGGTGACGGTGGCCGTGCGGGTGGCGGGGTCGAAGGTCGAAGTCAGGTCCAGGGTGCAGGTGCCGCTCTTCCCGTTGCTGCGGGTCCACGAGAAGGCGCCCTTTTGCGTCTGGGTGAAAACGCCGGGCACTCCGTTTTCGAAGCTCCGCCTCGCCGTCACCGCCGTGTTCGGCTGGCCGGTCACCGTGACGATGATGCCGTTGCGCTGCTGGACTGCGCACGCATTCTCCACGCGGGTCGCGTTCACCGCCACTTTGCCGCTCCGCGTAGCGCGGTCGACCGTGCGCTCCACCGTTCCGGTCACCGTCACGCTTCCGCCCGCAGGGCAGGCCCGCGTGCGCTCGAAGGTGGCGGCGCCCGAGCCGGGGTCGAAGGCAGCCGTGCCCGCCAGGTCAGGAGACGCATACAACTCGTCGCCGAACTCCGTCAACTCAGGCGCATCCGCGGACGGAGACTCGTCGCGGGCGGCGGTCGTGCTTCGCTCGCACGCGCTCGTGGCGAGCACCAGGAGCAGGGCTGCGGCAAGCTTTCGATGGGGCACGGTGACCTCGGAATGGGAGGAAGGAAATCGCGCGCTCGCGACGCGGCGGCAACACTCTCTACATCCGGCGCGGCGCGGGCGTTGGGCACGGTCCACTTCGTCAAGGATAGCGGCGCCGGGCGCGGTGCACATCGGAGCCCGACTTGGTGTCCGTGTGTGACGCCCGGTTCTGAAGGCCGCTACCGCAGTGCGCGGATCAGCAGCGTACCACGGCGCTCCGCGGGAGCGAACGACATCGCGATCTCCACCAGGAGATCTTCGCCGGGGAAGCGGAAGACGAACTCGAAGTGCTGCGGCTCCGCGTTCCCGGTGGCGACCATCTCCGCGAACCGGCCGCCGAACTCGGCTACCCGGGTGCACGGCGCGACTTCGCGGAAGAACGAGCGCCCGATCGCGCTCCCGCGGCTCCTCCCGGCGATCGCTTCCTCCGCCGCGTTGTACTCCAGGACGACTCCATCGGCGTCCAGGACGACCGTCCCCCAGGGGAGCGCGTCCAGCGCCTCGGCGTCCAGGTCGTGCAGGCTCTCCACCGGGAACAGCCCCGTGGCCGCCGCGCACGTCGCGCAGATCCCGTGCGACACCGGCGCGGGCGGCCCTTCTTGCATGACCTTGCCGCACCATCCGCACAGGCGGCGCAGTTCGGCCGCGTCGTTCTCCTGGATGGCGATCATGGGTTCCGGAAAGGAGTTGGAGGGTTCCGTGGGGAGGAGCACCCCGCGTGCACGAGCCGTACCGGAGACGGGCACGGAGTTTCCTTCATCTCCGTGCCCCGGTGTAGGCCCGCTTTCGACCTGTGAGGCGCGATGAGGGCGATTGTACTGGAACGGCACGGCGGGCCGGAGGTGCTGCGCGTGCGGGAGGTTCCCCAGCCGGAGCCGGGTGCGGGGGAGGTGCGGGTGCGCGTGAACGCGGTGGGGGTCAACTACGCGGAGATCCTCTCGCGCAAAGGGCTGTACGGGTGGGCGCCGCGCATGCCGTACACCCCGGGGATGGAGGCGACGGGCACCATCGACGCCCTGGGGGAGGGCGTGCAGGGGCGTGCCGTGGGAGAGCGGGTGATCGTGGGGGCGCAGTTCGGGGCGTACGCGGAGGCCCTGGTGGTGCCGGAGCGGCAGGCGCTTCCCGCGGTGCCCGGGTTCTCGCTGGAGGAGAACGCGGCGGTCGCGGTGAACTACCTCACGGCGTGGGTGGCGCTGATGGAGATGGCGCGGCTGCGTCCCGCCGACCGCGTCCTGGTGACCGCGGCGGCGGGCGGGGTAGGGACGGCGGCCGTGCAGATCGCCACGCGCTTCGGGTGCGAGGTGGTGGGGATGGCGGGGAGCGACGCGAAGCTGGAGACGATCCGCGCGCTGGGCGCCGGGTCGGCGGTGAACTACCGGCGCGCGGACTTCCAGGATCGGCTGCGGGAGGCCGCCGGCCCCGGGCGCTTCGACGTGGTGCTGGAGGTGGTGGGCGGGGACGTGTTCCGGGCGGTGTGGCCCGTGCTGGCGCCGTTCGGGCGGGTGGTGGTGGCCGGGTTCGCGAGCCTGGCGCTGCAGCGGTGGAACCCGCTCTCGTGGCTGCGCACCTGGCGCGATCTCCCCAAAGCCGGCATCCAGTCCCTGGCGCCGGCGTCGCACGGGTTCATGGCCACCCACATCGGCTACCTGCTCGACGATCCGCCGCGGCTGGCCCGCGTGTGGGGCCAGCTGGTGGCGTTCGTCGCGGCGCACGGCATCCGGCCGGTGGTGGGGGCGACGTTCTCGTTCGACGAACTGCCGGAGGCGCACCGCCTCATGGAGTCGCGGGGGAGCACGGGGAAGATCGTCGTGCGGATGTGAGCTCTCCGTGCCTCCGGGTGGACCCCCGTGGTTGTGCGTGCGGCGTCCGCGTGGTAGCGTGTCGCGCCCACTCCAACCCGAATACGAGACCATGAGCAGATCCAAATACGTTCCGGGCGCGGCAGTCTCGGAGCGCACCCGCCGCCTCCGGAAGATCTGGCGCGCGATGACGCCCGAAGAGCGCGTGATGGCGATCCGCGCGTCTGGCGAGGACCGCGGCGCCGCCCTCGTCCACTCGCTGCGCACCTCCCTGGCCAAGACGCTCAACATGCGCCCCGTCACCGTGCAGAGCTGGGGCGTGCAGCAGGTGGCCGAGGCCACGCTGCGGGCCCCCCTCAGCGAGGAGGCGCTCGCCGACCTGCTGATCGGCTTCCACCTCACGGAGCGCGTGCCGCTGCTCTCGGCCTTCCTGGACGTCGCGGGCGTGCCGCACACCAACGGCTCCACCGAGCTGGACGGCCCGGTGGAGATCGAAGAGGAGCGGGTGCTGGCCGCCGCGGACGCCGTGCTGGGCAACTACCCGGAGCACGACTGCCGCATCTACTTCGCCACGCTCCTGACCCTGGAAGGCGGCGCCTGGGCCCCGCTGGAGACGCGCATCGACGAGTCACTCAAAGCGTAGCTCACACAGAGACACAGAGGCACAGAGATGAGTTCTTCTCTGTGCCTCTGTGTCTCTGTGTGAGCCAAACAAGGGCCGATGAACGAGCAATTCGTGCGGGTACGCGGGGCGCGGGAGCACAACCTCAAGAACGTGGACGTGGACATCCCGCGCGACGTGCTGGTGGTGTTCACGGGCGTGTCCGGATCGGGGAAGTCGTCGCTGGCGTTCGGGACGCTGTACGCGGAGGCGCAGCGGCGGTACCTGGAGTCCGTGTCGCCGTACGCGCGGCGGCTGTTCCACCAGATGGCCGTGCCGGACGTGGACTCCATCGACGGCATCCCGCCCGCCGTCGCGCTCCAGCAGCAGCGCGGCGGGGCCACCACCCGCTCGTCCGTGGGGAGCGTCACCACGCTCTCCAACCTGCTGCGCATGCTGTACTCGCGCGCGGGTGACTATCCGCCGGGCCAGCCGCTCCTCTACGCCGAGTCGTTCTCCCCCAACACGCCGCAGGGTGCCTGCGCGCGCTGCCACGGCCTGGGGCGCGTGTACGAAGTCACCGAGCGCTCCATGGTGCCGGACGACTCGCTCACCATCCGGGAGCGTGCCGTCGCCGCGTGGCCGCCCGCTTGGCACGGGCAGAACCAGCGCGACATCCTGGTCACGCTGGGCTACGACGTGGACCGCCCCTGGCGCGAGCTGCCGCAGGTGGAGCGCGACTGGATCCTCTTCACCGAGGAGCAGCCGGTGGTCCACGTGTACGCGGGGCTGACGCCGGAGGAAACGCGCGAGGCGCTGCGCCGCGGCGACGAGCCCAGCTACATGGGCACCTTCACCAGCGCCCGCCGCTACGTCCTGCACACCTTCGCGAACACGCAGAGCGCGGCGATGAAGAAGCGCGTCGCGCAGTACATGCTGAGCACCGAGTGCCCGCTCTGCCACGGCCGCCGCCTGCGCCCCGAGCCGCTCTCGGTGAAGTTCGCGGGATTGGACATCACCGAGCTTTCCCGCCTCCCGCTCGCCCGGCTGGCGGCGCTCGTCGCGCCCTTCGCCGGGCCCGCGCACGCGGACGACAGCCAGGCGCGGGTGGCGCAGCGGATCGCGCAGGACCTGGCGGCGCGGCTGGAGGTGCTGCTGGACCTGGGATTGGGCTACCTGTCGCTGGAGCGCAGCACGCCCACCCTTTCCCCGGGGGAGCTGCAGCGCCTGCGCCTCGCCACCCAGGTGCGCTCCAACCTGTTCGGCGTGGTGTACGTGCTGGACGAGCCCTCCGCCGGCCTGCACCCCGCGGACACGGAGTCGCTGCTGCGGGCGCTGGAGGGGCTCAAGGCCGCGGGCAACTCCCTCTTCGTGGTGGAGCACGACCTGGACGTCATCCGCCAGGCCGACTGGATCGTGGACGTGGGCCCCGCCGCGGGCGAGGGGGGCGGGGAGGTGCTCTACAGCGGCCCGCCCGAGGGCCTCCGGGAGGTCGAAGCATCGCAGACGCGCCGCCACCTCTTCGCGGAGACGCGCCCGGCGGAGCGCACCCCGCGCGAGCCGTCGGGGTGGCTCGTGCTGGAGGGGGTGACGCGCAACAACCTGCACGAGCTGGACGTGCGCATCCCGCTCGGGGTGCTGACCACGGTGTGCGGCGTGTCCGGCTCCGGGAAGTCCAGCCTGGTGAGCCAGGCGCTGGTGGAGCTGGTGGCGGAGCAGCTCGGCCACGAGCTGTCGGCGGCCGAAGACGAGGGCCCGGAGCTGGAGAGCGCGGCCCCGCTGCCGCTGGGCGGGCGCATCGCGAGCGGGATGGAGTCCCTCCGGCGCATGGTGCGGGTGGACCAGAAGCCCATCGGCCGCACGCCGCGCTCCAACCTCGCCACCTACACCGGCCTCTTCGACCACGTGCGCAGGCTCTTCGCCGCGACGCCGGAGGCGCGGGCGCGGCGCTACGACGCGGGCCGCTTCTCGTTCAACGTGGCCAAGGGGCGCTGCCCCACCTGCGAGGGCGAGGGGTTCGTGATGGTGGAGCTGCTCTTCCTCCCCAGCGTATACGCGCCGTGCCCCACCTGCCATGGCGCGCGCTACGAGGCGAAGACGCTGGAGATCCGGTACCGCGGCCTCGACGTCGCGCAGGTGCTGGGGATGACGGTGGATGCCGCGTGGGAGTTCTTTGCGGACGACCCGCAGGTCCGCCGCCCGCTGCGGGTGCTGCGCGAGGTGGGCTTGGGATACCTGCGCCTGGGCCAGCCCGCCACCGAGCTTTCCGGCGGCGAGGCGCAGCGCATCAAGCTTGCCTCCGAGCTGCAGCGCACGCAGCGCGGCCACACCCTCTACATCCTGGACGAGCCCACCACCGGCCTCCACCCCGCGGACGTGGAGAAGCTCGTCACCCAGCTGGATGGCCTCGTACAGTCCGGCAACACCGTCGTCGTCGTCGAACACGACATGCGCGTCGCCGCCGCCAGCGATTGGGTCATCGACATCGGCCCCGGCGCGGGTGAAGAAGGCGGCTGCGTGGTCGCCAGCGGCCCCCCCGCCGAGGTCGCTCGCTCCACCGGCCGCACGGCGCCCTACCTGGCCCGGTATTTAGGCTCACACAGAGACACAGAGGCACAGAGATGAAACAACCTCTGTGCCTCTGTGTCTCTGTGTGAGCCCGCTGTTATTCAGGTTCGTCGAACTGCTCCCTGAGCTGCAGCGCCAGGTCCAGGGCGAGCATGCGCGCATGGTCCGGCTCGACCGGGAGGTACCAGCCGGGGGCCTGCACCGACGCCTTCATCTCCCCGCACTCGGCGCGCAGGCCGCCCTCGTCGTACTCCACGGCCGGCGTGCACGGCAGGTCCTTGAGGAGCGGGTGCGGGTGCATCAGCGCGGCGACCAGCAGGCCGGTGCGGTCCCAATGGGGCCGGAGGCCGCCCGCCGCGTTCGCGAGCCGGCCTTTCAGCGCGGTGCGGTCGGTGCCGTCCTCGCGCGACCAGCGGGCGAGCTCGGCGCCCATGCGGGCCACCATCCCGATGGCCTGGTAGCCTGGCAGGCCCAGCGCGTTGCGGGCGTAGCGCAGGGCGCGCGTCTCCGCCGCCTCCAGCGCCTTGAAGATGGGGCTGTACTGGTCCGAGTCGTGGCGCATGGGTGCCACCCGCCCCGACTGCGGGACGTGCGACAGGAAGACCTCGTAAAAAACTTCGGCGGGGGTGGGCGCGGAGTGAGCCATTGGATGCTGCGGCTGGAGGGGCCCGGCAGGGGCGAAAGTTCTCAAGTGTGTGCGACAACTGCTACAATCCGCAAGGGCACACGTACGATTGCGCCATACCGTGCGGTTTCCGCTCCCGCACGGCAGGGTCACACAGAGACACAGAGGCACAGAGACGAATTCATCTCTGTGCCTCTGTGTCTCCGTGTGAGATTCACAAAGCGGGCGTCGCCCACACCCCCATCCGCAGCGGCAGCCCGCGCCACGACACCACCTCGTCGGACTGCACGGGCCCGCCGATGCGGACGGCGGCGACGCTGCGGATGCCGTGCATGTGGTGCGGGGTGAGCCAGGCCCCGATGGTGGGGTCCCACACCTCGGCGCGGCCGTCCTCGATGGTGGCGCACGACTCGTGGTAGCACGCGCCCGCGCGCGCCCACTCGGGCGACGCGTCGGCCTGGCCCCAGCGGTCGTGCCAGTGGGGAAGGTGGTGCACCTCCTGGCGCTGCACCAGCTGCACCGGCACCACGCGGATGCCGCGCGCGCGGAACGCCTCGATGCTCAGCGCCGCGTGGGCGCCGCAGTCCAGCTCCTCCGCCTCCATGGCCTCGCACCAGTGCAGCGGCCACCGGCTAGGGCCCCAGGGGAAGCGTTGCGAGATCCACGACGGTCCGCCGTGGCCGCGCCACATGGAGCGGTCCATGGCCGTGTACCAGGCGCGCGCCACGTCGCAGCACTCCGCGCCGTGGTGGGCGATCACCGAGGGGTGGAAGTGCTCCCAGGGCGCCGACTCCGGGCAGGGCTCAGCAGCACGCATCGTCCAGGATCCCCCGTCCAAAGTTGTAGGCCATGCTGGCGTCGTACGCGCCCGCGTCCCCGATCACCAGCCGGTCTCCCTCGCGAATCCCCTCGGGGAGCGCCAGGTCGCTGGCCAGGATGTCCGTCTCCATGCAGATGCGCCCCACCAGCCGGTCGCGCCCGCCGCCCACGCCCTCCCACTCGCCGCGCCGGTTCTGGCGGTAGACGCGGTGGGGGTAGAAGGGCGCCATGGGCAGGTCCGAGATGGCCGCGTCCACCACCGCCTCCACCCCGCCCTTGCGGCTCTTGCGGACCTCCAGGACGGTGGTGGCCAGCGCCATGGTGGGCTGCGCCATCGCCTTCCCCGGCTCCAGGAAGAAGCGCTCCAGCTCCGGGAGCGCCGCCCGCGCCGCCGCGGTCATCTCGCCCAGGCGCGGAACGAGCTCGCTGTCGAAGTCGTCGGGGAAGAAGCCGCCGCCCATGTCCAGCACCTTCACGGGGCGCCCCACGCTCTGCTCGATGGCCGAGGCCCACTGCACCACGCCCTCGAACACCTCGCGCCACCGCGCCGGCCCCAGCACGTCGCTGGCGAAATGGAAGTGCAGCCCCATCTCCTGGCCGCCGGGCATCGCCTTGAGCAGCTTCACGATCTCCGCGAAGCGCTCCACGCTCTTGAGCCCGCTGCCGAAGCGCGAGTCGAAGTTCACAGGGCGCAGGCGGATGCCCAGGTAGCGCGCGGCGGGCGGGCCGTGGCACATCCAGCGCTCGAACGCCTGCGGCGAGTCGGCGAAGGCGGCCATCAGCTCGCCGTCGGCGGGGTCGCCGGCGGGCCACTGCGAGGCGGGGCCGTTGAGGATGATGCGCTCGGCCGGGAAGCCGTGCGCCAGCGCCCGGCGCATCTCGGCCGCGCTGATCACCTCGGCGAACATCCCGGCCCCGTCCGCCAGCGACAGCAGGGTGGGGTGCGGGTTGGTCTTGACGCTGTAGCCGAAGCCCAGCTCCACCGGCCCGCCCGGCTGCGCCGCCAGCACCGCCTCCACCTGCGCGAAGCGGTCGCGGGCGGTGCGGGGAAGGATCATCCGCCGCGGCGTCTCCATCTCCTGCACCCCGGCGTCGTCCAGGTCGCGCTGCAGCGCGGGGGCGGGCGGGGCGGCGTGTCGCTGCACCGGCTCGTCCGAACCGCCATTCTCCCCCAGGCGGCGGGCCAGCTCCGTCATCCCCGAGGGGTGCTTGGAGCCCACGCGCCACTCGTCGTTGGCCTCGCGCACGGGGGGGAGCGGGTGCGTGGGGCGCACGGGCACCTCCATCACCACGCGCGTGAACTGGTTGGTGAGGTACGGCGACGCCGCCGGCGTTCCCGCGCCGGCGGCCTGCACCAGCAGCGCCGGCAGGTTGTGCCCGGCGAAGGAGGCGGCGTGGATCCAGGCGGGGAAGCGCGGGTTCCAGTCGATCAGGTGCATGGTGCCGTCCGGCGCCCGCACGTACTCCAGCTCGCCGCCGCCCGTCCAGTTCAGCTCGGCCACCAGGGCACGCAGCGGCTCGGCGAACGAGGGCTCCACCTCGGTGACGGCGCCGGCCCACGTCTTTCCCTCCACCGTCTGCGTGTGCTTGCGCAGGTGCACGCAGTCCAGCATCTCCCCCTGGTAGGCGCAGAACGCCACCGACTCTTCGGTGCCCGTCACGTGGCGCTGCACGAAGAGCTGCTCCGTCCCCCACAGCTCCTGCATGAAGGAGCGGGCGTGGCGGAACGAGGGCCAGTCGCGCACCCGCATGGCCTCGTAGTTGGGCCCCTTCATCCACACGCGCCACCCGTGCTCGCGGCAGAAGGCGTGGAGGTCCCAGTCCGACCGCTCGATCCCCACGTACTCGGGCACCGTCACCGGCAGCCGCTCTGCGGCGCGGATGTCCGGCTTCCCCACGCGGCGCAGGGCCTCGCTCCCGGGGAGCAGGGCGCGCGAAGGGTCCCTGAGGCAGCCGGCCAGCCACTCCACCTCCAGGTCCTGCCCGGGAAACCAGAGGGCGCCCCCGTCCAGCACCTCCTGGATGGCGGCCTGGTAGACGGGAAGGCGCATCTCCTTCCACGGGCGCTGCACCCACACGTCGTCGAAGACGTCCGTGTGCAGCCCCGAGCTTTCCACGCTGTAATCCACCGCCACCAGCCGCGCGTGCGGAAACGCCTGCCGCAGGGAGCGCGCAACCCCAAGCCCGGGCGACGGGTTGGGGCCGCTGTGCACGCCGCTCACGTAGCAGGTAAGACTCTGATCGGTCGTTGGGCCCATCGGCGGCTCGGTGGGAGGTAGGCGCTCGGGATGTACGCGGGGCTCCAGCTCGCGGACGGGTACGTTCGGACGGACGCCGCGGCAACTAGCAACCGCCGCGCCGGGGCTTCGCGGTTCCGCATCAGGAGGCGCGAGCCGGTGCACCCTGTTGCGGAACACGGGTCCGGGCGATGGCGGGCACCCGGCTTCCCCGGAAACGATGTGTCCGCAAGGGCCATTCCGCACCGCGAGGCTGGCCCGGAACTCGCGCGTCGGCAGTTGGGCGCGGCGCTGGAAGTGCCCGGCGAGCTCACGGCGCATTCCCGAACGGTGGCGGGTGGATGGCGTTTCCCGGGTTCCGAGGACTCCGGCTGCGGACGGTCGCGGCCGAGACGTTTGCCGGCTTCATGCGCGACGACATGCCGACGTACGCGGCGGCCGTGGCGTACCAGGCCCTCTACGCGCTCTTCCCCTTCGCCATCTTCCTGCTGGCCCTCTTCAGCTTCCTGGAGCAGCCGGAGCTCTTCCAGTGGCTGCTCGTCCAGGGCCGCGCCTTCCTGCCGGGGGACGCGTACGCGCAGGTGGAGCAGGTGGTGGGCGAGATCCGCGGCCAGCGCCAGGCCGGGCTCCTTTCCCTGGGCATCCTCACGACGCTGTGGATCGCGTCGGGGGGCGTGCGCTCGGCGATGAACGCGCTGAACAAGGCGTACGAGGTGTGCGAGGGGCGCGCCTGGTGGAAGGTGTACCTGTATTCGTTCGCGTATACTCTGGCGTCCGGCACGCTGGTGGTGCTGGCGACGGGGCTGATGGTGTTCGGGCCGCGGGCGTCGCACTGGGTGCTGCGGCAGATGGGTGCCTCCGCGATGGTGCACGACGCCGTCTCGCTGCTGCGGGTGCCGCTGGCGATCGCGGGGGCCGTGGCGGGCGTCTTCCTGGTGTACCTGGCGATGCCCAACGTGCGCCAGCGCGTGGCCCTCGTCATCCCCGGCTCCGTTCTGGCGGTTGCGCTCTGGGGCCTGGTTTCGCTCGGCTTCCGCTGGTACGTGGAGAACCTGGGCCGCTTCAGCGTCACCTACGGCAGCGTCGGCGCCATCATCGTCCTCCTCACCTACTTCTACCTTTCTTCCCTGATCCTCCTCCTGGGCGCCGAGCTCAACGCCGCCATCCAGCGCGCCCGCCCCCGCCACGGCGACGCCGAGCCCAAGGAGCTTCCCGAAGAAGAAGAAGGCTCACACAGAGACACAGAGGCACAGAGATGAGTTGGTCTCTGTGCCTCTGTGGCTCGCGGGTGCCCCGTTGCGGGCGAATAAATTCGCTGCAACAACGGCACGAAGTCCGCCTTCGCGGACTGGCCTTCAGCATCAGCCGGACTACCCAATCCCCGCAGGGGGACTTCGTGCTGTTGTTGCCGCGACTTCAGTCGCCGGGCAATGCCGCGCCGACGATTACGTCCTGGTGCGCTGAATCGCGTCGTTGAGGCCGCCCGCGCGGAACCAGCGATACCCGTAGCCATCCAGCAAGATCTTGTGGGTGCCGGACGCGTCGGCGCGGGAGGATTCCTCGGCGATGAGGTCGGTGAGGAGATCGGCGCCGGGGCGCAGGCGGAGCTCGCGGGCGCGGTCGGCGAAGTTGTGGAGGACGACGACGGAGCCGCCGCGCCAGTCGTAGCGCAGCGCGAGCACCTCGGGGGTGCCGGTGCGCAGCAGCGTCCAGTCGCCCCAGCCGATCTCGGGGCACTGCTTGCGCAGGCGGATCATGCGCATGTGCCAGCGCAGCAGCGAGCCGGGGTCGCGCTGCTGGGCGGCGACGTTGACGCGCGGGTAACCGTGCGGGCCCTCGTCCAGCACCGGGTGCACCGTCCTGGCGGCGGTGGAGAAGCCGCCCTGCGCCTCGTCCGACCACTGCATGGGGGTGCGCACGGCCTCGCGCTCCGGGAGGCGCAGGTCGTCGCCCATCCCGATCTCGTCGCCGTAGCGGATCACGGGGGTGCCCGGGAGGGAGAACATCAGGCTGTTGGCCAGCTCCACGCGCCGCGGATCGCCCAGCATGGGCCCCAGCCGCCGGCGGATGCCGCGCCCGTAGAGCCGCATCCCCTCCTCCGGGGCGAACTTCGCGAAGACGGCCTCGCGCTGCTCTTCGGTAAGGCGGCCCAGGTCCAGCTCGTCGTGGTTGCGGAGGAAGTGCGCCCACTGGCACCCGTGGGGCAGGTGGCGGGTGGCGCGCAGCGAATCGGCCAGGGGGCGGGTGTCGCCGGTGGCCAGGGCCAGGAAAAGGTGCTGGTTGACCCAGAAGTTGAACATCATCTGCAGCCCGCCGCCCTCCGCGCCAAAGAACTTGCGGTGCTCCGGGGGCTCCACGTTGGCCTCCCCCAGCAGCACCGAGTCGCCCCGCCGCCACTGGGCGAAGCGGCGCATCTCGAACAGGTAGTCGAAGTTGAGCGTGGGGTGGGCGGGGCCGGGGGCGGCGTTCTCCAGGATGAAGGGCACCGCGTCCACCCGGAACCCATCCACCCCCAGCTCCAGCCAGTAGCCCATGATGCGGCGGATCTCGGCGCGCACCTCCGGGTTCTGCACGTTGAGGTCGGGCTGGTGCGGGTAGAAGCGGTGGAAGTAGTACTCCCCCGCCACCGGATCCAGCGTCCAGGTGGACTTCTGCACTCCCGGAAACACCATTCCCTCGTCCCAGTCCGAGGGCCTCTTTTTCGACCACACGTACCAGTCGCGGTAGCGGGACTCCGGGTCGCGCCGCGCTTCCTGGAACCAGCGGTGCTTGTCCGAGGTGTGGTTGGCCACCAGGTCGATGACCACCTTGATCCCCCGCTTCCGCGCCTGGTGCACGAACTCCACGAAGTCGCCGCCCGAGCCGTGGCGCGGATCGACCCCGTAGAAATCCGCGATGTCGTACCCGTTGTCGCGGTTGGGCGAGGGCTGGAAGGGGGCGAGCCAGAGGGTGCCCACCCCCAGCGCGTCCAGGTAGTCCAGCCGCCGCACCAGCCCCTCGAAGTCGCCCACGCCGTCGCCGTCGGAGTCCTGGAAGGTCTCCAGGTCCAGGCTGTAGACGACGGTGTTCCGGTACCAGAGGTCTTCGATCATGCCGTGGCGGCGCGCAGTTCGCGTGCCGGGAACTGAGTGGCTCACTCAGTTGCAAAGGCAGGAGGACTGGTTCATCTCTTCGCTTCTATGTCATTGTGTCCTTGGAACCCACGCCAGGTACTGGGTTCTTGTCGGCTGGGCGATCGCTCAAACGGAAATTCTAAGTTCGCACTTTCGCGTGGCGGGAATGCGGGCCAGATTGCGCGTAACTCGTCACCCGCTCCCGCCCCGACCTACCATGATCCAGAGTGCCACGCTGCGCCACTACGGGCCGATTCACGAGTTCGCCTGGGAGAAGCTCGGTCACATAAATCTGCTCATCGGCGAGAACGGCAGCGGGAAGTCGTTCCTGCTCAAGGCCCTCTACTCGGCTGTACGCACCGTAGAGGAGACCGGGCGCGGACATGACCCCCGCGAAGTGAACGAGGTGCTCTTTGACCGCCTCTACTGGACCTTCCAGTCTGGCAAGCTGGGCGATATCGTAGAGAAGGGGGGCGCGGGACCGCTCGCGTTCGAGATGAGGATGGACGAGGGGGAGTTCACGTACACCTTCGGCAAGGACACCAGCCGGAGCATTTCCAACGTCCGCTCCACAGTGCCTGGGAGAGCTGCGAACTCCATCTTTCTGCCGGCCAAGGAGGTGCTCTCCCTTCATGACGTGATTTTGAAGAGCCGTGACCAGGACCGCTCGTTCGGCTTCGATGACACCTACGTCGACCTCGCCCGGGCGCTGCAGCTCAGCCGAACCCGCGGCAAGCAGTACGCCGCATTCGCGGAGTCTCGCAAGCGGCTCGAGGACATTGTCCAGGGGCGGGTGGAGTACGACGAGCAACGGAAAGCATGGTTCTTTGAGCGAGGTCGGTATCGCTACCCAATTGAGACCACCGCGGAGGGAATCAAAAAGATCGCGATCCTGGATATCCTGATTGGGAATCGGTACCTGAGTCCACGTTCCATCGTGTTTGTGGACGAGCCGGAATCCGCGCTCCACCCCGATGCCATTGTCCGCTTTCTAGAGATCCTGAGGATGATGGCGCAGGCGGGCGTCCAGTTCTTCATCGCGACGCACTCGTACTTCGTCATCAAGAAGCTGTACCTTATTGCCCAAGAGCACCGGCTAAACGTCCCCCTTGCCGCTCATGGTGAGGAAGGATGGCGCACGAGAGCCAACCTCCGGGACGGTATGCCCGAGAACGCTATTGTAGATGCGTCCATCCGCCTGTACGAGCAGGAATTGGAGCTCGCGCTGGGATGAGCCCGGTCACGATCACCGAATCCGGCCTGGAGTTCGGGCCCTTCCCCGAGGCAGACTGCTTCCACGTCGAGCAGAGCGCTCTCTGCAAAAGCCTGGGCGAGGGGGTGAAGATGGTGGAGTTCATTTTAGCCCGAGCGAGCGGCGGGACGACTTCCATCCTTTTCGTCGAGGCGAAGTCCTCCGTGCCGCGGGCGGAGAACGGGGGTGCGTTCGAGGCCTACTTCGCGTCGATCCGTGAGAAAATGGCGAACGCCCTCACCCTCCTCCTGGCCGCGCGGTTGGACCGCCACGGCACGGGCGGCGACGAGCTGCCTGTAAGTCTGCGCGAAGTGTCCCTGGGAGAGGCGTCTGTGGTGTTCGTGCTGGTGATCCCAGCGGCACCCGATGCGTCGCTTCCGCCGATCCAGGACAAACTGGACCGTACCATGATGGCTCTCCGGCGAACCTTCGGGATCACAGCCACCCGTGCCGTGGTGATGAACGAGCGCATGGCCCGGGTGCAACGGCTCGTAGGGCTGTGATCCAGAAAACTCCTCCCACTCCACACCAGAGGAACATTGCCCTACGACCGCAGTTTAGGGGTTAAGCACGGTTCGGACCCGGTATCACCGCAGCTCCACCGGTCGGGAAGCATGGAGGGGCCCCGTGCCGTGGCTCGGAGCTCTTTCCGCGTCTCCTAGTTGCAGCGGGTCAACCGCCCGGCACGTCTGTCGCATCGGGGAGCGCGGTCGATTTCTCACGCACTCGGGGACGGATATGGAGCAGCTCTGGTGGCAGCGGGGGGTGATCTACCAGGTGTACCCGCGCTCGTTCATGGACAGCGACGGGGACGGGGTGGGGGACCTGCCCGGGATCATGTCGCGGCTCGATCACCTGGCATGGCTGGGGGTGGACGCGGTGTGGATCTCGCCCGTCTACCCATCACCGATGAAGGACTTCGGGTACGACGTGGCGGACTACAGGGGCATCCATCCGCTCTTCGGGACGCTGGAGGACTTCGACGGGCTGCTGCGGGAGGCGCACGGGCGGGGGCTGAAGGTGATCCTGGACTTCGTGCCCAACCACAGCTCGGACCAGCACGCGTGGTTCGCGGCGTCGCGGTCGTCGCGCGACGATCCCAAGCGCGGCTGGTACATCTGGCGGGACCCGGCGCCGGACGGCGGGCCGCCCAACAACTGGCTGTCGTGCTTCGGCGGGAGCGCGTGGGAGCTCGACGCGCACACCGGGCAGTACTACTACCACGCCTTCCTCCCGGAGCAGCCGGACCTCAACTGGCGCAACCCGGAGGTGGTGGAGGCGATGCTGGACGTGCTCCGCTTCTGGCTGGACCGGGGGGTGGACGGCTTCCGCGTGGACGTGATCTGGCACCTGATCAAGGACGACGAGTTCCGCGACAACCCGCGCAACCCCGAGTGGCGCGAGGGGATGGACCCCTTCCAGTCGCTGATGCCCGAGCAGACCACCGACCGGCCGGAGGTGCACCAGGTCATCGCCCGCATGCGCCGCCTCTTCGACGAGTACCCCGAGCGCGTCCTCATCGGCGAGATCTACCTCCCCGTGGAGCGGCTGGTGGCGTACTACGGGCCGGGCCTGACCGGCGCCCATCTCCCCTTCAATTTCCAGCTCGTGCAGGCGAAGTGGGACGCGCGCCACATCGCCCGCGTGGTGGCGGAGTACGAGGCCGCGCTCCCGGAGGGCGGGTGGCCCAACTGGGTGCTCGGCAACCACGACCAGCACCGCATCGCCAGCCGCGTGGGGCCGGCGCAGGCGCGCGTGGCCGCCATGCTCCTCCTCACCCTGCGCGGCACGCCCACGCTGTACTACGGCGACGAGATCGGGATGCGGGACGTGCCGATCCCGCCCGAGCGGGTGCAGGACCCCTTTGAGAAGAACGTGCCCGGGAAGGGGCTGGGCCGCGACCCCGAGCGCACCCCCATGCAGTGGAGCGCCGGGCCGAACGCCGGCTTCACCACCGGCGAGCCCTGGCTCCCCGTCGCCGAGAACTTCCGCGAGGCCAACGTGGAGGCCGCCAGGAACGACCCCCGCTCCATCCTGTCCCTCTATCACCGCCTTCTGGCCCTGCGCCGCGCCGAGCCCGAGCTGGAAACGGGCCCCTACACCCCCGTCGCCGCCGAGGGCGACGTCCTCGCCTACATCCGCGGCGAGTTCCTGGTCGTCCTCAACCTGGGCCCGCGCCCCCAACTCTTCCACGCCCCGCCCGAGGCCCACGGCGCCCAGGTCATCCTCTCCACCCACCTGGACCGCGAGCACGAGAGCGTCGCGGACGCCCTCCACCTGCGCGGCGACGAGGGCGTCATCCTCCGCCTCGCGGGTGCCTGACGAAAACGGCTCTCCGTGTCTCTGTGCCTCCGTGTGAGGCCACTCGGTCGCTGTTCCGGACCCGGAGCACTTCTTGCGCGCCCCCTGGCACCATGCCGAGGCCCACCCGATGACCGAGTCCGGAAGCGCGCGCGTGGAGCGGCTGGAGGCGCGCGTGAGCCTCCTTCCGCCCGGGGACCGTTCCGAAGCCGAGGCCCTCCTCGCCGAGCTGCGGGAGGCGGTGGCCGCCGTGCGCGCGGAGGAGGCGCTCCTGCGGGCCGCGCGCGAGCCGGATGCGGGGGCGCGCAACGCGTCGCACCGGCTGCTGGAAGAGCAGTCTGCCCGCATGCACGCGGAGGCGGCGCGGCAGCGGGAGGCGTTCCTGGCCGAGGCGGGGGAGATCCTGGCCGGCTCGCTGGACTACGAGACCACGCTCGCGTCCGTCGCGCGGCTCACGGTGCCGCGCGTGGCGGACTCGTGCGTCGTGTACCTGGCGGACGACGACCACCGCGTCCGCCGCCTGGCCGCGGCGCACCGGGACCCGCGGCGCGAAGAGGTGCTCCGCGCGTCGCTGGAGCCCCGCGCGCTGGCCCCCGGCGAGCTCTCCGCGCCCGTGGCGCGCGCCCTCCGCACCGGCACCCCGGAGCTCCTCCCCGAGCTGTCGCCGGAGGACGCGGCGCCGTGGACGGGCGTGCTGGCGCCCTGCTCGCTGATGGTGGTGCCGCTCCGCACGCAGGGCCGCACCCTGGGGGCGCTGAGCCTGGGGTGGGACGAGCCGGGGAGCTACTCGCCCAACGCGGTGTGGCTGGCCCGCAAGCTGGCGGACCGCGCCGCGCTGGCCGTGGAGAACGCGCGGCTGCACCGCGAGGCACATCGCGCCAGCGAGGTGAAGTCCGAGTTCCTGGCCGCCATGTCGCACGAGTTCCGCACGCCGCTCACGGCGGTGCTGGCGTACGCGGAGCTGCTGGTGTCCGGCATCCCCGAACCCATCGGCGAGGTGCCGCGGGGGCACGCGGAGCGCATCCTCACGGCCGCGCAGCACCTCACGCACCTGGTGGAGCAGGTCCTCACCCTCTCCCGCATCGAGGCGGAGCGCGACGAGGTCACCGTCGAGCCCACCGACCTGGTGGCGCTGGTCCGCGGCACGGCGGCGCTCGTGGAGCCGCTGGCGCGCCAGAAGGGGCTGGAGCTGCGGGTGGAGGCGCCGGACGAGGCCGTGGTGGAGACGGACGGCAACAAGGTGCGCCAGGTGCTCTTCAACCTCCTGGGCAACGCCGTCAAGTTCACCTCCAGCGGCGAGGTGCGCCTGGCGCTGCGCGTGGCGGGGGACCGCGTCACCTTCGAGGTGCGCGACACGGGGCGCGGGATCACGGCGGAAGAGATGGAGCGGATCTGGGAGCCGTTCTGGCAGTCGGACCGGCCGGGGATGAAGCGCACGGCGGGCACGGGGCTGGGACTGGGGATCACCCGGCGGCTGGTGCGCAACCTGGGCGGCGAGATCCGGGCCCGCAGCGAGCCGGGGCGGGGAAGCGTTTTCGCGGTGGAATTGAATGCCGGGTGGCCCCAGCGGGCGCCTGTCGCCTCATAATGGGAGAAGGGAATGAGCGAGGAGATGGCGCGGGCCGGGAAGCCGGCGCAGGTGCCCACGGGGGTGCCGGGGCTGGACCGGCTTCTGAACGGCGGATTGCGGGAGGGAGGGCTGCACGTGGTGCTGGGTGGGCCGGGGATGGGCAAGAGCATCCTCGCCCACCAGATCGGGGCCACCGTGATCCGCGGCGGCGGCAAGGTGCTCTACCTCACGGCCCTGGTGGAGACGCACCAGACGCTGATCGCGCAGGCGCGCACCTTTCCCTTCTTCGATCCCGGCTCCGTGCCGGGCTCGTTCTACTACGCCAGCCTCTACCCCACGCTGATGCGCGGCGGGCTGGCCGCGGCGCGGGAAGAGGTGAGCCGGCTGGTGGCGCACCACGGCCCCTCGCTGGTCATCCTGGACGGCGTGCACGCCCTCAAGGTCTCGGCCGAGGGGCGGCTTGAGTACCAGCAGTTCATGCACGAGATGGAGGCGCAGGCAGGGGTCGCGGGGATGACCACGCTCCTCCTGGCCCATCCGCCGGAGGGCGGCACATCGGTGGACCCCACCTTCACCATCGCGGACGCCATCCTGGAGATGGGCGTGGAGGAGGTGCGCCTGCGCCAGGTGCGGATGTTCTCGGTGGCCAAGCTGCGCGGCATCGCCCACATCGGCGGCAGGCACACCTTCCGCATCACCCCGGACGGCATCCACATCTACCCCCGCACGGAGTCGCTCACGGAGCACATGGAGGGGCTGATCACGGGCTCCGCGCCGGAATCGCGCACGCGCGAAGGCGTGGACGGGGGGATCGCGGGGCTGGAGGAGATGCTGGGCGGCGGGCTGGACCGCGACACCACCACACTGGTGATCGGCACCCCCGGCTCGGGAAAGACGCTGGCCGGGCTGGCGTTCATCGCCGCGGGCGCGGAAGCGGGCGAGCCGGGGCTGTTCGTGGGCTACCACGAAACGCCGGAGGTCCTGATCCGCAAGGGAGAGGGGGCGGGTCTCCCGGTCCGCCGCGAGATCGAGGCCGGGAGGATCCACGTCTACTGGCGCGCCCCCACCGAGCTGCTGGCGGACGAGGAGATCGAGCGCATCCTGGCGCTGGTGGAGGAGCACCGGATCCAGCGGGTGGTGATCGACGCCCTGGAGGACCTGCGCCAGGCCGTCATCCCCCGCGAGCGCGAGCTGTTCGTGCTGGCGGCGGTCACCAACATGCTGCGCGAGCGCGGCGTCACCACCATCGTGATGCACGACCTGCAGCGCATCGCCGGGGGGAGCTTCGAGATGCCCATGGTGGAGCTGTCGGCCATCATGGACAACGCGCTGCACATGCGCTACGTGGAGGACCGCGGGGAGATGAGGCGCCTCATCGCCGTCATCAAGCTGCGGGCCCGGAAGCACGACCATTCGCTGCGCGAGTTCATCATCACCGAGAAGGGGCTGAGCGTGGGCAAGCCGTTCTCCAAGGCGGAGACCGCGCTGACCGGCCAGGCGCACGGGGGATGAGCGGCGAGATGCAGTCCCCCCGCGTCCTGGTGGCCGACGACGAGCCGGCGATCACCGCGCTCGTGGCCGAGATGCTGGGCTACGCCGGCTTCGCCGTGGTGCAGGCGCGCGGCGGCGCCGAGGCCATCTCGCTGGCGCGCAAGGAAAAGCCGGACGTGATCCTGCTGGACGTGATGATGCCGGACCTGGACGGGCGCGACGCCTGCAAGGTGCTCAAGATGGACCAGGCGCTGGGCGGTGTCCCCGTGATCCTCTTCAGCTCGGCCGACGAGCGGGACGTGCACTGGCGCGGCGCCGGCGCCGACGGGTTCCTGCAGAAGCCCTTCAGCATCCGCTCGCTCCCGGATTTCGTGCGCGGGCATCTCGCCACCAACGGCGCGGCCGGCTGAACGAAGCCTCCCGCGGGGGTGGAGGACATGCCCGCGCCGTCGGCGCGCCGCCGCGACTGAAGTCGCTGCAACGACTGCACGAAGTCCCCCTGCGGGGACTACAGGGTTCCGGCCGGAGCTGGATGACCCGGGCGACGTGAGGTAGGGGCGCGATTCATCGCGCCCGTGCCGTCGGCGCGTTGCGGCGACTGAAGTCGCTGCAACGACTGCACGAAGTCCCCCTGCGGGGACTGCAGGGTTCCGGCCGGAGCTGAAGGGCCAGTCCGCGCAGGCGGACTTCGTGCCGTTGTTGCCGCGAGTTCACTCGCCCCGGCAAGCCGATCGCGCCGGAGCCGCCCTTCACCCGTGCCACCGCCCGAACCGAAGCTCGATGGAAGAGACGTTGTGGGAGCGCATCAACCGGCTGATGGCGCGCCTTTCCGAGCAGCTGGAGGAGGGGCCGCCGCGCGCGCCCGCCGACGAGCGCGAGCTGGCCGAGCGCATCCGGCGCGAGCTGCGCCGCTACGAGGAGCACCGCCAGCGCATGAGCCCGCCCGACCGCGAGCGGCTGCTGGATTTCGTGGTGGACGACCTGGTGGGGCTCACCCGCGCCTACGCCCCCACCCCCCCGGCCGAGCCCCCCGAGGCGGACGAGGCCAGGGCCGGCCGCGCCTTACGCCTGCTGGTGGACGCCGGGGCCGTGCTCGCGGGGTCGCTGGAGTACGAGGCCGCGCTGGACCGCCTGGCGCGCCTCGCCGTCGCCTGGTTCGCGGACGCGTGCGGCGTGCACCTGGTGGACCCCGCGCACGTGGTGCGGCGCGCGGCCGCCGTGGGCGCGGGGCGCGAGGCGCTGGCCGGGCTCGGCACGGCGCCGCTGGACGCCGAGCATCCCCACCACCCCATCGCCCTCGCGCTCCGCACGGGCGAGACGGTGAACGTCGCCGAAGTCACCCCCGAGTACCTGCGCGGCATCGGGCCGGAGCCGCTCACCCGCGAGGCGCTGCAGCTTCGCGCCGCGCTCGTGGTGCCGCTCCTGGCGCGCGGGCAGCTCCTGGGCGCCATCACCTTCATCCGCACCCGCGGCGGCCGTCCCTTCGCGGGCGACGAGGTGGTGCTGGCGGAGGAGCTGGCCCGCCGCGCGGCGCTGGCCGTGGAGCACGCGCAGCTTCGCGACGAGGCGGAGCGGGCGCGCGGGGCCCGCTCCGAGTTCGTGGGCTCCATCTCGCACGAGTTCCGCACGCCGCTGATGACGGTGATGGCCTTCGCGCACCTCCTCCAGGAGGGGATCCCGGAGCCGATCCCCGCGTCGGCGCGCGAGCACGTGGGGCGGATCCTGGCCGCCGTGGGCCACCTGGACCGCCTGGTGGAGGAGTCCCTCGGCTTCCGCCGCGCGGAGGCCGGGTGGGACACGGTGCAGCCGGAGAGCGTGGACCTGGCCACCGTGGCGCGGGAAAGCGCCGCGCTGGTCGAGCCGCTGGCGCGGCAGAAGGGGCTGGACTTCGAGGTGGAGGTCGCGCCCGGCCCCACCGTGGCGCATACGGACCCCGACAAGGTGCGCCAGATCCTCTTCAACCTGCTGGGCAACGCCGTCAAGTTCACCGACTTCGGCGGCATCCGCCTGGCTCTCCGCACCGAGCGGGACCACGCCCTCTTCGAGGTGTCCGACACGGGAATCGGCATCGCCCCCGAGCACCTGGAGCTGGCCTTCGAGTCGTTCTGGCAGGCCGACCCGGGCTCGGCGGAGCGGGGCCCCGGCATCGGGCTGGGCCTGGCCCTCGTCCGCCGCCTCGCCTGGATGCTGGGCGGCGACGTGCGCGTGGCCAGCGAGCCCGGCCGCGGCAGCGTGTTCCGGGTCAAGATCCCGCTCGGGTGACCCGGCCTTCTCTGTGCCTCCGCCCCCCCGGGTGATATCTTGGGCTCGCCAATGCCCCCGAACCCTGGAGAACACGCACTTGAAGGCTATTCGGATCGCCGCCCTCGCCGCCCTGCTCGCCTCACCCGCCGCCGCCCAGCGCGCGGGCGAAGACGCGGACTACGCCCGGCGCATGGGGTGGCCCGTGGCAGGGCCGCGCGCGCTTCCCGGCGCGCTGCTCCCCTCCAAGCGCATCGTGTGCTACTACGGCAACCCCGCCTCGCGCCGCATGGGCATCCTGGGCGAGGTGCCCAAGCCCGAGATGCTGCGGCGCCTGCGCGGCGAGGTGGCGCGCTGGAACCAGGCCGACCCGGCGCACCCCGCCGTGCCCTGCCTGCACCTGGTGGCCACCGTGGCGCAGGCGGAGCGCGGCACGTCGGGCCACTACCGCACCATCGTGCGCGACTCCACCGTGCGCATGGTGCACGGGTGGGCGCGGGAGGTGGACGGCGTCTTCTTCGTGGACCTGCAGATCGGCACCGACAACCTGCGCAACATCCTCCCCCGCTTCGAGTGGATCCTGCGCGAGCGCGACGTGCACCTCGGCCTGGACCCGGAGTTCTCCATGAAGACGGGCGCGCGCCCCGGCACGCGCATCGGCACCATGAGCGCCGCGGACATCAACTACGCCACCGAGTACCTGGCCGGCCTGGTCCGCAAGTACAACCTGCCCCCCAAAGTCGTGGTGGTGCACCGCTTCACCCGCGCCATGGTCACCAGCTCTTCCTCCATCCGCCTGCGCCCCGAGACGCAGGTGGTGATCGACATGGACGGCTGGGGCCCCCCGCAGCTCAAGCGCGACTCGTACAAGGCTTTCATCGTGCGCGAGCCGGTGCAGTACACGGGCTTCAAGCTGTTCTACAAGAACGACACGAAAGCCGGCCACCCGCTGATGTCCCCGCGCGACCTCCTGCGCCTGGAGCCGAAGCCGCTGTACATCCAGTACCAGTAAAAAGGTCTCACACGGAGACACAGAGGCACAGAGATGAAGTTACCTCTGTGCCTCTGTGTCTCTGTGTGACCCCCGCTTTTCAGCCCCGCGGCAACGGCTTCTTGAAATTGCGGAAGATGGCCCGCACGAACTCCTCCCCGTCGCGGCCGTTCTGGTAGATGGCGTGGAGGAAGGAGAGCACGCGCGCGGCGGGGCCGCCGAACTCCCACTCCACGTCCTCGAAGCGGCAACCGGTCAGCGACATCTCGGTGGTCCCGCTGAACACCATCACGCAGCGCCGGAAGGTGCAGCCGACGAAGGTGTGCCCGTCCAGCTCCACCGTCTCGCCCGTGAAAGTCTGCTTCTCGAAAGTCATCAGCCCGTCCTGGATTTCGTATGGTTCGCGCGGATTGGGCAACAGAGTAACATCCCCGCGCCCAATCTGCACGCGCCCGTCCGGGCACATCCCGCGCGGGAAAGTGTACGGGTGCCGGGATTTGTACGGGTGTACGCACGGGGGACCATGGGAAGCATTCGGGTGATGGACGACGCCCTCGCCACGCTGATCGCGGCCGGCGAGGTGGTGGCGGGGCCCTCCTCGGTGGTCAAGGAGCTGGTGGACAACGCGCTGGACGCGGGCGCCTCCTCCATCTCCGTGAGCATCGAAGAGGGCGGCCTGCGCTCCATTCGCGTCGCCGACGACGGGGCGGGGATGGACGAGGAGGACGCGCGGCTCTGCCTCACGCGGCACGCCAGCAGCAAGGTGGTGGAGCCGGAAGACCTGTGGCGCATCCGCACCCTGGGCTTCCGCGGCGAGGCGCTGGCCGCCGTGCTGGCCGTCTCGCACATGCGCATCGAGACGCGCCGCGCGGAGGACGACTCGGGCACCCTGGTCCGCGCCGCGGGCGGGACCATCGGGGAGGTGCGCCCCGCCGCGCGCCGTCCGGGCACCACCATCGAAGTCCTCAACCTCTTCTACAACACCCCCGCCCGCCGCGCCTTCGTGGACTCCGCCCGCGCCGAGGCCGCGCGCGTGGTGCACACCGTGGTGCAGCTCGCCGTGGCGCGCCCCGACGTGCGCTTCTCGCTGCGCAGCGACGACCGCGAGCTGCTGGACCTCACCGCGGTGGACGAGCTGCTGGACCGCGTGCGCCAGGCGCACGGCGCCGGGTTCGCGGACACCCTCCTCCCGCTCCTGGGCGAGCGGGGCGACACGGTCGTGTCCGGCTACGTCACGCGCCCCTCGGCGGCGGTCAAGCGCCCGCGCCGCAACACCTTCCTCGTGAACGGGCGCCCTTTCGAGAGCCCGGAGCTGCGCCGCGTCCTCGCCAACGAGCTCGCCGCCATCATCCCGCGCGGCCAGCATCCCGAAGCCATCGTCAGCATCGACCTCCCCGTGGGGGACGTGGACGCCAACGTCAGCCCGGACAAGTCCACGGTCCGCTTCCGCCGCGCCAGCCAGGTCTGGGCCGCCGTCACCGACGCCCTCCGCTTCGCCCTGGGCGAGCGCGAGGCCGTCGCCGGCTTCGAGGCTGCGCCGCGCCCGCCTGTGCCCCAGGCGGAGGCGCAGCCGACGCCGGATGCCGTCGCGCCGCGCTCCGTGCCGTCCGGGGACGCCTTCGCGCGCCGCCTCGAATCCGCCCTGGCTCCAGATCCCCCCGCGCCGCCCGCCGCCGCGCCCGTGGAGCCCGCGGGTTCCGGCTACCGCTACCCGCAGTCCTGGGAGCTGACCGGCCGTACCCCGGCCGTGCGCGAACGGCCCGCGCCGGACGCGCCACGCCACGGCCTGCCGCAGAACCCCGCGTCACTGCTGCAGGTGGGCAACGTGTTCCTGGTCTGCTCGGGGGATGACGGGATGTACGTGGTGGACCAGCACTCGGCGCACGAGCGCGTCCACTACGAGCGCCTCCGCGAGCGTTACGAGCGCGACGGGCGCAACACCGAGGTCCAGCCTCTCCTCTTCCCCGAGACGCTGAAGCTGTCCCCCGACCGCGCGGCGCTGCTGGAGGAGATGAAGCCGTACCTGGAGCGCATGGGCTTCGAGCTGGCCCCCGCCGGACGCGGCGAGATGTGGATACACGCCGTCCCCGCCGCGCTGGGCGAAGCGCCGCCGGCCGCCGCGCTGGACAAGCTGGTGGATGCGTACCTCGCCGTCCGCTCCACCGGCGTCCGCTCCGACGACGCGGCCGACGGCATCTCCCCGGCCGAGGACCGCCTCCTCAAGACCGTCGCCTGCCACGCGGCGATCAAAGCGGGCAAAGCGCTCTCGGACAAGGAGATCCGCGCCCTGTGGCAGGACCTCGTGCGCGTGGACCTCGCCGTCCACGACGTGCACGGCCGCCCCGCCGCGCTCTTCATCCCGGTCGCCGAGCTCGCCCGTCGCATGAGCCGCGGCATCTAGTATCTCACTCTTTTCTTAGTTTCTCTGTGCCTCTGTGTCTCTGTGTGAGCAACTCTGTATGACGGACAGCGTGCAGAAGCAATGGATGCGCGCCCGTGCGCAGCACCCCGATGCCGTCGTCCTGATCCGCATCGGCGACTTCTACGAGCTCTTCGGCCCCGATTCGGAGATCGGCGTGCGCGTGCTGGGCCTCACGCTCACGGCCAAGCGCGGCGCGGGCGGCATGCCCATGGCCGGCATCCCCGCCCGCTCCCGCGACGAGTACGTGGAGAAGCTGGTGCGCGAGGGCTACCGCGTCGCCATCTGCGAACAGATGGAAGCGGCGGATGACGCCAGGGGCGTGGTCCCGCGCGAAGTCGTGGAAGTCGTCACCCCTGGCGTGGTCATGGCGGACGGGCTCCTGGCCGGCCGCCGCAACCACTTCCTCGCCGCCCTCGCCGAGGACGCGTCGGGGAATCTCGCCCTCGCCGCCGCGGACGTGACCACCGGCGAGCTGGTCGTCACCCCCGCGACGCCCGAAACGCTGGAGTCCGAGCTGGCCCGTTTCGAGCCCGCCGAGCTCCTTCTGCCCACCGGCTGGGGCGAGCGCACCGTCCCCGGCGCCGAACGGACGCGCGTAACCCGCCGTCCCGACGTGGCCTTCGATCCGCGCTTCGGGCAGGACGAGCTGTGCAACCACTACGGCGTGCAGACGCTGGACGGCTTCGGGCTGGGCGACGCGGATGGAGCGGCGGTCGCGGCCCTCGGAGCGCTCCTCTCGTACCTGCGCGAGGTGCGCCCGGCCGGCATGCGCCACCTTCGCCCTCCCCGTATCGAGAACGCGGGGGAGGCGATGGCGCTGGACGAGATGACGCGCCGCAACCTGGAATTGGTGGAGCCCCTCCGCGCCGAGCCCGGCGCCCGCCCCGGCGAGGGGACGCTGCTGGAGGTGATCGACGAGACGCTCACGCCCATGGGCGCACGCCTCCTGCGCAGCTGGGTCCTGCGTCCGCTCCTTTCGCTCCCGCGCATCCACGCGCGCCAGGAGGCCATCGCCGGCTTCGTGGACGACGGCGCCCTCCGCGGCCGCATCCGCGCGGAGCTGGCGGGGGTGCGCGACCTGGAGCGCGCGGCGGGCAAGCTGGGGGCCGGCCGCGTCACCCCGCGCGAGCTGCGCGCCCTGGCAGCCGCGCTCGCCCACCTCCCCCGCCTGCGCGCCGTCCTCGCCGAGTCCGAGACGGAGCCGCTGGGCAAGCTGCTGCGCACGCTGGATCCGCTGGAAGACCTGCGCGAGCGCATCGACGCGGCGCTCGCGGACGAGCCGGCCAACGGCTTCGCGGACGGCGAGGTGGTCATCCGCGACGGCTTCGACGCGGAGCTGGACGAGCTGCGGGCGTTGCGTGGGGGCGCCACGGATTGGATGGCGCACTTCCAGGGCCAGGAGCGCGAACGCACGGGCGTGCGGCAGCTCAAAGTGGGCTACAACCGTGTCTTCGGGTACTTCCTGGAGGTCCCCAGGTCCGACGCCGGCCGCATGCCCGCCGAATACGAGCGCCGCCAGACCCTTTCCACCGGCGAGCGCTACACCACGCCCGAGCTCAAAGAGCGCGAAGCCCGCATCCTGGACGCGGAGGAGCGCATGGCCACGCTCCAGCAGCGGGTTTTCGAGGAGCTGCGCCGCGCCCTTGCCACCCAGGTCAAGCGCGTACAGGACGCGGCCTTCCGCGTCGCCACCCTGGACGCGCTGGCGGGGCTGGCGGAGTGCGCCGTACGCCGCGGCTACACGCGCCCCGAAGTGGACGGCGGCTACCGCTTGGAGATCCGCGCCGGCCGCCACCCCGTGGTGGAGACGATGATGCCGGGCGACCGGTACATCCCCAACGACGTGGTGCTGGACGAAGAGTCGCGCATCGTGGTGCTGACGGGGCCCAACATGGGCGGCAAGTCCACCCTGCTGCGCCAGGTGGGGCTCATCCAGCTCCTGGCGCAGGTGGGCGCCTTCGTCCCCGCGGACCACGCGCGCATCGGCGTATGCGACCGCATCTTCACGCGCGTGGGCGCCTCCGACAACCTGGTGCGCGGGCAGAGCACCTTCATGGTGGAGGCGAGCGAGTGTGCCACCATCCTCAACGGCGGCACGCGCCGCTCGCTGGTGCTGATGGACGAGGTGGGGCGGGGGACCGCCACCTGGGACGGGGTGAGCCTGGCGTGGGCCATCACCGAGTACCTGCACGGCCAGGTGGGCGCCAAGACGGTCTTCGCCACGCACTACCACGAGCTCACCCAGCTCGCCGAGCTCCTCCCCGGGGTCGTCAACTTCAGCGTGGCCGCGCGCGAGCACGGCGACCGCATCGTTTTCCTCCACCAGCTCGTCCCCGGCCGCGCGGACCGCTCGTACGGCATCGAGGTGGCGCGCCTGGCCGGCGTCCCCGCCCCCGTCGTCGCCCGCGCCCGCGAGATCCTGGCTACCCTGGAAGGCTCCCGCACCGCCGAAAGCCGCGCCATCGAGCACCTCGACCCGGCCGAACCCTCCGACCCCGCCGCCTCCCAGGTCGCCGCCCGCATCCGCGCCCTGGACGTGGACCGCCTCACCCCCATCGACGCCCTCCTCCTCCTCGCCGAGCTCCGCCAGCAGCTCTAGCAGATGAAGTTCTTCTCCGTGCCTCTGTGCCTCTGTGTGAGATCGCCGTTAGATTGCCCGGCTCGCACCGTGGATCACCTTCGAGAAAGAACGGCATGGCGGATATCGCAGTCGACCTGGGCACAGCCAACACCCTGATCCAGATCAAGGGCCAGGGTGTCGTACTCAACGAGCCGTCGGTGGTGGCGGTCGACCGGGCCACCGGCAAGCTGGTGTCCGCCGGCCTCGAAGCGAAGCGGATGCTCGGCCGCACCCCGATGGGCGTGATCGCGTCGCGCCCCATGCGCGACGGCGTCATCGCGGACGTGGACCTCGTGGAGATGATGCTCCGCGACTACCTGGGGCGGGTGCGGCGCCGCGGACCCTTCCAGCAGAAGCCGCGCGTGGTCGTGGGCGTGCCGTCGGGGATCACGGAGCTGGAGCGGCGTGCGGTGCGGCAGGCCGTGCTTGCGGCCGGCGCGCGCGAGGTGTTCCTGATCACCGAGCCCATGGCGGCGGCGATCGGCGTGGGCCTGCCCGTCACCGCGCCCACGGCGAGCATGGTGGTGAACGTGGGCGGCGGCACCACCGAGATCGGCGTCATCGCACTCTCCGGCCTCGTGGCCGAGCGCTCCGTGCGCGTGGCGGGCAACGAGATGGACGACGCCATCGTGGGCGCGCTGCGCAAGCAGCACAACCTGCTGATCGGCGACGCCACGGCCGAGGCCATCAAGATGCAGATCGGCTCCGCGCTGCCGCTGGACGAGGAGCAGGTGATGGACGCCACCGGCCGCGACCTGGTGACGGGGATTCCGGCCAGCGTTCGCCTGCACTCCGAAGAGGTGCGCGAGCTGATCCGCGAGCCCATCCGCGCCATCGTGGCCGGCGTGCGCGCCGCCCTCGAAGTCGCCCCGCCCGAGCTGTCGTCGGACCTGGTGGACAGCGGGCTGGTGCTGACCGGCGGCGGCTCCCTGATCCGCGGCCTGGACCGCCTCCTCACCGAGGAGACCGGCCTCCCCGTGCGCCGCGACCCGGACCCCATGACCTGCGTGGTCCGCGGCGCCGGCATGGTGCTGGACGATTGGGCCAAGTACCACGGCGTGCTCTCGCTGTGAGGAGGCTTCGATGAACGACCGCGAGTACGGAATCGCTCCCCCGGGCTATCGCCTGCCGGACGCGACGCGCCTCGGACGCGTCCGCCTGCAGGTGGCCGACCTGGACCGCTCCCTTGGCTTCTACCAGGGACTCGTCGGCCTCCGCCTCCTGCGCCGCGAGGATGGCATGGCCGAGCTCGGCGCGCCGGAGAGCGACGAGGTGCTGGTGGAGCTGCGCGAGCGCCCCGGCGTGCGTCCCGTTCCGTACCGCGGCCTCATCGGCCTCTACCACTTCGCCATCCTGCTCCCGGACCGCGCCTCGCTGGGCCGTTTCCTGCGCCACCTGGGGGCGTCCGGCGTGCGCGCCGGGATGTCGGACCACCTGGTCAGTGAGGCGCTGTACCTCACCGACCCGGACGGGCTGGGCCTGGAAGTCTACGCGGACCGCCCCCGCTCCACCTGGCTGCATCACGAGGGGCAGCTCGCCATGACCACGGCGCCGCTCGACATCCGCGACGTGCTCGCCGCCGGCGGGGACCAGCCCTGGAGCGGCGTGCCGGCCGGAACGGTCATCGGCCACGTCCACCTGTATGTAGACGACATCGAGGCGGGCGCCGCGTTCTACCACGAGCGGATCGGCTTCGACAAGGTGGTCTGGAGCTACCCCGGCGCGCTCTTCGTCTCGGCGGGCGGCTACCACCACCACCTGGGGATGAACAGCTGGGCCGCCGGCTCCCCCGTCGCCACCGACGAGGATGCCCGCCTCCTGGAGTGGGAGATCGTCGCGCCCGGCGCCGAAAGCTCCGTCGTGCACGACCCCTGGGGCACGGCGGTCCGCATCCGGGGCTGAAGTCCTCGTCTCTGTGCCTCTGTGTGAGACAACTGTTGACAGGGGCGCGCCACCTGTTTATACTATGTGCCCCCGACGAAAGCTGCGCAGCAGGGGGGGTTGACGCGCGGAGTCGGCGGGGATACATTGTAGGGCTCCAGCGGACGAGATGGAAACGAGGGTTTTTGACACGCGACGGACCGGGTGAAACTGGTCGGGTCGCCTTGAAGGAAAAGACGCGGCATCGTCGCCGCGCGGAGATTGACAAATCGGGTATTGGGGAGTGCTTTGTGCAGCCCTTCACGTGAATGGGCGGCCGTGTGGCGCATCAGCCGGAGGCATCACGTCCTTCGCCGCGCCTGCAGGTGCCTGAGAAAGGCACCGCACGGATTGCACACAACGTGAAGAAGAAAACCGAATGAACGATACAGTCGTTTGTTCTTCAAGAGCTGTTTGAACTCATGGAGAGTTTGATCCTGGCTCAGGACGAACGCTGGCGGCGCGCTTAACACATGCAAGTCGTACGG
>CADCTW010000221.1 GCA_902805735.1 uncultured Gemmatimonadota bacterium | reverse complement strand
TCGCCGGCACCGCCGCCGTCGCGGTGGCCGCCGTCCTCCTCTTCGGGGTGGCGCCGGCGTGGGGCGCGGCGCGCGTGGACCTGGCCGGCGCGCTGCGGCGCGGTGCTCCGGGGGCGGGAGGGCACCGGTCGCGGCTGCGCGGCGCGCTCGTGGTGTCCCAGGTAGCGCTGTCGCTGCTGGCGCTGGCCTCGGCCGGGCTTTTCGCCCGCGCCCTGGCGGCACTCCACGATGCGGACGCCGGCTTCCGCACCCCCGAGCGCGTGCTCCTGGTGGGGACGGACTTCGGCTTCGCGGGGGTGCGCGACGATGCGCGCCAGCGCGACGCGGTGGCGCGGGTGCTGGAGCGGGTGCGCGCGCTTCCAGGCGTGCGCGCCGCGGGGGCGGCGACCTTCGTTCAGATGAGCGTGCAGGGCGCGGACGCCACCGACGCCCGGCCCCTGGACGGCGGAGACCAGCGGATCACGCAGGTGAGCCACGTGACCCCCGGGTACTTCGCTGCGCTGGGGATGCCCATCGTGCGCGGCCGCGCCATCGGCGACGAAGACCGCCCCGGCGCGCCCGCCGCCGTCGTGCTCAACGAGACGCTGGCGCGCGGCCTGTGGCCCGGGGCGGACCCCATCGGGCGGCGGGTGGAGGTGGGCGGCGCCCAGGCCACCGTGGTGGGGGTGGCGCGCGATGGCGTCTACGATTTCGACGGGCTCGGCAAACCGGCGGGCGGCTTCGCGTACCTCGCCTACGCCCAGAGCCCGGCCGAGGGGGTCACGCTGCACGTGCGCGCGGACGGGGCGCCCGCCGCGCTCGTCCCGGCGGTGCGGAGCGCGCTGGCCGCGGTGGACCCGCGCCTCCCCGTGCTGCGCCCGCGCACCCTGGCCGAGCACGCGTCGGGCGCCTTCTTCGTCCAGCGCACCGCCGCCACGCTGCTGGGGCTGCTGGGCGCGGCGGCCGCGCTGCTGGCTGCGCTGGGCGTGTACGGCGTGGTGTCGTACTCCGTGTCTCGCCGCACGCGCGAGATCGGGATCCGCGCGGCGCTGGGCGCGGCGGGGCGGCGCATCGCGGGCGGCTTCGTGGGCGAGTCGGTGCGGATGGCGGCGGGCGGGCTGCTGCTGGGGGTTCTGCTCGCGCTGGGCCTGGGCCGCCTCCTCCACGCGCAGCTCCCCGGTGTCGCCGCGTGGGACCCGGCCACGCTGGCCGCCGCCGCCCTCGCCGTGACGGCCTGCACCCTGGCGGCCACCTGGATCCCGGCGCGCCGCGCCGCGCGCGTGGACCCGGCCACCACCCTGCGGTCCGAGTGACGAAGCGGACCCAGCCGAACGGATCGTCTCACACAGAGACACAGAGGCACAGAGCTGGAGCACTGTTGCCTGTTCATTTCACCGGAGGGAAGTCCATGAGAAGTGCGATCTGTTTCCTGCTCGCGAGCTCGCTGCTCGGCTGCGCCACTACCCGCATGGCCGGCCCGGCGCACACGATGGCGGGCGCCGGGAGCGCGCAGGCCGCCGATTCGGCTGGAGCACACCGCGCCGCCGCGGGCTTCATCGCGGCCTTCGATTCCCTGCAATGGGAGCCATTCCGCGCCTATCTCGCGGACGACATCACCATGTTCTTCCCGTTCCCGCAGCGGCCGCGCCGCGTGGACGGGAGGGAGGCGGTGGAGAGTGTTTTCGGGGAGTTCATGCGCGCTCAGCGCGAGGCTCGCACCCGGGCCGGCCGTCCCATGGTCCAGGGACTTGCCCCACGTGACCTGCGGATCCAGATGGCGGGAGCCGGGGCGGCCATCGCGACATTCCACCTGGGCAACGAGTCGCCGGCGCGCAGGTCCCTGGTTTTCCGGCGCACTGCCGGCGGCAAGTGGGAGGTGATCCACTGGCACGCGTCTCCTCCGCCCCAGCCTCCGGCGGCTGCTGGAGCGCCACGGTAGCGGTGCGATATACTGGCAACTCGGCGGCTCTGTTTCTGTGACGAGCCGTGCGGCCCCAGAGCGACCCAAAGGCAAAGCAACACGCCGCGTGCCCGCACAATGAGCAAAGCCCCTCCGAAAGGAGGGGCTTTGCTCGGCGAGCAAGCGAAATGGTCAGAATCTCCAAGCCTCTGCAGCCATCAAGCCCTGCAACTTGCAGCAGGATACCCCAAAGTACTCGCAGACATTCGGGATCTTGGAAGCGTTTGGCTTGTGCCGCTCCTCGGTAACGACACACCCCTCTAGGTGCCACCCCCGCGCAACTAGGAACGGATCTGCTACTGCCTGCCCGCGCTCCATCTGCTTCTGGCCAATCAGCTGCTGGAAGTGCGGTACTCGAAATATCTCGGCTACGTAGGCCATTTCTTCCGAAGAAGGAGTCACGAACACGTCTGCGTGCTGCGCCACCCATTGCGTGAGGTGATCTGCGGTCGCTAAGAATTCAAGCTCCTTCCGCACTTCGCGAACAGACGTCAGCCGCCCGTCCTGTACCAACTCCTCGAACCGCTCCCAGAAGGTTGGAAATGTGTCTGGGTAGTACGACTGCAACTCCAAGAACGAGTTCGTATCGAAGACGTAGATCATCGTTACCGCCTCGAGATCAAGAAGTCTTCGAGTTTCCTGACGTTCCGCGCCTTCATACCGAGGTGGTCGGCGAGATCCGGAAGAGATAGGCGGCCGTTTCGGTACTGCCCGAACGCGAGACTCAGGTACGCGTCGCCTAGGTATGTAGCTTGGGTGGCATAGTAGTTCCCTCCCGGACTGGCGTTGCTGCGCGCCTCAAGGAACTCTTGGTTCCATGCTTCGGTCATGCGGGTGTATGCTCCCGAATCAACCAGCCCGCGGGCAAGCAACTTCCGCAGTACGACAGCGCGGCTGACGTTGTATCGGCTGGCGATCTCCGGAACAACCTCCGCCAGGTCCCTCCCCCGGAACGCGGCCCAGGGGAACGTTTGGGTCGGCACAAGAAATTCGGCAGCGAAGTTATCGCAGGCAGCTTCGATCACCCGGTCTTCGCCGTTCGCGCGGCCGAGATAGGCAGCACCCTCACGCGTGATTCCGCTCACATGGAAGAGGAGATGCGCCAGTTCGTGGAACAGCGTGAAGATCTGCCGGGCGTGAGCTGTGCTGTTGTTGACCACGACGACCGGGAACTCAGGATCATGCAAGCAGAAACCAGAGATGGATCGTTGTCCGAATGACCGCTTAAAGACGAAAACCCCCACGCTCTCGACGACACCGCGCCAGGCTTTAAGTGCGGCAGCGGGGTCGGTCCACCGCTGCTGCACCTCCAGAGGCACGCCGAGGTATTCGCGTACGCGCGCAGCCAGCTGCGGGGCAGTCTCTTCGTGACTGGCGCTGAGATCGTCTACAATGCGTCGCTCTGCTGGATTCTGCCCGCCAGTTAGCTCGCGAAGGGATTGCTGCCAAGCGCGCGCCTCGCGAAGAGCGAGGCGCGTATCAGGATCGAGCTCTTCAAGCTCCTGAAGGGGCAGAGTACGAAATTCGTTTCGAAGGTCTGGCTCCAGAGGTGGATCCGGAAAGAAGAACACCGCTACCGGACGCTTGAAGCAGCTCGCGAGAGTTTCGAGCTGCCGGAACGTAGGCGCTTCTGTACCTGCTTCCCACGCCTCCAGGACTTCCTGAGGCCGCCCAACAACTCGCGCCGCATCGGCGAGGCTGAAGCCGATGCGTTCGCGAGCCCAGCGGAGCACCCTGGGATTCATGGCAGTGGCGCGGTCAGACATACTGCAACTTAGCATTCAGAAGAGATGTTGTCACGCGCGGTACTGATCGTTTCGGCGGCTCGCCATGAGGCACAACCGGAAGCAACTCCGTTCATGATCACCGATTCAGCGGGTACACAGCGAAACTCGCGTGGTGCAGATGGGGCCGCCGGCCAGGCGGTAGCCGCGGGCGCCCTCCCGGGCATATCTTCCGGCTCCGCCACTCTCTCCAGGAGGAACACCGGTGCACTTCGTGGCCCGACTTTGCCGGGGCGCCGTCATGGCGCTCTTTGCGCTCCCCCTGGCGGCGCAGCAGCCGCCGGGGCTGGACGTATCCTACGTCGAAACCCCGCGCGAGGTGGTCGCGCAGATGCTCGCGCTCGCCGGCCCCACCCGCGACGACGTGCTGTACGACCTGGGCTCGGGGGATGGGCGCATCGTGATCGAGGCGGCGCGGCGCTTCGGCACGCGCGGGGTAGGGGTGGACCTGGACCCGGTGCGGGTGGAGGAAGCCACCGCCAACGCCCGCAGGAGCGGGGTGCAGAACCGGGTACGCTTTCGCCGGCAGGACCTGTTCGAGACCGACCTGCGCCCGGCCAGCATCGTCACCCTGTACCTCCTCCCCCGCGTCAACCTGGAGCTCCGGCCGAAGATGTTCGCGCAGTTGCGCCCCGGCACGCGGGTGGTGTCGCACGCCTTCGCGATGGGCGACTGGGAGCCGGACAGCGTGGTGGAGGTGAAGGTGAAACAGGGCCTGGGCCGGGCGATGGTGTACGCCTGGACCATCCCGGCAAAGGTGGAGGGGAGGTGGACGCTGACCACGCCGGAGGGTCGTCGGATTCCGCTGCAGCTCCGGCAGCGCTTCCAGCGCTTCACCGGGCCGCACGGTGTGAGCGGGCGGCTGGTGGGGGACCGGATCGCCTTCACCCTGACGGAACGGGTGAACGGAAGGCCGGTGGCCCGCCGCTTCTCCGGCCGGGTGAGCGGCGGCGGGATGAGCGGGAGGGTCGCCGGCGGGGGGGCGTGGAGGGCCGTGAAGACGCCCTGAGGCGCCCGTCCGGCGAGTGGCGGCGGGGGAGAAGCTTCAGGGCCGAGCGGTGGCGAGGCGGTCGACCAGCTCCGGGAGGCGCTCGCGCGGGTAGTCGCCCATCAGGCAGACCTGCAGCCATCCGCGGCGCTGCAGGTAGTCCGAGCGGAAGGAGAGGAGAAAGCCGGCCCGCTCCAGCGCTTCCCCGAGCCGCATCGCCCCGGATGGCGGGATGATGGTGGTCACCGCCGGCGCTGCCGCATGCTCCGGCGCCACGATCCGCATCCCCCGCTCGCGCAGGGCGCCACGCAGCCACGCTCCATCCGCGGCGACCTGGTCCAGCCACGCCGGCCAGTCGCGCCGGGCGACGGCGGCGGCCAGGGCGCGCACCAGGTTGGAGGAGTGGGTGAAGGCCACCCCGTCGCCCGCCGCGTACAGCCCCAGGTCCAGGTAGCGCGGCAGCCGCTCCGGCGCGGGTGCCACCGGCTGGTCGTGGAAGACCACCGCCAGCCCCGCGAACGAGCCCAATCCCTTGCCGCTGGTGGCGCTGGCCAGGTCCACGCCCGCCAGGTCCAGCGGCACGCTGCCCAGCGAGCTCACGCAGTCCAGCGCGAGCCGCAGGCCTCGCGCGCCGCACACCTCGCGGAGCATGGGCAGATCGTTCAGCACCCCCGTGCTCGTTTCGCAGTGCACCGCCCACAACCACCCGCCCCGGCCGCACCGGTCCGCGGCGGCCTCCACCTCGCGCCGGTCGAAAACGGCGCCCCAGGGCGCGCGGACCACGTGGTGCGGGAGCTCCCAGCGCGCCGCGTGGTCGGCGAGGCGCTCTCCGAATTCGCCGTTGGCCAGCACCACGCCCGGCGTGCCGAGGCGGCGAAGCTGCCCGCCGACCATGTCGTTGGCGAGGGTGCCCGAGCCGAGCAGCACCTGCGCGTCGGCGGCGCCCGCCAGCTCCGCCAGGCGCCGCCGCACGCTGCGCAGCTCGGCCAGGAAGGGGGCGGCGCGGTGCGACCGCGGCGGTTGGGCCAGGGCGGCGCGGAGCTCGGGGGCGATGGTGGTGGGTCCGGGGAGAAAGCAGGCCGGGTCCGGGACCGGCCGCTCCGTGCGGCGCACCGCGGGCTCGGCGTGGCGCCGGAAGGCGTCCAGCGTCAGGTACATCGGCTGGTAGGGCGCCTCCGGGGTGCCGACCAGGGGGCCAAAGGGCACGAAGCCCAGGTGCCGGTACAGCTTCGTCTGCCGGGTCGTACCCGAGATCACCGCCAGGTCGTGGCCGCGCTCGGCGCAGGCATCGGCCAGTTGCTCGACGAGGCCGCGGAAGACGATGCCGTTGCGGTGCTGGTGCTCCACCGACAGCAGCCGGATCTCGCACACGCTCTGCGCGGGCGGGAGGTGCGCGTCCAGATCGGGCAGCTTGCCGTCCAGCGAGAAAGGGCGGCGATCCCGCACGCAGATCATCCCCACCACCCGCGCGTCGCGCAGCGCCACCACGTAGGTGTTTTCGTCGTCGAAGCGGTCGGCGAGCACACCGTCCGGGTTGGGGGCGTGCTGCGGGATCTCCTCCACGAAGGTGCGGTAGTTGAGCCGGCGGACCTGCTCCAGCTCCTCCGGCTCCGAGGCGATCTTGAAGACCAGCGGGCCCGGGCCGCTCATGCGCCCACTCCGGGCAGCTCGGCTCCGGCGGCGCGGGCGCGGCGTGCCAGGCGCGCCTGGGCGAGCTCGGCGGGAATGCGGCGCACGTTCTGGCGGTGCATCGCGATCACGACGCCCGCCAGCAGGGTGACTCCGGCCACGGCGACCAGCGGGTGTCCGCGTGCCGCCGTCAGCCCCGGCACCGCCGCCACCGCCAGCAGCCCGGCCAGGGTGAAGTGCCGCGTCAGGGCGAAGAGGACGAGGCACAGCGCCATTCCAAGGAGCGCCACCCGCCAGTCGAGCAGCAGCAGCGCACCGAAGCTGGTGGAGATCCCCTTGCCACCGCGGAAGCCGAGCTGCGCCGGCCAGATGTGGCCGGCGACGACCGCCAGCAGCGCCGCGACGGCACCCGCGGCACCCAGATCCAACTGCTGCGCGCCCCACACGGCCAAGCTGCCCTTGGCCGCATCCGCCAGAAAGACCGCCACGAATCCACTCCGCCCGAGGACTCGCCCCGCGTTGCGCGCCCCCGCGTTGCCGCTCCCCACGCCACGGATGTCCTGGCCGGTGCGCAGCCGGAGCGCGTAGTACGCCGCCGAAGCGCAGCCCAGCAGGTAGCTGGCGACACTCCACAGAAGTATGAGGAGGAGAGGCGTCATGGTAGCGAATGGGAGGGGGGCCTGCGGCAAGCCTGGAGCTAAGACAACGTACGGTTCCCGAACGCATTGTGACAAGCGGTTCGGCTCCCCCCTCCTCCGCCCGGCGAGGCATTCCCTCCCCGCCAGGAGTTCGAGATTGGGCCGCTCGCGTTGTACGCGGAATTTGCGAACGCTGTGTGATCACGATTATGATAATCTAGATTATGATAATCGTTACCACAGCAGGATGGCAAATGGAAAATCGCCAGTTCATCGGCCGCGCCAGGGAGATCCGCGCACTGCGGCGCGAGTTGGATCGCGTGCGCCCCTCCGTCGTCGTGGTGCTCGGACGGCGCCGAGTGGGGAAGTCTCGCCTTCTGATGGAGGCTACGCGCGGCCGCCCGACGATCTACTACCAGGCGACCAAGATCGCTGAGTCCATGAGCCTGGACCTCTTCAAGAGGGAGGTAGCTCGGACGGTGGGAGTGGACCCGCTTTTCGAATCGCTCGGCGATTGGATCGGTGTGCTGGCCTACCTGGAGCAGGTCGCCACCACGAGGATTCCGGGCCTGACGGTGGTACTCGACGAGTTTCCATATCTCTGCGAGGCCGATCCAGCTCTGCTGTCGGTATTCCAGAAATCCTGTGACGCACTTCGCGACCGCGGCAGCCCGCTGAATCTGATTCTGTGCGGCTCAAAGATCTCGTTCATGGAGGAACTGCTTGGTGAGAAGAACCCGATGCACGGCCGCCAGACGTTCGAGCTGGATGTCGGTCCACTCCCATTCCGTGATGCCGCGCGTTTCTTCCCCGGCTGGCCTTTGGAGGACCGCCTGAGGGCGTACGGCATCTTCGGTGGCATCCCCTACTACCTGAATCTCTGCGATCCGCAGGCGACGTTGCGGGAGAACGTTTACGATCTTGTCATCTCCACGGGTGCGCCGCTGGGCGACGAGCCCAACAACCTGCTCCAGGCCGAACTACGCGATCTCACGCGCTACGCGACGATCCTCCGGGCGGTCGCGGAGGGGTGCACGACCTCCGGAGATATCATCGGCCGTATTCGGGAGATCCGCGACGCGAGCGCACTTTCACCGTACGTCCGCAAGCTGGAGGAGCTCCGGCTGATCCGCATCGTTCGCTCCCTGGACGCGACGGAGCGGGAGCGTGACCGGCGCTACTACCTGGACGACCCGTTCCTGGCGTTCTGGTACCGCTTCTCGTTGCCGAATGCCTCGCCACTTGCCGCTGGCCACGTGGACGAGGTGTGGAATCATGCCATCGAGCCCTACCTGGACGACTATCTGGGGGGACTGTTCGAATGGATCTGCCGCGACTACGTCCACCTGTACGGCCCGGAAGTGTTGCCCGGAGCCGCACGGGAGGTCGGGCAAATCTGGGCCGCCGACTACGATATCGATGTGGCGGGGCACATGCTGGACGGCACGTTCTTCTCCGGCGAGTGCAAGTGGTGGAACGACGTCGTAGGGCAGAACGTCCTGGAGCATCTACAGGAGAAGACCCGCGGCAACTCCTACTACGCAGGTCGCAAGGGCGAACCGCACTACCTCCTCTTCTCGCGGTCCGGGTTCACGGACGAGGTGAAGGAACTGGGGGACCGGGATCCGCGCATTCACCTGATCGGCCCCGGCGAGTTGCTCGGGGCCGCTGGCGCCGAGTGACCCTCCGGCCCAATGGCGGCCATAATGGTCTCGCCGGAAGCAGGGATGGCTTCAGCGGCGGCCCGCCGCCGTGCCGCGGAGCCAGCCAGCAGCCGGCCCGGGTTCAGCCCTGATCGTGCGGCACCAGCAGCCCCGGGGGCGCAATGGGCGCGCCGCAGCCGGAACATCCGCGGATCCGGCTCCGCGAGAGCGCCGTGGCCGGGTTGCGGGCAGGCCGCCGCCCCGGCCCGCGCGCTGCGGAGCGGGGCACCGGGCTGGCTGCCGGCGCGGATTCACCAGCCGGGATCGACATCCACCCAGGCAAGGGTGAAGCGGTCGAAGCCGCGGGCGGCGAGGGCGTCACGGCCGATCTGGAAGTGCAGCGTGACCCCGTACACGGTACGGAGCACGATCAGGTGCCGCGACTCCTTCGACGGGGTCGGATCGTCGCCGGAGGTGGCGCGGCCGTAGCCGAGCATGTTGTCGAAGTTCAGCTTGCGGAAGTACTCGAGCGCGTCGTAGCGGACCTGTGGATCGGGGGTGAGATCTCCGCTCCAGGGACCGCTGCGGTACTCCGGGAGGTCCAGCGTTTCCTCGAACGCCAGGCGGCGCGGCGGAATGAGGGCGTTCGTGGCGGACAGCTCCCCGGGCGGCTCCGTCGGCACCAGCACCGAAGCGTCGGGGAAGTACATCACCCTGGCGCCGACGATGTCGGGCAAGTCCTCGTCCGGGTCCTGGAACGCAAAGAACGACAGCACTCCCGCGGAGGGGAGGTCCCTGGCGGCTTGCGTGTGCGCGATCTCCGCGAGGTTGACCTGCGCCAGGAACCCCGCCGGCGCATCGTAGCCCGCCATGTCTCCGGCGTCCATCCCGGTGCAATCCTCGCCACGGGCCCAGGGGAAACCGGGCGGCAGCTCGGGGAGGCCCCCGACCCTGCTGGCCCCGGCCGGGATCTCGGCGGGGCCTACACCGTTCGTCTCCATCCGGCCCGGCGCGGGGCGCAGCAGGCGAAGGAGACGGCTGAAGACGCTGGTCGCACCGGCCTCGGCGCGGCCGTCCGGTTCTCCCGCGGTCTGGCCGTCATCCGTCTTCATGCGCAGCGCCGGACGCGCCAGGCGAAGAACGCTCTCCTTCAGATGGGGGACGTTCGAGTGTGCCAGCCTCTCGAGCAGCCGGAACCCGATGAGCTCCAGCCACTCCTCGGACATCCCCTCCGCCCATGGGAAGTCCTCCGGCTCCATCCACGCGGAAGCCTGGACGAAGGCGCGCAGGAAGCGCGCGCGGCCCGGCGCGCGGCTCTCCAGCCAATCCGCGTACGCCAGCCTCGGCGCGTCGTTCCGGAGATCCTCCACGACAGCCTCCAACCAGACGCGCTCGCCTTCCAGCAAGTCGAGGGGCATGTGCTCACTCGGATGAAGGGGTTCGCGGGGGGATGAGCCCGGCGCGCACCCTTCCCGCCGCTCGTACCCTGGGGGCGTGCTGGCCGATTTGGAGCGTCCGATCGGGGGTCTGGCCGTCGCGAGCCATGGCTGGATGGCGTCGGACGCGGCGGCATCGCCATCCGCCGCGTCCAGGCGCACCTACTCGTCCTCGTACTCCCGAAGACCCCCGAGAAGACTGGAAAACGACTCCGCCACGAGCGACATGTTTTCCATCGTGGGCACCTCGCCCTCGTCGGCCTCCATCTCGTGGTCCCAGAAGTACACCCTCCCGCGGTGTGGTGCCTCCAGCCCGAGGAGGTACTGGTTGCCGCCGGAGTCGTGGCCGATGGGGAGAAAACCAGCGGGAATCCGGGCGCCGAACGTCTTCAGGTGTTTCGTGAGGCTCGCCCAGTACTCGCCATTGTGAATGCCGCAGAGGTACCGGAGATCGCTGGAGTTGGGCTGCCCCTCCATGACGAAGTCGATCGTGTCCGGATTCGGCGCGCCGCCGTTGTGCTCGAGAAGAAACGAGCGGTAGTCGTCGGGCAAGCGCGCCGACAACTGGTGCTCGAACTCGGCGAGGCGGGCTTCCGTGAGCGCCCCGAAGCGACGTGATCCCTCGATCTGCACCATCATCTCCCGTGGAGTGGGGGGTGAGGCCGAGCGGAAGGGCAGGGCCCGTGGGCCCCGGCTCGGGCGTGGCACCCCACTGCTTCCCGTCCGGCGTGGAAGCGGGCCCTGGGGGGGTGGCGGCTCGCCGTCTCGGCGGCGCGGCCTGCAAGGGAATGATCCGGATGGTGCGGAGCGCTCAGGCGCGGCATCGTGGCGGCCGGCGGCCCGGCCCGCGGTAACGGAACCGGTCGTTCGTCCACGTCAGCGTGTGGCGCAGGCAGCCCCGCTCATCCCACGCCTCGATGCGCCTGCCCCGCCGGGGCAGCTTGTAAGCCAGCCGCCGGTTGAACGCGACGGGGAGGGTCGCCCGGGTCACGTCGCGCCATCTGCCGCGGCCCTCGTAGCTCAGAAGGACCAGAGTGGGCCAGTTGCCCAGCTCCTGGCCCATCCGCAGGTCGTGGAAAGCCCCGGTGCTGTAGGCCACGAGATAGCTGCCGTCACTCCGTCTGAACAGGGCGAGCTCGAACCCGGAGGGGTTGTCCGACTCGTCGTACGAGATGTACCCATTCGCGATGTCGACGACTACCCCCCGGCGCTCGCCCCGCAGCAGCTCCTCACGCATGCGGCGGTCATACCCGACCGTGTAGCGCTCCGGGACCGCGCGCAAGAAATCCGCGACAGTCCTCGGCTCGTTCGTTTGTGCCGAGGCGGTTCCGGCACTCGCGGCAAAGGCCGCGGCGCTTAAAAGCTGAAAGACGAAGGTGCGTACGCGGTTCCTGATCACGATGGCTTTCATGGGCGGTCCTGCCGTGTTCCCCGCTGGAAGATCCGCCGGAGCCGGGCGTTACCCGGTCCAGCCGTAGTGCTTGCCGACTCAGCCGCCCGGTCGGACGGCAGCGCTTCCGTTCGCGGTCGTTCGCGGAGAAGGGGCGCGCCAGGACTTAACCGGCCCGCCATGTATCTTCGGTATCGATCAGCGTCAGGAAGTCTTCCCAGGTCGGCGCGACCTGCCGGATGCTGCCGTGGGGGTCGATGAGGTCGAAGGAGACGACCGGATGCGGCGCGGAGTGCCGCATGTCGAAGGCGAGACACTCTCCTCCGCCGTCGCCCCCAAAGACGAACCCCCATTTCGCGTACGTGCCACGGTTCCAGAGGTCGAGGGCGCGCTCGGCAGAGTCCAACCGAGGTTGAGCGGCCGCACGATGAGCCCCATCTCCCCACCGTTCCCCGCGCGAAGCAGATCGAGATACCCGGACGGCAGTCCGCTCAACGCGGACTGCAGGGTGGCGCAGTGCTCCTTCCGGGGCCCTTCGGCGACAACCAGGGATAGGCAGGCGGGTCCGTTGGATGGCGTTCAGATGACGGGGTGAACGAGACCGGGGTACTCACGGTCTCCGCCTCGTCTGCTCCCACTCCGCCGAAGAGAGCCGTGCACCGCCTCAGCCTTCGTGCGAGGTGACCCGCGGGCTGGCGATCTTTCGGCTGATGTCGTTCATCGGCCCCCCAACTCGTTCTCCCAACCCGGGATGGAGCTGCCGGCTCTGAAGGCGCGCCCATCCAACCCGGGGCGCCTCACAGGGAGAAGCAGAAGGCCTCCCGGCCGTGGACGGCAACCAGCCGCGAGCCGGCGACGCGCAGGCCGCCGGTATCGTTCGGCCGGGTCTTGAGCGGAACCTCGGCAACGCGGGTCCCGGTCGCACGGTCGATGGCGCAGACGACGCCGTCGTGCGTCAGGTACGCCAGCACCGCGCCGGAAAGCGCGATCGGCGCCGCGCACAGGCCCCGCGGATCGCGGACCTTCCACCGCTCGTGCAGGGTGAGCCTCTCGCCGCCGAGGAACCGCTTCGACAGGGCCGGCTCCACGGCCCGGATGGCGTCCGCCCCCGGGCTGTGCTCGCGCCAGAGGTACAGCATCTCGGCCGTGGAGATCGGGGCCACCTGCAGCGCCACGTCCTCGGGTCTCAGCGGCCGCCGCGCGAGCCGCCTGCCCTCCCCCAGCGAGTACGCCTGCACGGCCGTCTGCGACAGGACGATCACCCGGTCGCCGAGCAAGACCGGGTCGGAGAAACCTCCGCGCTCCGTCACCGACCACACCGGCCTCCCGTCCACGGCCGCCAGGCAGTACAGGGAAGCTTCGTCCGTGCCCGCCGGGAACGAGTCGTGGAGCACGCGATCGCCGTGGCAATGGACGGTGCGGGCGTGGCCACCGTGCTCGAACCGCCACAGGGTCTGCCCGGTCCCACGGTGCAGGCACCAGGTGGCGCGCGCGGCTCCCGCGATCTCCGGCACCACGAGCCGGTCGTCGCCCAGGAGACACGGGACGGAGATGTTGGAGCGGGTGCCGGGCCCTTTCCAGAGCAGCGATCCGCCCGCATCCAGCGCGTAGACGTTTCCCTCGAAGCTGCTCCAGTACACCGTGCCGTTCGCGTCCGCCACCGGCTCGTTCGTGTGATGCCCGACGGTGTACGACCACTTCTCGGAGCCCGTTTCCAGGTCCAGCGCGAACAGCCTGCTTTCGAAGAAACCCCGTTTGTCGTACGAGAACGTCACGTAGGCCGTTCCGCCCGCCACCGAGGCACGCCGCGCGAAGACGCGTCGCTCGTTCGCCAGTCGAAACGCCCACATGGGCCGGGTGGGGATCATGGATCTGGTGACTGCGTGGTTGCGGCCGCGGGCAGTACCGCCGGCGGCACCGCCCCGCGCGCATCCCTGGAGACGCGGGTTACGCCCAGAGCCGCAACGGGACGAGGTTCCACCAGGCGAGCACCGCCGCCCACTGCAGAACGCCCGCCATGGCGAACGCGTCCAGAGTGGCGGACAGTCCGCGGCGCCGGCTCGCCCGCTGGCGCCACAGGCCGAAGAGCAGGGCCAGGGGCAGAGCGCCCGTGGCGGCGGCAAGCGACACGTTGGCGAGTGTGGAGTCGCCCAGGTGGAGCAGGGACTGCCGCATGAACAGCGCTGCCGCCGCGATCAGGAGCAGCACGCCCGCAAACGGGGCGAACACCGGGTGCCCCGGGGTGAGCGACCGCCGCGCAATCCGGGCCAGCCCCGCCACCAGGAGATATACCAGCCCCAGCACCCCGCCCGCGGCGCTGATCCAGAGCGGAACGATACACCACCGCCCGATCTTCTCATAGGTCTGGTTGCCGTCGCTGAGAGCCCGCGCACCGTCGGTGTCCAGGAAAAGCGCGTGCGACGGCGCGGTCCGGTCGCCGCGGCGGAAGAGGGCACCGCCCGCCGGGATGAGCTCTCGCGCCCGGCCCTGAAATGGCGTCAGGTGCAGACTCCCGCCGGCGTGGCGCAGGGCGGCGAAGCCGAGCACCACGTCCAGGTAGGCAAACGACGCGAAGCGGCTCGGCGACGGAACGTAGATCCCCTCCCATTCCGCCAGCTCCAGGGCCGTGCGCGACGCCGGGGCCGGAGTCGTTCGGCGCACTCCGAGCGCGTCGGTCAGGATCCTGTCCAGCCGGTCGTACTCCGCGTCCTCCACGTCCGCGTTCGCTGACACGAAGAACGCCTTGCGCTCCTGGGGATAGATGCACAGCATCGCGTGGTACCCGACGGTGTTGCCCGAGTGGCAGAGCCCGACGGTGCCCTGCCGGTCCCGGCGGCCGAGCCCCAGGCCATAGCCCGCCCTCAGCCCGGCGGACGCGGCTTCCGTCGAAGCGGGCGTTCCCATGGCGCGCAGCAGCTCCGCGCCGGCCACCTGGACTCCACCCGTTTTGCCGTCGCCCATCAGGAACTCGGCGAAGCGGGCCATGTCCCCCGCCGTAGTCGTGAACTGGCTGGCGGGGCGCAGGAACAGGGGAACCGACGCCTGCGGTACGCTGTCTTCGAAGTGGCCCATCGCCAGTCGCGGGTCCGCTGCCTGCGAAACGAAGCGGAACGTGCTGTTCGTCATCCCGAGTGGCTGCAGCAGGTGCCGGTCCAGGTAGCTCTCGTACCGCTCCCCCGTTGCCGCCTCGATGATCATCCCCAGCAGAGTGTACCCGGTGTTGGAGTACGAGAACCGGGTCCCCGGCCGGGTACGGAGGCGGAGCGGCGGGCTGGCTCGCGGGAACGCCGCTCCCAAGGGGGCGTCTGGGGCGGCCTCGCGGCTGAAGATCTGCCAGAGCCGGGCGTCGTCCAGTCCGGCCGTGTGGTCGAGCAGGTGGCGGACCCGCAGGGGGTGCGTATCGGCCCACGGATTGTCGATCCGCACGTCCGGCAGCAGGACGTCGACGCGGCCGTCGAGAGCGACGCGCCCCTCCCGCACCAGCCGCAGCATGCCCACGGCGGCGAGGGTCTTGGCCACGGAGCCGACCTGTACCCTGCTCGTCGCCGCGAGCGGGCGCCGCGCGTCCGCACGCCCCGCCGCTCCCACCTGGATCCCCCGCTCTGGGTGGACGGTGGACCACACGGCGCCCACGAGCCCTTCTTCCTTCAGGACGCGCTCGACGGGCGCCTGCAGGCGGGGGGCCTGGCCGCACGCGGGTGCCGCCGCGCCCGTCAGGTGCAGTACCACCAACCACAGGCCGTAGCGCATCTCCACTCCCGGTGTGCTGCGGGCCGCCACCCACGGGTGCACGGGCCGCTGGTTTCGTCAGGCGGGCAGCCCGTGGCGGGCGCGGATGGGCGCGCCGCGGGCGAACACAGGAGAGCGGGGCGGGGCAGATGCTTCGCCGGGCGGCCGCCGGAGGCGCCGGACGGACGGCGTCAGCCGAGCCGGTCCCGGACGCGCGCGCCGTAGCGCCGGCTCATGGTGAACGGCTCCCGGATTTCGCGGAGGAAGACCAGGAAGCTGCCGTGCGACCACTCGTCCACCCGCTCCACGAAGTCCAGGTTGATGATGGTGGAGCGGTGGATGCGCACGAAGTGCCGCCCCGGGAGCCGCTCCTCCCACTCGCGCAGCGGCTTGGAGGCGCGTGCGCGGCTGGGCGGCGGGCCCAGGTGCAGGCGGGAGCTGTCCCCGTCCGACTCGATGGCCATGATCTCGCTGACGCGGACGAAGCGCCGCCGGTCGTCCAGGCGCAGGAAGAGGCGGTCGTCGATGGCGAGAAGGCGGGAGGGGAGGACGGACGCGGGGCCGCTCAGCCGCCGCACGCTGATCGCCAGCCGCCCCGGCACCACGGGCTTGAGGAGGTAGTCCAGCGCGTTCACCTCGAAGGCGCGGACCGCGTGATGGTCATGCGCCGTCACGAATACCACGTCCACGTCGTCGCCCAGCCGCGGCAGGAGGTCGAAGCCCGACTCCCGCCCCAGCGTGATGTCCAGGAACACCAGGTCCGCGTCCGTCGCCTGGATCACCCGCGCGGCTTCTTCCACCGATGCGGCTTCCCCCACGATGTGCACCTCGGCGGAGTGCCCCTCCTCCAGCAGGGTGCGCAGCTCGCGCCGGGCCAGGCGCTCGTCGTCCACGATCACCGCGTGCCGCCTGCGCATCCTGTCACCACCCCTGCGTGGCCGGGACGCCTGCGCCGGCCAGGTGGCGCACGCCGCCCGCCCGCCCGGCCGGCTCCGCGTGGACCGCGGGGAGGTCCAGCGACAGCCGCACCACGCCGTCCCGCTCGTCGATGTCGATGCGGTGCGCGGCGGGGTACTGGTACTCCAGCCTTGCCCGCACGTTGCGCAGCCCCACGCCCGTGCCCAGCAGCCGCTCGGGCCGCGCGAAGCGGGAGCCGGCGCCGTCCGCGGCGGCGGGGGGAGCGAGGGTCCCCGTGTTCTCGACGGAGATGCGGAGCCGGCCGTCCCGCGACGCCGCACGGAGCCACACCCGCAGGGGTTCGCCCGGCCCGGGGGAGGCGCCATGCTTGAGCGCGTTCTCCACCAGCGGGTTCAGGAGGAAGGCCGGGACCAGGCATTCCTCGGCCTCCGCTTCCACCTCCACCCGCACCTCCAGCCGCTCCTCGAACCGGATCGACTCGATCGCGAGATACCCGCGCACCGCTTCCAGCTCCTCGGACAGGCGCGTAAGCTGAAGCGGGCGCTCCACCAGCGAATAGCGGAGGAACCCGGCGAGCTCGGTCACCATCTGCCGCGCCCGCCCGCGATCTTCGTCGATCAGGGCGCGCAGGGAGTTCAGGGTGTTGAAGAGAAAGTGTGGATTGAGCTGGTACGCCAGCATCCGCAGCTGCGCGTCACGCGCCTCGGCCAAGGCGCGCAGGGCCTGCTCGCGCTGCTCCTGCAGGGCTTCCCGGTTCAGGAGGCTCACGTACAGGGCGCTCCAGGCGAGCAGGGCCAGGGAGTTGTAGACGGTGTTGTCCAGCACCGGCCCCTGGAGCTCCGGGAGCCGGGCGTGCGCGTCGAGCCGCACCAGGATCAGGGGCGCCACGTGGCGCAGGTAGTAGTAGAAGGAAGCGGTCCAGAGCATGCCGCCCAGGTAGGACGAGACGCCGGTGAGGACCATCGTGTGGAGCGAGGAGCCCGCGGCGACGCGGACCTTTGCATAGACGCGCTGTAGAAGGAGCGTCGTCAGGAAACCGAGCGCGGCGAACGCCGTCTCGATCACGAGGATGGCGGCGGGGGCGTACTCGCCCACGCGCCCCAGAGACATCGCGCCGGCGAAGGCCAGCCACCCCCCCACCTGCAAGGGGAGAAAACCCGAGGGCGTTCCCTTCACACGCACGCTCCCTCCGTTGTAGGTACGTGCCGCCGGCGCGAGGCCGGCAGGGCCGCTCCGCGAGACGCGGGTCCGCGTGCCCAGGCGTCCCGCCACGCCCTCGCTGCCGATCGGCGCATCCTCATCCACCTCATGGAGATGCACGTCCAGCGGTGCGGGCGGTGACTGGAAGAACGAGAGTACCGCGAGCCGCGCCGCGCGGCCTGGAGCCCGGCGGGCCCGGGAAACGCCCCGCCCAGGGGGACCCGGACCGGGTGGCTGCGCTCCGCTCTCCTTCATCAGAGCGCAGCCGACTCGTGGTCAGGCGGTTGCCGCGAGGCTAGGACGGAGGGGCAGCCGCAGGCCTGGACCGGCTCGGCCCGGCGGTCGAATAACCCAGAATCCACGCGTTCTGGACGTTCGAGCCTCCCACGTACGTGCGGTAGCGCGCGCTGACCGCGCCCGGCCCGATCCCCACCCACACCGCGGGCTCCCAGAAGCCGCCGGCCCGCACGTTCAAGTCCTCGTCGTGGCAATCCGCGCACTGGACGATCCCGCGGCTCACGTTGAGCCAGGTGCTTCCCGCGTTCAGCCCCGCCGAGAGCGTCAGGGGCCGGGTGCCGCCCAGGGACAGCTCGGGCGTGCGCAGACCCGCGGATAGCGAGCCCATCAGCGCGGTCACGCTGGACGTCTGTTCGCCCCGGTTGGTCTCCTGTGTGAAGGCGTCCTCATCGCTCGTTTCGAGGAGCCCGCCCTCCGCGCTCAGGCTCAACACTCTGAACGCGATCAGGTTTCCGTTGATCAGGAGCCCATACGCGCGGTCGCCGATCCCCGCGTTGGCAGCGGCGACGGGGTCGATGCCGCTCACGATGAGGTCCGCGCCGTATTGGAGGTGCGTGGGTACAGCCTGAGCCGGTGCACCGCTCGCCGCGAACAGCAGGCCGGCGGCGATGCAGAAGCCGTGAGGGATTGCTCGCATGGGGTATTGCGCTCGGATGAAGAGGTTTGAGGTTGCGTGCTGCGCCAAAGAATCGCGGCGCGAGCCGCGGAAAAATAGAACATCCCCGCGGACGGCGCCAAGCGCCGGCGAGCGGTCGCTGGAGCCGTTGAACGGCCGGGAAGCGGCCGCCCTGCCGGCCTGGGGCTCGGGCGGGCCGCCCTGGACTGGCCTTCGGCACCTGGCTGGGGGCGTCCCGGAGGTGTGCCCGCCGGGCTGGCGCCTCGCCGGTGACGTTCTCTGCGCGGCGACCCCGTGAGTCGCTTCGCCGCCCGGCCTCCCGGCGGGCCGCACCTCCTTGCACCGCCTCCGGCTGCCGCCAGCGACCGCTCGGCGACGGAGGCTCGCCGGCCGGCGAGCCTCCGTGGTGCGGTTCGCCGCTCCCCCGCATCGTTGGGGCGCCGCCCGCGCGCCCACCCCTGCCTATCCCAACCATGAAAGCGCTCGCCGTTCACCTGCTCGCCGCAGCCAGCCTGCTCCTGCAAGTGCTGCCCACCGCCGCACACGCACAGGCGCGGAGCCTGGTCCACGACGGCGAGAAGAGACGCTACATCGTCTACACGCCGTCCTCGTATCCGTCCGACAGCACCAGGCGGTATCCGGTGGTGCTCAACTTCCATGGAGGCGGCATGACCATGGCGGAGCAGATGCTCTACACCGGGATGAACCAGGTAGCGGACGCCGAGGGATTCATCGTGGTGTACCCGCAGGGGGTGCAGCAGGACTGGAACGTGGGATTCGGCACTTCGTATGGTGAGGGCACGGACGACGTCGGCTTCATCGAGGCCGTGCTCGACCAGCTCCAGCGGGAGTACCGCGTGGATCGCGGGCGCATCTACGCCACGGGTTTGTCACGGGGCGGCTTCTTCTGCCAGAGGCTCGCCGCCGAGCTTTCCCACCGGATCGCCGCGGTCGCCTCCGTCGGGGGCCCGCTGCCCGTCCCGGTCGTGGAGCGGCAGGCGCCCCGCGGCGCCCTGTTCCCCGTGGGCGTGATGCTGGTCCATGGCACCGCCGACCTCGTGGTGGCGTACGGCGGCAAGCCCGGGGCCTACCTTTCCGCGCCGGACTCGTACCAGTACTGGGCGCGGCGCAACGGCGTGTTCGACGCAGGTGCCGCGGCTCCCCGCATCGACGCCGAGCTCGCGGACGGCACCTCCGCCACCCTGCGCCAGGCGCGGCGGGGTCCCGTCTCGGTGGCCCTGGTGACCATCGAGGACGGCGGGCATACCTGGGCGGGAGCCGATCCCTTCAACGTGGGCCTCTCCATCGGACGGACGCCCCAGGATCTGGACGTGAACGCGGTGATCTGGCAGTTCCTGGCGCGCCACAGCCGATAGCGCGCCGCACCGTGCGCACGCGAGACGGTTTTGCCCGGCTCGCGCGGCGATGTATGCTGATTGTTCCTCCTCCCCATGAACCCATACTTCGCGCAACCATGCGTACACCACTCATCGCGCTGCTTGCCGGTGTGGTTCTCGTGGCCGGCTGCATGCCCCGCACCGGGCGATCCGCCGTCGCGAGGCTCTCGCCCGCCACGCTCGACGCGGCCGACTCGGGAGTCGTCGTGCTCTCGGTGGGCACGGAGAAGAAGCGCAGGGCGCACTACACGGAAATGTGGGTCTACGATCGGGATGCCCAGCGTGGGGCCCGCCCCTCGCCGGAGCTGGTGATGGACATGGTGGGAATGCGCGGTGACTTCGAGGGCCACCATGGATCCGTGAACGCGTTCCCACTCGCCCCTGGCCGGTATGGCCTGCGCCCGTCGCGGCATCTGACCCTCCATCAAACAGCTGCCGTCCTTCGATTTCGAGGTGCGGGCGGGTGAGACTACCTACCTGGGCGAGCTCTTCATGGTGTATCAGAACTCGCTGGAGGCCCAATTCTTCGTCAGGGACCAGTACGAACGGGACATGGCCGTCGCGCGGGCCAAGAACCCCGCCTTCGGGTTGCGGACCGTCGTCAAGCGGTTGCTCCGCGCGGGTACACCGGTCATCGGCTCCCCGCGCCGGTAAGCGCGCGGCCGCCGGCGCTGGGTACGCCTGCCGGCTTGCCGCGCCCGCCGCACGATGCGGCACCATCGTGTTCAACAGATCACCTCCGGAGATCCGCCGATGCAACTTCCCGCCTTCAGATACCATCCCGATCCCATCGCGACGGGCAGCGTGGTTCCATCGGCCGTCGAGTGCGTCTGCTGTGGCCAGGCGCGCGGCTTCATCTACGCGGGTCCGGTGTACGCGCTGGAGGAGTATGACGGAACGATCTGCCCCTGGTGCATCGCGGACGGATCGGCGCATGAGAAGCTCGACGCGTCCTTTACGGACGAGGCGGGCGTTGGAGGCGGAGAGTGGGACGAGGTGCCGGACGAGGTGATCGAAGAGGTCGCGTACCGCACTCCGGGCTTCTCGGGGTGGCAGCAGGAACGCTGGTGGACGCACTGCGGTGACGCCGCACGGTTCCTCGGCCCTGCGGGGCGCGCGGAGCTCGCGGCTCACGGCCCGGACGCGGTCACCGCGATTCGCATTTCCACCGGACTCCCCGAGGGTCCGGAATGGCAGGAGTTCTTTGCCGGCCTGGAACGGGATGGATCGCCTACCGCGTATCTGTTCCGCTGTACGAATTGCCAGCAGATCGGCGGGTACCAGGACTTTGACTAGCGAGCCCGCCTCCCGGAGCCTCGCCCGGGGCACGCGTGGCTCCTCGCCGGTGCGGAGGCCGATGCGATGGGTGGACGCGATACTTCCTTCATGCAGCAGCCCGAAGCATTTCGCCGGTTCGGCCGTGGCATCCATCAGGAAATCGTCCTGGAGGCCGCGACCGTCGAAGAGATCGTACGGCTGCTTCTGTCCGGTTTGACGGCCGCGGAGCGGGGCGAACTCCGCGCGTACATCTCCCATCTGACGGCCACGCTGACGCCCGCGGAGATCAAAGGGGTGCTGAACAGAGCCACTTTCGATGCAAAGTTCAGCACGAAGGGGGCTGCCGCGCTCCTGCGGGCCGCGCAGGAGCAGTTGAGCGCCGCCACGTGAACGACGCCTTTCGGCTCCCCCCAGCCGTGCGGCGGAGTGGGGAAACGGTCCGGGCGCTCTTCCGAAGCGTCGAGCGCTGGAGAATCTCACGACACGCACCTGATGAACGCTGACAAGAAAAGATCCGGGATCGGGCGCTCTGTCGCCACGTTCCGGTGGAGGCGGATCAGATCTCCCTGTCTCGCCGCGCTGGCGATGCCGCTGATCCTGGGTGCCGGTTGCCGGGAGAGCGGTTCGGCTGCCGCCGTCTTCGAGCTGGTGGCCGTCGATGGCCGGCCGCTCCCGTACGTATACGAAGTCCGTGACATCACGGGCCCCTACGAGGTCGTCACCTACGAGCGGAGCTATGCGCTCCGGGGTTCCCGCTGGTGGACTTCGGTGCGGTTGCGAAGCGGTGCACCGCACCTGGAGCCCGGCGACCAGGTGCGCGTCCATACGGACAGCGGCACCCTCTCGCGGGCCGGGGATACGCTTACCTTTTACTGTGCGCAGCCCGCGTCGCCGACGCGTGAGGAGCGATGCCTGCGTGCGATCATCCAGCGGGACACGATGCACGTGGCTGGAGAACGCGGCGGCCATCCGTCCGAGACTTATGTGCGCCGCCGGCCCGGCCGGCGCCGCTAGAATCCTGGCGGATGCCTTACGCCGCCCCTCGGTCACCCGCACATGGAACCCGCCGTGCCTGCACCCTGTCCGACGGCAGCCGGACGTTGCCGGCGCAGGTGATGGACAGCGAGATTCCGCTTTGTGGTGTGACCCTGGTAGCCGCGGCACAATCCGAGTCTCGTACCACACGACGAAGCGCCGAGCAGCACCCGCGCCCACGTGCAGGTGCGTACGGGACACGTCATCCGGCACCGCGTGTCCATGAACTTCCCGCTCCCACAAAACAGGACCGCAATGCGCGTGTCTGCGATCGCCATCTTTTGCCTGACGGTGCTGGCCATCTGCGCGCCAGCCGCGGAGGCTCAGACTTCGCATTGGATGAGGGATACGGCCTCTGTCGAATACAAAGCGCGAGCGCGGAGCTTTCGAGAGCAGGGCTGCACGGGGTGCGATACCGCGGTGGTGGTGCCTCCGCGACTCCTGAACCTGGAAGAGGTAAGGGTCGCGCTCCAGCGCAACTACCCGGCGGCGCTCCGCAAAGCCGGCATATCGGGCAGCGTGTTGATCTGGATGATCGTGGACTCCGCGGGCACAGTAGGCAGATCGGAGGTCGGGATCGCGGCCCCGATCCCGCAATTCGATACCGCGGCCGTCCGCGTAGTACGACGCATGCGCTTTTCCCCGGCCAGGACCAGAACGGGTCCGACCGGCTCGTTCGTGAGCGTGCCGATCACGTTCCGGTTTGCTGAATCGGCGAGCGCGCTTGCATCGGAAGCGCGGAACACGCCGGCGCAGGGTGCAACCGCTCCGCCCGCCGCGGCTTCCCCCGTCACGGCGCCCGAGCAGAACCAGCGCACCGGTCCTCCCGCCGAAGCGGCGCCGGCTCGGGCCATGTACCGGAGCGCAGGGTGGGTCGAGCTCCGGCGGGACTCATCCGTGTCGGTGTCCATCGACACACGCGCCATCAGAACCCGCGGTGACACACTGCTCGCGTGGATAGAGCTTCTGCCTGCCGAGGCGCGGGCGGGCCAGGCCGCCCCCCACGCACGAGTGCTGACCTGGCATGCGATGCTCTGCCGCGATCAAAAGATCCGGACGCTGCTGAGCGCGCGATATGGCCCGGACGGAGACCCGGTGGGCAACGCGGGGCGGATGAACAATCCGTTCGAGGCACCGGCGCCTGGCTCCCTGGACGCTTTCATCCTTCAAACCGTCTGCACGCGCTACGCACCCGGACAGGATGAAAGGGAGTAGTGCAGCCGGGTCGCCGCGCCCTCCCTGCTCCAGGCAAGCCGCGTCGGGGCGGCCGACGGAACGGGTTTCCACCACCACGTTTCCCGCGAGCCGTTCGCACGGAGGAGCGGAGCTTCAGCGAACGGCGGCAGGCTTTCTGCGCTCCCCGGCAGCTCGCTGATCCGGCCACCGCGAGCCCCAGCTCAAGATGAAACGCGTCTCGATCGCATTCCTGCTCGCGCTCCTCCCGGGGTGTTCGCTTTTCTCCGGGCCGGCGAAGCCGCTGCCCGTGGCGCACACCTGTTACCGCACCACCGGCCCGCTCCTTTCGCCCGGCGCGCGGGAGGGAGCGAAGTGGCTGATGCTCACCGACAGCGGCGGCGACGCGGCCGGCGCGCGCTGGTACAGCGGACGCGTGGTGCTGGAGAGGGCGAAGCCCCAGCCGGTCCGCTGGCAAACGTCAGGTCCAGCCGCCATCCGCGTGACGTGGGGCAATGGCGACGGCACACTGGAAGCCTACGAGCAGCGCGGCATCCTGACCGGCACCGCCCGTTCCGGCGCGCAGAGCTGGCGCATCAGCGCCCTGCGCGAGGATTGTCCCCGCGACCGATAGGGCTCACACAGAGACACAGAGACACAGAGGAGTACGTCTTCTCTCTGTGTCTCTGTGCCTCTGTGTGAGATCATTCGCGTTTCCACGGGACTCCCCGAGGGTCCGGAATGGCAGGAGTTCTTTGCCGGCTGGAACGGGATGGGTCGCCTGCCGCGTATCTGTTCCGCTGTACGAAGTGCCAGCAGATGGGCGGCTACCAGGACTTCAACTAGTGTAGTGTAGCGGAAATCTGGTGCTTTATCGCTTTGCGGATGTGAGGCTGCTCTGCATGGCAAACGCGATCCGAATCGTCCAGCTTAGCGACGGCGACCGCTCGAGTTGGAGCGCTTGATCCGCTCGCGCAGCACGGAGCAGCCAGTGGTCGAGCGAGCGCGTATCGTCCTCGCGTCGGCCGATGGGCTACGGGAGCGTCGAGATTCGCGCCGAGCGTCGGTGTCTCTCTCACCCGACGGTACCTACCTTGAATGGTGGCCGAGCCTGATGGTTCTGGAGCGGTAACGGGTCCTGCCCACCTGAGGGTACCCGGCGGGGTGAGAAGCGGCGTCAAGATAGGAGCGGCCCGAGCGATTCGCCCGGGCCGCCTCGTTGCGCAACCGCATTGCGAACTGGATCGTGATCCATCACGCAACGGAGCGGGCCAGCGGTGGGAGCGGGCCATGATCTCTCATCGAACGGCGACGCAAAATAGACCCGTGGGCGCTGAGCGTGTTCGCGCATTGACTAGCTCAAATCGGGCTGCGCTCATCGGTGGATATCATTATGCGACAAAGGTTGACAGGGGGCGCTGGCGCCGGATACTGTGTTTTGCCGACTGGGCTACCGGTTGACGTCTAAGAGATCGGCGTTGGCTTCATCTACAATGTAGGTACACAATGCACCGGGTGTTTTCTCGGCTGTTGGCGGTGTCCGCTGTGGTTGCTTCTGTATCTGCTGTGGCGTGTGATATGAGTCCTCTGGCGAATGACCAGAGCCCGCGGTCTTCGGCGGAAGCGCCCGAGAAATCGACGCACCGGCCGGAGGCAAACCCCGCCCCAGCCGCCAACCGGCCGGATGCGAGAGCGTACGACTGGGTGGGAAGAAACCACAGCCGCGGCCTTGAATTCGCCCGCCGGAAGCTGGATACCATGCGCATCGATCTCAGCAGTCGCGCTGCTCGTAATGCGTTCGCCCATGCGACCGTTCGCGAGTTCGCCGCTACGGTGCCGGAATACGTTGAAAAAGGGAAGAGCACGACCGGTCCGCATACTGCGCAAGGACTCTCGCGCCGTAGCATCACTAGCAATTCCGGATATCTGATCGAGTCCGAGTACGACTATCATGTAACTCCGGCTGACGCCTCTAGCACCCTTGCTCAGTCCGGCTACTCCGCTCTAGCCATAGATCTCGGCGAGGCTCTGCTGAGTGCGCCCTATGCGAACGACCCAAGGGCTGAGTTCGATCGCATCGAGCAACTGGCGCTCCAAGGGCTGTCAGGAGCGGAGGCTGATATGGTGCTCTCCTCAGTCGCGATCGGTCGTGACTCATGGACCTACTGGGCACCAGATGTGTCCAATAGTCGGGAAGATCCAGCGGTTCCTTTGGTTGCAGCGGACATCGCGGGGGCGATTGTCGGTGGGTTGTTCGGCGGGCTGAAAGGCGCATTCGTCGGGGGTGTCGGCGGCTCCTTGGTCAAAGCGATCGAGATGATGATCACCGAAGCGACAAGTGGTTAAGCTTCAGATGCGCAATCCTCTCGGTCGGGCGCTGTACGTGTTGGTAGTTGGTACTGGGTTGTACATGCTCGTACTTCTCATCCTGCGCATGGTGATCTGGCCGGATCTCTCCATCAGCCCAACGGCGGGATTTGTGGTCAGTACTATCTTCGCATTGCAGGACTATCGCTCGAAGAAAGCGAGCCGCTCCGGCCGGACGGGTGGTTCTGGCGCCGAGCTAGGATAGCCAACTCGAGCGGCGAGCTCCTGTAGCGCAGGCGGGGAAGGGCACAAGGACCGCGGGCCGCTCCAAGAGAGCGGCCCCGCTGTTGTCTAGGTGTGCCTATCCAGAGAACTTAGGATTCAAGTGGTGCAGAAGCGTCCGCGCCGTGTTTCACTACTGGTGGGCCACACTCGCGTTGTTTGGGACAGACTGTAGTGCGTCCAACACAGCGCTGGACGAGCGAGTCACACAGAGACACAGAGGAGTACGTCTTCTCTCTGTGTCTCTGTGCCTCTGTGTGAGATCAGTTGCCCAGACGCCCGATCTGGTACTCGCGCGGCGGCTCTGCGCCCAGCAGGTGGCGGACGAAGTAGTCCCAGCGGCGGCGCATCATGTAGTCGCCGTCCGCGCCGAAGGAGTGGCGGGCGTGGGGGAAGATCACCAGGTCGAAGTCCTTGTTGGCCTTCACCAGCGCGTCCACCACCAGGTACGTGTTGTAGGGGGGCACGTTGTCGTCCATCGCGCCGTGGGCCAGCATCAGCTTGCCGCGCAGGTTGGCGGCGTGCGTCTGGGTGGCCTCGTTCGCGTAGTTGTCCGTGGTGCCGGTGCGCACCAGGAGGCCGTGGTAGCGCTCGCCCCAGTCGTCCTCGTAGTTGCGGTTGTCGTGGTTGCCGGATTCGGAGATCCCCACCTTGAAGAACTCCGGGTGCCGGAACATGGCCGCCGCCGTCGCGTAGCCGCCCCCCGAGTGCCCCCAGATCCCCACGCGCTCGATGTCGATGAAGGGGTAGCGCCGCGCCAGCTCGCGCATCCCCGCGATCTGGTCGGGGAGGGTGTTGTCGATCATGCGGCCGTAGTACGCGTCCGCGAACGCCTTGCTGCGCCCCGGCGTGCCCATCCCGTCGATGGCCACCACCACGAAGCCCAGCTCCGCAAGCGCCTGGTGGTCCCTGCGCGACGGCATGAAGCTGCGCGGCCCCACGCTCCCCACCTGCGGGCCCGGGTAGATGTAGTTGACGATCGGGTACTTCCGGGTGGAATCCAGGGCGGACGGGGTGAACATCAGCCCGTAGATGTCCGTCTGCGCGTCGCGCGCCTTCATGCGGATGCGGGTGGGTGGCCGCCACCCCGTCGCCGCGAGGCGGGACACGTCGCCGCGCTCCAGCGTGCGGACCACACGGCCGTCCACGTCGCGCAGCACGGTGACGGGGGGCGTGTCCGGCGTGGAGTAGCTGTCCACGATGAAGCGCCCGTCCGGCGACATGGAGACGGTGTGGTGGGCGTCCTCGGGGGTGAGCAGCGTCTGCCCGCTCCCGTCGAAGCCGATGCGGTACAGGTGCTGGAAGTACGGGTCGCGGCCCGCCTCTTTGCCCTGCGCGGTGAAATAGAGGACGCGCCTCTGCTCGTCCACGCGCACGATGTCCATCACGTTGCCGTCGCCGGAGGTGATCCGGTTCTTGAGGCGGCCCGTGTCCAGGTCGTACAGGTAGAGCTGCGTCCACCCTTCGCGCTGCGACCACCAGACCAGCTCGTTGCTCGCCGGGAGGACGCGCCAGAGCTGCTCGGCGAACGACGCGTCGCCGATCTGCGTCTGGGAGCGCTCCTCGAACAGGGTGCGCACCTCGCCCGTGCGGGCGTCCGCCACCCGCATCCACGCTTGCTTGTGGTCTCGCGAGCTGCTGACGAAGGCGACCCTGGACCCGTCGGGAAACCACTGCAGGTCGCACACGGTGCCGCCGTCGCACCGCACGTGGTCGGAGACGGTGGAGCGGTGCGGATCGGCCGGCATCCGGAAGCGCACCACGCGTGGGCCGCCGGCGCCGGCCACGTTCACCACCACGCGGTGGATGCGGAAGATGACGCTGTCGCCCGGGAGCGGGTACTTCCACGCCTGCAGCCGCGGCTGGCCGACGTTGGTGGACACCAGGTACATGTCGCCCACGCCGCGCGCGTCGTGCTGGAAGGTGGCGATCCGGCGCGAGTCGGGCGACCAGGTGAGCACCGGGTCGTCACCGTGCACCCACCCCGCGTTGTTGGTGGCGTAGCCGAAGTCGCGCGTCCCATCGGTGGTCAGCCGCGTCTCCCTTCCGCTGGCCAGCTCCCTCACCCACAGGTCGTAGTCGCGGATGAAGGCCGCCATGCGCCCGTCGGGCGACACGACGGCGCCACGCGGCGTGGCCGCGCGGGCGCAGGTGTACGCCTGCAGGTCGCAGGTGAGGCGCCCTTCCGGCACCAGCACCGCGGCGCGGCGGCCGCCCCCCGCCAGGTCCAGCGACAGGATGGGAATCTGCCCGGCGGGGATGTCGCGCCCGGAAGCGGTGCCCACTGCCGGCGCCAGGCGCGCGGGGTCGTACAGGGGCTCGCGGGTGCCGCGGGCCGGGTCCACCAGGAAGTACCCGCCGCCCCCCGGCGTGGTGGCGCGGTACCAGAAGCGTCCGTCCGCCGTCCAGTTGGGCGGCCCGGCCAGCCCGCTCACCAGCGGAAGGGTGTGGCTGTCCAGCCGCCGCTCGGCGCGGGCGTAGTCTTCGGCGGTGAGCTGCCGCGGCTGCTGCGCCGCGGCCGGAACCGCCAGCAGGAGCAGGGCGAGGGTGTGGATGCGCATGGTTCCCGTGGTGTCGTCGTGGTCAGGTCCATGTATTCTTGGGAGCGGAGCGCCGCCGCGCTACCCCAACTGAAATTCTCACACAGAGACACAGAGGCACAGAGGAGTGATTTTTCTCTGTGCCTCTGTGCCTCTGTGCCTCTGTGTCTCTGTGTCTCTGTGTCTCTGTGTGAGATCTGCTGTTCCATTCCGAGCCGCGGACCAGACCGGTTGACGACACTTGTGGAAGATGATTCGCAATCCTACCTTCCCTCTCCACGCCCATACTCGTGTCCGCGCTACCGAATCCGAGACCATCCACGCCTGCTTCGAGGCAGCACCGGCCACCTATAAAAAGGAAAGTCCAATGACTCGAATTCGTGCCTCGCTCCTCATGCTCTCGGGCATGGTCATCGTCGGTGGAGGTCTGCTCCTGGGCTCGAACGACGCAGGTGCCGCCGTGGCGTGCAGCAACACTTGGTGCAGCTCGGCCACCACCTGCGAGTACCGGTCCGGGGAACAGTGTGCGCTCGAAAAGTCGCCGGAGGTAAGTAGCTGCGTCTCGGGTGGTTGTTCGCAGTAAGCCAAATCGCCGACGCCGTGCGGCGCACCGTAGGGTGCGTTTCATGGGTCATCCCGTCGTACAACCGTGGACGCTGCCTCGAAGCTCGTCCGCGAAAAACCGCACCTGCAGACACCCATGCGCCCTATCCTGAGCCGGTACGCCCGCCGGATAGCACCCGCCGCGATCGCCGCTCTGCTCGCCGTCCCCGGCGTCGTGCACGCACAGGCCCGCACCGGCGGGCAGGTTTCGCTCAGCCGGATCGCCTCCATGCGGCTCGACACGCCCGCCGGCGGCGCCCCGCGCTACTTCGATGCTCCAGCAGTCCTTCCATCAGGCCGCATCTTCGCGCTGCGGATGCCCGACCGGCGGCTCGTTTCGCTCGAGGTGCGGGGTGCGTCGCTGTCCGCGACGGAAGTCGCGCTTCCCCCATCGGTCCAGATTCCGCTCGCGTTGAGCGTGGATGCCGCAGGCCGGCTGCTGATTTTGGATCCGGCGGCGCGCCGCGTGTTCCGCTTCACTCCGGCCGGCTCCACGCTCCGCGAAGCGGGCTCCTTCGCGGTGGAGAACGGCGTGACCGGCCTGTGCGCCATGGGGGGGCACGTGTACGTGTACCAGCCCGCCAGCACTTCGCCCGTCACGGCGTACTCGGAGGCCGGCGTGGTCGTGCGCAGGTTCGGCCGGCAGTTCGGCTCGGGCACACCCAGGCGGCGTGAAGCGATGTCCAGGGCGCAGTTGCACTGCTCGTCCCCCAACCGGCGCCTGCTGGTCGCATCCGCGGCCACCGCGGAGATCCAGGCGTACGGGGAGACGGGGCAGCCACTCTGGACGCGGAAGCTCGCCGGGACGACGGAGATGCCGATCCTGGACGTAGGCGGCGGACGGATCGCCATGGTCGCCCCGCCGGAGGGGTATCACCTGCTTCTTTCGCTGACCACGCTCAAACCGGGATGGGTGCTGGCACAGTACGGCTTCCGCGCCCCCAGGCAGGACACCGGCTTCACGAGCGTGCAATCCCGCCGCATCGCCGTCGCCACCGGTGAGGAGAACGGCCGCCAGGACGACCTGCCCGGGTGGCTGGCGTCCACGGGCGGTGACCGGGCCGTGTCGCTGGACCAGTCCACGGGTGCGGCCGTGGTATGGCGCGCATCCGAGCGTCGGAGGTAGCCGCCATGACCCGCGTGTGGATCTCGCGGATCGCGACCGCCCTGGTGTTCCTGACCGCGGCGGGAGTGCTGGTGGCGGGAGGCCGCCGTGTCCTCGCGGATGGAGGGCCGCAGGCAAAAGTCTCGCGCATGCTCTGGAACCAGATGCTTCCGGGCGGAAGCACGGTTGCAAAGGGGCGGTTCAAGCATGGCTCGCGCTACCGTGAGCTGGTGGGGGTCCTGATCGCCACATCGCATTGCGGCGGCACCCGGAATCCGGACTTCGTACCCGCGGTCCGCGCGATGAAGGCCGAGCTGGCCCGCCGCGCGGCCGCCCAGGGCAAGGGGCTGCGGCTGGTCGGCGTCGCGATGGACGACGACGTCAGCGAGGGGATGATGCTGCTGAACGGGATCGGTCCGTTCGACGAGATCTCCGTGGGGGGAAACTGGTTGAACTCCAACGCCGTGGCGTACGTGTGGAGGAGCTCCGGCCGGTTGGCGGAGGTGCCCCAGTGGGTGGTGCTGGAGCGTGACGTTTCCGTGGACCCCGCCGCCATCACCGTGGCGCCGGACCGCGTCGTCGCCCTGGTGGCGGGCGCCGACCGGATGCGCGCGTGGATACGGGCGAGCCAGAACGAGGTTCCGGACGCCCCGGCGGCGGCCAGCCCATGAAGCCCGAGCGGATCCTCGAGGGGCTGACCGCGCTGTTCGTGCTCGGCGCGCTCTGCGTCGGAGGGCTCGTGATCGCCCGGGAGCTTTTCCCGGACCGGTTCGGCGCGAGCGCTGCTCCCGCGCCGGCGCCCACGCGATGGCTCCTGGAGCCGGGATTGATCGAGCAGCTTGCGGCCACCGGCTGGCGCAGCGGGGAGGCGGCCGAGAGCACGGCGGTGACGATCGTGGAGTTCGCCGACTTCCAGTGTCCCTCCTGTCGCGAAACCGCCGCCGCGCTCCGCCAGGTGCTGGACGAGCAGCCGGGGCGCGTGCTCCTCGCGTTGCATCATTATCCCCTGGAAGGCATCCATCCCCACGCGTTTGCGGCGGCGGTCGCGTTCGAGTGCGCGGCCGAGCAGGGGCGGGGCCAGCAGATGCACGACGGATTGTACGAAGGCCAGGCGGAGATCGGAAAGCGGCCGTGGAAGGAGTACGCCAGGGGAGCGGGCGTAGCCGATTCCGCGCGGTTCCAGGCATGCCTCGCCGGGCCCGCCGCTCCGGCCCGCGTCCGCGGCGACGCCGCGATGGCGCGGGCGCTCGGCCTCAGGGGCACACCGACGCTGGTGATCGGCCGCACCCAGCTGTTCGGCACCCTGGGGGCCGACTCCATCCGGGCCCTCGTGCGGAGCGCGCGCTCCTCGCGTCCACCCTGGGTCCCGGTACGATGACGCGGACCCTTCGCTCGCTCCTGCGCGACCCCTGGTTCGCCGCGTGGGTGATCCTGTCGCTGGGGCTGAGCCTGGGAGCGGTCGCGTCGGTGTTCTCGATCGCGGACCGCCTCCTCCTCCGCCCGCCGGCCGGCGTCGCCGACGCCGGCCTCGTGGGCCGCGTCTCGGCGAAGTCGGTCGGGACCTCCTCGGGCTCCACGTTCGACCAGACGACTTTCTCCTACCCCGCGTACCAGGCCGCGCGCGAGCGCGCCAAAGGGCGGGTGGAGCTCGGCGCGTTCACCCTCCCCGCACGAGCCGAGCTGGTCGCGGGCGCGGAGGCCGGCGAGGCGAGGGTGTCGTTCGCCTCTGGAAACTACTTCGCGCTTCTCGGGGTGAGGACGCGGGCGGGCTCCCTCTTCCGGGAAGCGGACGACCAGCCCTCGGCCTCTCCGCTGGCCGTGGTTTCGGAGGCGTTCGCGCGGCGGTTCTCGGCGGAGCCGCGCGCGGTGATCGGGCGCTCCATCCGGCTGGACGGCCGGTTCTACACCGTCGCGGGGATCGTCGCTGACGGGTTCGCGGGGACCGAGGTCACGCCCACGGAAGTTTGGGTTCCGCTCCGTGCGGCGGGCGACGACGCGTTTGGCGAGGGATGGACGGCGAGCTCGGACATCTACCCGCTCACCGTCCTGGGAAGGCGTGCCCCGGGGGTGGACCGGGCCGTGGCGGCACAGGTCGTCATCGCCGGGCTGAGCGCCGAGCCCCCCTCGGCCGGACGGACGCTCCAGTATCTCTCGGCCGGATTCGACCCGCTCCTGGCGGCACGGGGGCCAAACCCATCCCGGCAGGCGATGCTCACGGTGTGGCTCGCGGCGACCGCTCTCGCCATGCTCCTGGTCGCCAGCATCAACGTCGGGACCCTGTTCCTTGCCCGAGGCCGGCGCCGGGTCCGGGACCACGCGGTGCGGATGGCTCTGGGCGCGACGCGCGGGCAGATCGTCCGCACGCTGATGTGGGAAGCGCTGGTTCTTACGGCTTTGGGAGGCGCCCTCGGCCTCCTGGCGGCGCACCTGGCCTCCGGCATGCTGCGGGCCCTGATCCTTCCCCAGGCGGCCGGCGGCGGCGCCCTGGTCGACCTGCGCGTGGCGGGGTTCACGGCGCTCCTCACGCTGGCCGTCGCGCTGTGCACCGCCGCGATTCCGGCGCTTCGCTCGTCCGCGGTGTCGCCCGCGGCGTGTGTACGCGATGCGCCCGCCGCCGCCCGGGGCCCCGGCCGCAAGTGGCGATTCGCGCTGCACACCGTGCAAGCCGCGCTTTCCGCGTCCCTGCTGGTGGCGACCGGCCTGTTCGTACGCAGCTCGTTCTTCGCGCAGCGTCTGGATCTGGGGTTCGATCCATCCTCCCTCTACGCCGTCACCGCCGAATTCCCGCCGGGGAGTGTGGCGCCCGCTTCCCTGGACGAGGCGTTCACCCGTATGAAGGCGCGCGTGGCGGCGGCTCCCGGGGTCTCGGGAGCGGCGGTGGCGTCGACCGCGCCGATGATCTCGTCGGAGATCTCGCTGGTCTACGCGGACGAGGCGCCCGACGACGTGGGGGGGATGCTGGAAGGTCCCTTCCAGAACGTCGTGGACCGCGACTACCTGGCCGTGACGGGCACCGCTCTGCTACGGGGCCGCGGCATCGAGGCGGCGGAACAGGCGGGCGGCGCCCTCATCAACCGGAGTGCCGCGGCCCGCCTCTGGCGCGGCCGCGATCCGCTGGGCCGCTGCCTGCGGCTGCGCACGGAGAGCGCCCCGTGCACTCCGGTGGTCGGCGTGGTGGAGGACGTGGTCCGCTCCACCATCAGCGACCCCCCCGCGTTCCAGGTGTACCTGCCTCGCGCCGCGCAGTCCGGGCGCGGCCGGCTCCTGCTCTTCCGCTCCAGCGAAGACGCGGGCGACGTCGCCGCGCTCGTGCGCCCGCTCTTCGCGGAGGCGTTCCCCGCCTCGGCGGCGCCGCGCGTACGGTCCATCGAGCAGGCGACGGGAGCACAGTCGGCGTTGTGGCGAAGCGGGGCGGTGCTGTTCACCGCGCTCGGGGCGCTGATGGTGCTCCTGGCCGCGGTGGGATTGTACGGCTCGCTCTCCTACCTCGCCTCGGCCCGCTACTACGAGTTCGGCGTCCGGATCGCGTTTGGGGCACGGCCGTACCGCATCGCGCTCTCGTTCGTGCGGTTCGGAGTGCTGGTTACGGGAGCCGGACTTCTCGCGGGCCTCGCCCTCCTGCGCCTGGGACAGCCGCAGCTCCAGCCGCTCCTCTTCGAGACCCGGGTCTTCGATCCGTGGGTGATCGGGAGCGCGTTCCTGTTGCTGGTGTTGGTGAGCGTCGCGGCCACCGTGCGCCCCGCATTCACCGCGGCGCGCGCCGATCCCATGGCGCTGCTGCGCGGCACCCGCTAGCGAAACAGCCGGGCTCACACAGAGACACAGAGGCACAGAGGTGTACTCCTCCGTGCCTCTGTGCCTCTGTGTGAGCCCCGCTGTTGTCAGTCGTCGTCGTGCTCCACCCTGATGCCGCTCTTGAACTCGGCCTCGAACTCGACGGTGCGTCCGTTGAGCGCGGCAAGGTTCACCACCTGCGCGCCCGGCTTGAACCAGAGGGCCGGGTCGAGGTTCACTTCGATCGCGCCGTCCTC
>CADCTW010000220.1 GCA_902805735.1 uncultured Gemmatimonadota bacterium | reverse complement strand
CCCGCGCCCCGCCGCCGACGCGTCGGCCGGGGAGGCCACCAGGCGCACGCCCTCCGGCTCCTGGTAGGCAAAGGAGCGGACGCGCCCGTCTTCCAGCGTCACGTACGCCAAGGGCGCCACCCGGTCCGCCGGGGGGTGCAACTCGTCGCGCGCGGCCAGGGTGGTGGTGCGCCCGCCGCCGCGCTCTTCCCACGCGCCGGCGCCGCTGCGGGTGGCGGCCAGCACCTGCGCCTGCGTCATGCCCAGCGCCAGCTCGCCGCGCGCGATGGCGTCGCAGAGGACGGGGCTGCAGGCGGCGAGGGCCGCGGCCTCGTTCCGGCGGCGCTCGCCGGCCAGGCGCGCGCGCTCCGCCTCGCCCTCGTCGCGGGCGCGGGCCACCACCTCGCCGGTGCGCGAGGGAACGATGGCACCGTTGGGCTGAATGGGGCGGAGGGGCTGGATGCGGGGCCCGCACGCGGCGGCGGCGAGCATCGCCAGCGCCATGATGGATGTGTGCTTCATGGGTGCTCCTGCACGAGTGGGGGCGACAGTTTGGGGTCGTGGGCCGGGCTCGGGACAGTGCGCCAGCGCTGCGGCGCGCGGAGAGACCCTCACCCCCCCGGCCCCCGCTCTCCCGATAACGGGAGAGGGGGGCGCATCTTCTGTGTCTGCGCGGCGTTCGGCGGCGTCGCGCCTGCGGTTCTCGAAACGGCGGCCTCCGGGATCCGTGGGTGCGGCTGGATGGCCGGAGTGCGCCCCCCTCTCCCAGTATTGGGAGAGCGGGGGTCGGGGGGGTGAGGGCCCCCGCCGGCGCCAACCAGGACTCCGCCCGCGCACGGATCTCGGTTACAGGCGGAGTCGCGGGCGCTCCACGTATTTCTTGATCTTGTGCTGCCCGGTCCACTCCTTGGCGTTGGTCTCCAGGTTCACGAGCGTCATGTCGATCTGGTAGAGGACCACGCGGCGCCTGCCCTCGCGGTCTTCCACCGACTCGATGTCGCCCTGCAGCATGTAGTTGGCGCCGCGCTCGATGCCCATGCGCGCGCGGGTGTCCGCGGCGGCGTTCTGCTGCTGGTCCTCGCGCTCGGCGCGCACCTCGCCGCGCTCGTCGGCGCTGGCCACCACCTGCACCTGCCCGCTCCCCAGGTACGCACGCTCCAGGTCCCGAACGAAGGCGTTGATCGGGATGTGCTCCATGCTGCGATTGCGCACCGAGCCCACGATCACGGTGGGGCGGCGGCCGCCGTGCGCGCGCGCGTACTCCAGCGCCCAGCTCTCGCGGTCGGCGAAGGTCTCGCGGATGATGGCGTCGGCGGCCTGGCGGCTGTCCACGTCGTTCCAGCGGCCGGAAAGGTCGATCTGCTGGTCCGGATTGAGGCGGGTCACCTGCTTCCCGCATCCGCCGGACACGAGTACGATGCCGGCCAGGGCGAGGGCAGCGCGGCGCAGGGCGCGTGCTTGGGTCTTCATGGGATCTCCCGAACGGGTTGCTGCGGAGGAAGGGGACTGCGTGCCGGCCCCGGGGCATCGCATCGGGCGTACCCGCGCGGGCCAGAATCGCATCTGATTATGGCGGAAAGCTTTACGTTCCACCCCGAGCCGCCGCCTCGCGGGCGGTGTCATCCGCGGAGGACAGATCGCCGTCTCGCACAGAGACACGGAGGAGGTCAGCGGCGCAGGAGCGGGTCGCGGCGCGGGCGCGACATCCACCAGCCGACCAGGATCAGCCCCACGCCAAAGGTGGCCAGGAAGACCCAGTCGTAAAGCGGGACGTGGACCGGCACGTCGCGGACGTGGTGGAGATCGAGGAGGTGATGGTCGACGGCGCCCTCCACCAGGTTGAAAATGCCCCAGCCCAGCAGCATCTGACCGGTGAGCGCGCGCGGGCCCGGGAGCGGGTGGCCGCGGCGTGCGTGCGCCCAGAGCATGACGATGCCGATCATCGTCACGACCCAGGTGCCGGCGTGGAAGAGGCCGTCCCACACCATGTTGCGCTTCATGGCCTCCATGGTGTGCGGCGGGAGCACCGCGGAGCCCATGTTGTGCCACTGCAGGATCTGGTGGAGGACGATCCCGTCGATGAAGCCGCCCATCCCGAGCCCGATGACGATGGCGCTCCGCGTGCGCGGACCGGTCCTTCCGAATGCTGAGGGCAATGTGAGCTCCAGGAGGGGGAACGGGGAACGGTGGACGCGAACCGCCGGGCGAACAGGGGTGTCGCCGTTCGGCGGTTCCCGTTCCCCGCCGTTCAGAATCCGTTCGGCCGGCGCGTGTGCCAGTCCGTCCGCCGCTGGTACTGCGCGGCCAGGGCGATCACCTTCGCCTCGTCCCACGCGCGGCCGGTGAGCGAGAGCGAGGTGGGGAGGTTGTCGCGCCCGAAGCCGTTGGGGATGGCGATCCCCGGGAGGCCCAGCAGGTTGGAAGCGGCCGAGATGGGCTCGCCGCCGCCGGGGGCGTCGGTATAGGCCTCGCTGAACTTCTTGCCCACGGGGTACGACACGGTGCCGCGGGTGGGGTGCGCCACGGCGTCGAAGCCCGTCTCCGCGAAGAAGCGGTCCATCGCCTCCGCGGCCGGGGTGCGGATGCGCAGGGCGCGCAGGTAGTCCTTGGCGAAGACCACCTGCCCGGGATAGCCGCCGATGCGGTCCTCGGGCGCCGTAAGCTCGTGCACGCGGCCGCTTTCCACCAGCTCCTCGAAGATGCTGGCCGCCTCGGCGTCGATGATCATGGAGGCGGCGGCTCCATAAGGGAACTGCGGCAGGGTGACGTCGCGCGTCACCTCCGCGAACTCGGACAGGCGCTGCACCGACGCCTCGAAGTTGCGGCGCACCTCCGGCTGCGACCCCTCCGCCAGCCCCTTGAGCACCCCGATGCGCGGGCGCCGAGCCGGGCGCGCGGGGGTGGCGGTGTGGCGGTACGGGCGGTCGGCGGAGGCGTCGTCGCGCGGGTCGGGCCCGGCGATGGCCTGCAGGATGACCCCCGCGTCCTCCGCCGTGCGGCACATGGGGCCGATCTTGTCCATCGTCCACGACAGCGCCATGGCGCCGGCCCGGCTCACCCGGCCATACGTGGGGCGCAGCCCGGTGATGCCGCAGAAGGCCGCGGGAGTGACGATGGAGCCCCACGTCTCCGAGCCGATGGCGAAGGGCACCAGCCCCGCCGCCACCGCCGCGCCCGGCCCGCTGGACGAGCCGCCGCTCCAGAACTCCGGGTTCCACGGCGTGCGGCCGGGGCCGGTAAAGGACGCGTTCGCCTGCTCGTATCCCATCCCGCCCGCCAGCTCCACCGACGCCAGCTTGGCCACCAGCACCGCGCCCGCGGCCTTGAGGCGCGCCACGACGGTGGCGTCTTCGGCGAAGCGCTGCTCGCGGTACGGCTGCGCGCCCCAGGTGGTGGGGTAGCCGGCCGCCGCGATCAGGTCCTTGGCGCCGTAGGGGATGCCGTGCAGCGGGCCCCGGTAGCGCCCCGCCGCGATCTCCGCGCGGGCGGCGCGCGCTTCGGCCAGCGCACGCTCGCGCGTGACCGTGACCACCGCGCCCAGCCGCGGCCCCAGCGCCTCCAGGCGCTGCAGCGCGAGCTCGGCCAGATCCACCGGGTCCAGCCGGCGCGTGCGCACCTGCGCCGCAAGCTCGGCGAGCGGCAGGTACAGAGTCTCGGCCGGGATCACCGCGCACCTCCGCGGTAGGCGCGGAAGACGGTGGACGGCTCGGTGGCGATGGGAAGCTGGAAGCGCCGCAGCGCCTTGGCGCCGCTCAGGTTCCCCTCGATCCCCTTCCTCACCTCTTCCCACTGCTCGGAAGTGAGCCGGTCGCGGTACTTCACGCGCAGCACCTCCATGAGCTCTTCGGCCATGGGGTCGCGCTCCTGCCCCGCCTGCCGCTGCGGCGGAGCGGAGGGCGCGACGGGCGCCGCTCCCGTGGTGGCCGCCGGGGTGCCGGACGGCGCGGGAGAGGGCTCGGGCCGGTTCCCCGCGCACGCGGCCAGCGGGACGAGGGCGGCGGTGGCCGCGGCCCGGGCGAAGTCGCGGCGGGTCAGGCTCTGCGGATCGGACGACATGGCGCTCGCGGAACAGGTGTCTTCGAGGGATCTCCGCAATGTGGGAGTGCCGTACGGAAACGGCAATCTCACACAGAGACACGGAGAGACGGTTCAGTCGCAGCGGCGGGCCGCGGCGGCGGCGGCTTCGGCGTGGGGGAAGAGGGCGTGGGCGGCCTGGGCGTGCTCGCAGCGCCTGGCACGGGAGGCGCGGCCGCGGTAGGAGCGCGCCAGGCGCAGATGGATGCGGTAGCTCCCCGGGTCCAGGCGGCTCGCCTGCTCCAGCGCGCGGTTGGAGGTTTCCGTGGAGAAGAGGTGCATGGCGCCGACCTGCGCCGCGCTCCGGGCCGCGAATCCGCCGCACACCACCAGCAGCCCCAGGATGCCCAGCACCCGCGCGCCCCCGCCGGCCTCACGCCTCCAGCGGCCCTCCTCGCCCGAGACCAGGGCCCCGAGCGCGGCCCAGATCAGGAGCGAGGGGAGCGGGAGGAGGAGGACGGCGTCGAAGGCGCCCACCACCAGCGTCGCGACCAGGGTGGAGGCCAGGGCGAGCGCGACCAGCCCCTCGTCGGCGTCGCGGGCGGTGCGCATCCGCTTCCAGGCCGTGCCCGCGAGCCCGCCCATCGCCAGCACCAGCAGGGCGAAGGCGGGAAGGCCGCGCTCCGCGATCAGCGCCACCCAGTCGCTGCTGGGCCAGGGGTTGGAGGTCATCCCCCCCTCGCGCGGGTCCATGGAGGGGTCGCGGCGCCTGGCGTACTCGGGGTACGCTACGGGCCAGTTGCCGGGGCCCACGCCCAGCACGGGGTGCGCGGCCGCCATGCGCAGCGTGTTGCCGTACTGCAGCAGCCGCCCGCGCCCGCTCCCCTCCTGGTAGTTGACGACCCCGCGCGCCGTCTCCGTGTACGGATTCTCGCTGTTCCACCGCAGCTTGTTGGGAACGATCAGCGCCACCGCCACGCCGCCCCCCGCGAAGAGCAGCAGGGTCGCCAGGCGCATCCAGCTCCGCCCGTCGCGCCGCACGGGGCGCACGATGAGCCAGCCGAGCATCATCACCGCCAGCGCCGCGATCACCCCCAGCCACGCCGCCCGCGACCGCGTGAGGACGAGCACCGCCGCGAGCGCCGCGAATCCCACCGCTCCCAGCACCAGCCCCGGACCGCGCCACGCCCGCAGCGCGCACAGCGCCAGGATCGGCAGCCCAAAGGCGCAGAGGTGCGCCACGAAGTTGCGGTTCCCCAGCGTGCCCCCCGGCGCGCGGTTGATGCTGAACACGTCCAGCCGCACCCCGTACGTCTGCGCCAGCGAGGTGAGCGCCCCCAGCGTCACCGCGATCCCCACCGCCACCAGCACGGGCCGCGCGAGCCCCGCGCGCCCCAGCGAGCGCGCGGCCCAGAACACCACGATCCCCGACGCGCTCACCCCCAGCGCCCGCATCCCCGCCCACGGGTTCTGCGCCAGCGCCGCCGAGACCGCCCCCAGCGCCAGGTACCCCGCCAGCAGCAGGTCCACCCGCCCCACCGAGAACTTCCGCGACGCCGACAGGCAGAGGATCCCCGCCAGCAGCGCCGTGAGGTGCAGCACCAGCTCCTTGGGCACGAAGAACCGGTCCAGCTCGAACACCCGGTACGTGGCCGCCACCAGCACCACCGCCACCGCCCCCGCCTGCACCACGCGCAGCGCCACCCTCTGCGCCCCGCTCTCCCGCGCCGGGTAGACAAACGTGGGATCCTCTGCGCGATAGTCGTAGCCGACGTGCGGGCGTGGGTAGGATGACATGGTCGGTGGCTGAAAGGTGTGAACTGCGGCGGGCCCTCACCCCCCCGACCCCCCTCCCCCAAACTGCTGGGGGAGGGGGGCGATTTCCACGCATTCGTTGGCAGGGGCTCGATTCATCGCGCCCGCACGCTCCGGGCGCTCAACCACCGGCTCGCCGCGCGCGAAGTAGTCCCCTCTCCCAGGGCAGTTGCTGGGAGAGGGTGGCGGCTCTCAGGCCGCCGGGTGAGGGCTCCCCGCCGACGAGTATGCCTCCTCGGATGTTCCGTCGCAATGCGCACCGCGCGCGTTCACGCGCCGCCGCACCCGCCGATGGTCTGGCGCACGCGCGCCTCCACCATCCCGCAGTCCAGCCACTCCGGGCTGCGCGAAACCGTGATCTCCAGCGTCGCCTCGCTCTCGTCCCAGCGGTACTCCGCCTCGATGCTGTGGTAGGCGACGCGCCCCTGCGGCCCCTGGGGCGTGGGGAAGCCCATGCTCGCCGCCTGCCGCATCAGGCAGTCGTACACCTCGCGCGTGACGCCGCTGAAGCTCATCGTGGGACACGACATTCCGGATCTCCGTGGTTGCGGGTTTCTGCCGCGCCCGGCGCAAGGGAAGTGCCGGTGTATGCTCACACAGAGGCACAGAGGCACGGAGAAGGGGATTTGACCGGGGCCGCACGGAAGCCGATAATGTCTTCCCGCACCCCTTCAAGGGAAACCATGACCGAGACACTCGCTCCTCCCGCGCCGCAGGCCGCCCCGGTGTCCGGCCCCTCCGCGCAGGGGCGCCTCCTGTCGCTGGACGTGTTCCGCGGGATCACCGTGGCGGGGATGCTGCTGGTGAACAACCCGGGGACCTGGAGCGCCATCTACCCGCCGCTGGCGCACGCGGAGTGGCACGGCTGGACGCCAACGGACCTGATCTTCCCCTTCTTCCTCTTCATCGTGGGCGTGGCGATGGCGTTCTCGCTCGTCCCCGCGGCGGAGCGGGGGGCGCCACGCGGCAGGCTGATGGGGAAGGCGGCGGTGCGCGGGGCCAAGCTGTTCGGGCTGGGGCTGCTCCTGGCGGCGTTCCCATATTACAACCTGGACCTGGCGCACCTGCGCATCCCCGGCGTGCTGCAGCGGATCGGGGTGGCCTTCGTGGCGGCGGCGGCGCTGGTCCTCTTCCTGAAACCGCGCGCCCAGGCGTGGGCCACCGCGGCGCTCCTGCTGGGCTACTGGGCGGCGATGAAGCTCGTCCCCGTCCCGGGCTTCGGCGCGGGAGACCTGAGCAAGGAGGGGAACTTCGCGGCGTACGTGGACCGCACGCTGATCGGCACCGACCACATGTGGGCGTCGGCCCGGACTTGGGACCCGGAGGGGCCGTTCAGCACCCTTCCGGCCATCGCCACGGTGCTGCTGGGGGTGTTCGCGGGGCGCTGGCTGCGCTCCGAGCGCCCGGCGGCGGAGAAGGCGGTGGGGATGTTCTTCGCGGGGAACCTGGCGCTGGTGGCGGGGCTGGCGTGGCACGCCGTGTTCCCCATCAACAAGGCGCTGTGGACCAGCTCGTACGTGCTCTTCACGGCGGGGATGGCGCTCAACTTCCTGGCGATGTGCTACTGGATGGTGGACGTACGCGGCTACCAGCGCTGGTCGCGCCCTTTCCTGGTGTTCGGCGTCAACGCCATCGCCGCGTTCTTTCTCTCCGGGCTGATGGCGCGCATCCTCACCCTGGTGCGGCTCCCCGCGACACCCGAGCCGGTGACGCTGAAGACGTGGATCTTCGAGGGCGCGTTCGCGTCGTGGCTCTCGCCGGTCAACGCGTCGCTCGCCTTCGCGCTCTGCTTCGTCCTCTTCTGGACCGGCGCCATGGAGATCCTCTACCGGCGCAAGATCTTCTTCAAGGTCTGAACGGCGTCTCACACGGAGACACAGAGGCACAGAGGAAGACGGTCTTCCTCTGTGCCTCTGTGTCTCTGTGTGAGTCTAGCGCCCGATGGTGGACGGGATCGTGAGGCTCACCTGCTGGTCGGGGCGCACGAAGAGCTCGAAGCTGGTCGCGACCCGCTGGCTTCCCACCGGGTCCACCAGGAAGCTGAGCTGCTGGCCCAGGCCCACCGCGAAGCTGGGGATGCGGAAGACCGCCGAGGCGTTGGCGTTGACCAGGCCCAGCCGCGTGCGCGCGCCGCTCGCCTGCAGCACGTAGATGTTCACGTCCAGCAGGGCGTTGTTCTGCACCTTCACGGTGGCCCCGCGCGCGGCGGGGCCGGGATCGCTCCCCGGCTGCCGGGTGGAGGAGCAGGCGGCCCCCACCAGGAGGAGGAGGGCGAAGAGGGAGAATCGAAGATGGATTCGCATCGTCATTCGTCGGGTTGAGCGGTTTACCTGCCGGGGTACGCCGGCGGCGGCACCTGCCACTGCCGGAAGAGGGCGAGCCCCACCATCACCATCAGCAGCAGGGCGAACAGGATCATCGTTCCGTACAGGCACCCGGTGAGCCCGCATCCGCCGGGCGGGCGGGGGGTGGGCGCCGGCCCGCGGGGGAGCGGGACGATGCCGTCCGGGAGGTCGTCTTGGGGCGGTCGTTTCCGCAATCTCGTGCCGGGTTGCAGGGTTCAGCGGCCGAGCCGCTCGATCTGGTCGGACTCCACGGCGCGCGTGCCGCTCACCCCTTCCTCCGCAAGCCGCACCATCGCGGCCGCCACGGTGCGCGCGTGGATGGCGCGGTACCGCCGCAGCGGCCCCGCCAGCAGCGGCGAAAGGAGGGGTGCCACGCGCTGCGCCAGCGCTTCGGCGGGGCGGCGCTCGCCGCGGTCCCCCAGCAGCAGCGAGGGGCGCAGGAGCGCCACCCCCACAAAGGGGAGCGCCCCGACCGCCGCCTCCGTCTCGCCCTTGACGCGGTTGTAGAAGATGCGCGACCCCGCGTCCGCTCCCGCCGCGGACACCAGGAGAAAGTGGCGCGCCCCGGCCGCCGACGCCACCCGCGCCGCCTTCACGGGGAGGTCGTGGTCCACGCTCCGGAACGCTTCCTGGGACCCCGCGGCCCGGATGGTGGTTCCCAGGCAGCAGAACACGTCCGCGCCGGCGAAGCCGGAGGGGTGCTCGTCCAGCAGCCGCTCCACCTCCCCCACCCGCTCCACCAGCCGCGGATGCGCCTTCCCGCTCGCCCGCCGCCCCAGCACCGTCACCCGCCCGTACCTCTCGTCCCCCAGCAGGATCTCCAGGCAGTGCCCCCCCACCAGCCCCGTCGCCCCCAGCAGCACCGCCGAGCGCGATTCGCTCGATTCATTCATGGCGTCGCATCCATTACGGCGAGCAGCCCCTGCTGGCCATAGCGCACCAGGTGTTCGTCGCGTGTCACCAGCGTGGCGCCCAGGTGGCGCGCGGTTGCGATCAGGATACGATCCGCCGGATCGCCGTGAACCTCCCCCGGTAGGAAGCTGCTGTCCAGCGCGACCTCCGGCGAGAGTTCCGCCAGCCGCACGCCGGGGACGCCGAGGGCACGACGCACCCACTCCCGCGTATCCAGCGCCAGCTTCAGGCGCCCTTTTGACTGCAGCATTCCGAGCTCCCACACCGTGATCGCCGAGATGCACACCCGTCCCTCGGCCTGCGCCCTGGCCACGGCCGGCAGGACGCTCGCGTGCATCTCCTCCGTGCGACCTTCCATCACCCAGATCCAGATATGCGTATCCAGGAGCAGGAGAGGTGCGCCGCTGTCAGCCATCTGCCTCCCAGGCTTCGTCGATCGGGGAGATCAGGTCTCCGTACTCGGTCACACTCCCCGCCAGGTACCCGATCATGGACACCGGCGCCTCCTCGAAAGGGACCAGCTTGGCTACGGGGCGTCCGTACCGAGTGATGACGACCTCGCCCCGCTCCTGCCGGACCTGCTCGATCAGCTGAAGACAGTGCGTCTTGAAGTCACCCGCGGACACCCAGCCGGCAGTTTCTTCCCCGTACGGGACCGCGATCTCACGGACGGAGGGTCGGGGCCGCTTCTTCGGCTCGTACATGGCGGTCTCCTGTTCATGACCAACATCTTACAACCAACATCTCGGGAGATCAAGGTTGTCGATGACGGACAATCACCCCCCGTACAACCCGCGATACAGCGCGATGTTGCGCGTCAGGATCTTCACGTAGTCGCGCGTCTCCTCGAAGGGGATGCGCTCGGTGAAGAGCTCGGGGTCGCGCGCTTCGGGGAAGCGGCGCCAGCGCGTGACGCGCACCGGGCCCGCGTTGTAGGCCGAAAAGACGTAGGGAAGGTTGCCGTTGTACGTGCGCATCTGCGCGGCCAGGAAGCGGATGCCCAGGTGCACGTTGATCTCGGGGTTGAAGAGCATCTCCGGGTCCCAGCCGGAGATGCCGGCGCCCGCGGCCAGGCCGCGCCCCGTCGCCGGCATCACCTGCATCAGCCCGCGCGCGCCCACCGGCGAGTGCGCCCGCGGCCTGAACACCGACTCCTGTCGGGTGAGCGCCGCCACCAGGAACAGGTCCAGCCCGCGCTCGCGCGCTTCGGCCTCGAACACCGGTCGATACTGCAGCGGGTAGAGGACGCGCAGGAGGCGCGCGTTGGGCTTCTCGCCCTTGGCCTCCAGCGCGCGGGCGATGCGCACGCCGTGCACCGTCCACCCGCGCGACGCGAGGGCCTCGCCCAGGGCGTAGCGCGTGGCTTTGTCTTCGGGGGCGGAGCGCATCACGCGGTCCACCTCCGCCTCCGCATCCGCGTGGAGGCCGGCCTCGCGCAGCAGGTCGGCGGGGGCCAGCGCGGCGGCCATGCGCGTGGCCAGGTCCCGGTCCACGGGCGGGGCGTCGGCGAGGGCGGCGGGCCAGTACGGGGTGTCGAGGCGGCGCGCGGCGAGGACGGTGTAGTACGACACGGGGGCGCGCGTGCGCAGCTCGGCCCAGCGCTCGCGCGCCCCGGCCGGGTTGCCGGCGGCCTGGTGCGCGCGCCCGGCCCAGTACGTCGCCTGCGCCCAACCCTCCGTCTCGTCGGTGCGCGCCCGCAGCCCGTCCCACAGCCGCGCGGCGCCGGCCGCGTCGCCGCGCAGCATGGCGGCCCCGCCCAGGCGCATGGAGGCCAGCGCCGCGC
>CADCTW010000219.1 GCA_902805735.1 uncultured Gemmatimonadota bacterium | reverse complement strand
GCGGTAGAGGTCCTGGACCGTGACCAGGTAGAGGGTGGAGCCCCGGATGGCGATGCCGTGCATGTCGGGCCGGCTCGCCACCACCCGCCGCTCGTCCGCGTCCCCGTCTCCGTCCGTGTCCCGCAGCATCACCACGTCGCCCACCGAGCGGCGGGTCACGTACACCCGGCCATCCTCCGTCACCGCCATCATGCGCGGGTTGACGAGGTCGCGGGCGAACACCGAGATCCGAAAGCCCTGCGGCACGCGCAGGCGGGCGATCGCCTCCGCGGTGGGTGCGCGCTGCACCGGCTCCACCACGTGCCCCACGATCTGCACGTTGGCCGCGCGGGGGTCCCGGAGCTGCCGGGACACGGTCTGCGCGGCGCCGGCGGTGGCGCCCGCCGTGGCGAAGCCGAGCAGTGCGGCCCCGCACAGACCTGCCGTGCACCTGGGGTTGATCATCGGGAGCCTCATTCGTTCCCTCCACCTCGGTGAGCGGACGCGTCTCCGGCGCGATCGAATGCGCTGGGGTCCGCGCCCTCTGGATCTTGCGGCCAGGGTGATGCAAAGGTTCGGCGCGCGTGCGCAAGAGAGGTGCCTTTCAGCCACACACGGCGAGTTCGATGGCACCGCGGGCGCCGGACCGTCGTGGCCCAGCGCCGCCGCGCTTGCGGGTGCCGCGTACGCCTTGGCCCGCCGCAGAAGGTGAAGGCTCGGCGGAGATGCGATCTGGAGACGCGCGTGGGGCGCGGGAGTACGCGGGATAAAAACGGGCGTTCTGGAACGGGGCGGGCGCGAACCGTGCCCTGTCGCCGCCAGATGTATCCAGCGGACGACCTCGAGCTTCGCCTGCGGTTCCTGACGCGGCGCGTGACGGCGATGCGGCAACGCGTTCGCGACGAATGCGCGCGCGCCCGCGAAATCGCGATGCGGGTGAGGCAGAGCCTCGGTCTGCACGCACGCGACGCGGCCGACGAGAGGGGGACTGATGAGCAATGACCCGCGCGATGCGGAGACCGACGCGCTGCGGGAGCGGATGCGCGAGATGGGGCGGAGGAGCCGCGAGATGCGGGAGCGCGCACCCGGTGAAGCCCCTTCGGCGCCGGGTGAAACGCAGAGATGGGGCGGGTTCGTCAGCAACCGCCACCGGGAGCGGGGCCGGCAGTAGGCACCGGCCAGGGTGCGGCGAGCGGATGCATGCCCGTGCCGCGTTAGGGACTTTGAATACCATTGAGACGATGAGCACAACAGATCCGCTCCTCGAGCATCTCCGCCCAGGCGATGCGTCGCCCGGCCCGGAGTCGGGACACGACATCGACAGGCTCCTGCTGGCGCGCATGCAACGCGGCGACGAGCAGGCGCTGAGCGCTTTCTACGACCGCTGGGTGCACACGGTCTATTCCGTCGCCGCCCACCTGCTCGGCGACCCTCAGGATGCCGAGGAGATCGTGGAGCAGACCTTTTCTCAGATCTGGCGCGACGCCGGACGCTACGATCCTAAGCGGGGCGGCATCGCCGCCTGGGTGGTGGTGATCGCCCGGAGCGAATCGCTGTCGCGGCGCCGAACCAGGGTTCGCCGCGTACGGCACGACGTGCTGCGGCACGACCACCTTGTCCACGAGCCCGCGAACCCACCTGCGTCACCGCTGCAGGAAGCGGAGGAGAGCGAGCGCCGCGAGCTGATCCTGGGCGCGGTCAGCCGGCTTCCGGACGAGCAGCGCAACGTCGTGCGCCTCACCTTCTTCGACGGCCTCAGCCAGACGGAGATCGCGAGTGCGCTGGGTGTTCCGCTCGGCACGGTGAAGACGCGCGTGCGGCTCGCGTTCGCGAAGCTTCGGGGGTCGCTGGCGGTCCTGCACGAGAGCACCTGACGGGAACGGCGATCTCACACAGAGGCACGGAGACACAGAGAGAAACACTCCTCCGTGTCTCCGTGCCTCTGTGTGAGCCCAAAGCGGTATAGGGAATGCACAAGGATGCGGCCCGCGAAAGCGCACAAACCACGAAGGAACTGAGAGGAAGCAACATGCCTGAACCCCGCCTCCGCCGCATCGGCGGCGCGGCCCTCGTCTGTGTCGCGGCGATCGGCGCCTGCCAGCCCATGCGCGGCGCGCAGCCCGGGATGAACCCGCCGGGCGCGGACCAGACGCTGGCCCGCTCCGACGCGGACATGCGCGCGGTCATCCAGCAGCACATGGCTCTCGGGCCGCGGCCGATCCCCACCCTCACCCCGCAGGAAGCGCGGCGGCAGCCCACCATCGCCGACGCGGTGCGTACGCTGCTGCAGCGGCAGGGGCGGAGCACGGCGCCGGAGCAGGTGGGGAACGTCGTGGACCGCACCATCCCCGGCCCGGGCGGGCAGATCCCGGTGCGCATCTACACGCCGGCGGGCACCGGACCCTTTCCCGTGGTGGTGTACTCGCATGGCGGCGGGTGGGTGATCGCCACCATCGACACGTACGACTCCTCCGCGCGGGCGCTGACCAACGCGGCACGGGCGATCGTGATCTCCATCGAGTACCGCAAGGGCCCGGAGAACCGCTTCCCGGCGGCGCACGACGACGCCTTCGCCGCGTACCAGTGGGCGCTGGCGAACGCCGCCTCCATCGGCGGCGACCCCAACCGCGTGGCGACGGCGGGCGAGAGCGCGGGCGGCGGGCTGGCGGTCGCCACCGCGCTGATGGCGCGCGACCGCGGGGTGAAGCTCCCGGTGCACGTCCTCTCGGTCTATCCCATCGCGGACGGGGACACGATCTCGCCCTCGTACCAGGAGTGGGCCAGCGCCAAGCCGCTCGACCGGCCGACGATGGCGTGGTTCTTCCGCCACTACCTGCGCGGCCCGCAGGACGCGGCGGACCCGCGCATCTCGCTGGTGGACACCAACCTGCGCGGGAG
>CADCTW010000218.1 GCA_902805735.1 uncultured Gemmatimonadota bacterium | reverse complement strand
ACGACCCCGATCCTCAACGCTTGAGGCTCTGCAGCCACGCCTGGAAGCTCTCCAGATCCTCGTCCTCGTCGCTCGCCGCGGCGTCTGCCTGCGGGGCGGCGGGGGCCGGCTGCGGCTCGGCGGCCGGCTGCGCGGGCGCGGGTTCGGGCACCGGCTCCGAGAAGAAGTCCTCGAAGGAGAAGCCGCCCACCGGCTGCGCGGGCGCCGGCGTGGGCGCGGGCTCCGGGGCGCCCAGCTCCAGCCCCATCTCCCACGGCATCGGCTCGTCGCCGGCCGGGGTGCCGCTGGCAGCTTCCGTACCCGCGGGCGCGTAGTCGTCCACCGAGTGCACGCTGTCGTCCGCCCCGGGCTCCGCCGCCAGCCACGGAAGCTCGTCGATCGGGCCCTGCTCGTCGTCCTCCGGGAGCAGCGCCTCCGTCGGCGCGGCGGGGATCGCCCACGGCTCGTCGTCGTCGTTGGCCGGCGTCAGCTCGGGCTCGGCGGCCGCCCACGGCTCGTCGCCGGCGGGCTCCGCGGCGTCCGCCATCCAGGGCTCGTCCAGCGGCGGCTGCTGCTCGGGCGCGCCCAGCGTCGCGTCGTCCCACGGCTGCGGCGGGGGCGGCGCACCCGCATCCGCCTGCTGCGCCAAGTCGAACGGCGCGGGCTCGGCGAGCGATGTCCCGGCGTCGGTGAAGTCGTACGGCGCGGGCTCGGCGGGCGATGTCCCGGCGTCGGTGAAGTCGTACGGAGCGGGCTCGGCCGATTCGAACGCGAGCGGCGCTGGGTCCGCCTCGAACGCGAGCGGGGCGGGCTCGGCCGATGCGAAGTCGGGGAGCGCGGGCGCCGCGTCCGCATCGGAGGTCCGGGCGGGCTCCACGGACTCGAAGGCGAGCGACGACGGCTCGATCTCCGCGTCGGTGTACAGCGACTCCGGCACGGCCGGCTCGGCATCCACCGCGAACGGCTGTGAATCGGATGCAGCCTGCTCCGGCTCGGCGTGCTGCTCCGGCTGCGCGTACGCGGCGGCCTGACCGGGGCGCCAGGAGAGGATGGACCACAGGTAGGTGGCGACCGACTCCGTGCCGTCGCCCGCGCGGTGCTCGGCACGCACTGTCTCGGCGGCGGCTACTTCCGCGGGCGCAGCGTAGGCCGGCTCCGCGTGCGGAGCGCCGGGTGCCGCGAAGGACGGCTCCGGCTCCTGATCCGGCGCATCGGCGTCGGCGAAGGACGGGAGCGGCGCATCCGCGTCGGCGAACGACGGAAGCGGCTCGGCCGGCGGTGCATCCGCGGCGGCAAAGGACGGGAGCGGCTCGGCGTACGGCGCGTCCGCGTCGGCAAAGGACGGCAGCGGCTCGGCGGGCGGCACATCCGCGTCGGCGAAGGACGGGAGCGGCTCGGCAAAGGGCGCCGCGGCGGGCTCGGCATCAAACGCATTCGACGACTGTGCATCGAAGACATCAGCCGGCTGCGCGCCGAGGGCGTTCGCGGGCTCGAAGAACGAGTCGGCGGGCTGGCCCGCGCGGAACACGTCGCCCGGCTGCGCGTCGAAGCCGGGCGCGGCGGTGGGCTCGATGGTCGGCGCCGTCCAGGGGTCGCGCTCCAACCCGTCCGCCGGCGTGTCCAACGCGGGGAGCGGCGGGGGCGTCTGCGCCGAGCCGTCGAAGCCCGCCGCGAACGAGTCGGCGAACGAATCCCCGGTCGCGCCGCCGTGCGCGGGCTGCGCCGCGGCGGAGGACGGGACGTCGTCCTGCGCGAAGGCGGGGAGATCCAGCGCGGGGAGGTCGCCGGCGGTCTCGGGCTGGAAGCCCGGCGCGTCGCCGGCCACCATGTGCGCGTCGACCGCCTCCAGCCAGGCCGGCGCCTGCTGCGGCTCCGAGGTGAAGATGGGCGCGTCGTACTCGGGCGCGAAACCGGGCTGCGCCGTGAAGCCGGGCGCGTCGCCGAAGCCGGGCTCGGGCGAGCCGCCCACGTCGCCGCGCATCTCGGCTTCCAGCTCGGCGAGGCGGCGAGTGAGGGCGGGCTCGTCGCCGCGGCGGGCGATCAGCTCGCGGTACACGTCGGCGGCGCGATCCACGAAGCCCTGGCGATAGTAGAGCTCCGCCATCGTCTCCGTCACCATCTCCACGCCGTCTTCCGCGGCGTCCTCGTCGTGGAAGGAGCGCAGCTCGGGGAGCGGCTCGGCCGGGATGTCGGCGCCCGGCGCGTCGTCGAACATCCCCCACCCCGCCGACGGATCGGCGGCGAGGGGCTCGGGCGCGGCGCCCCAGTCGTCCGACAGCTCCACCGCGCCGAAATCCAGCGCGTCGCCGCCAGCGGGCGCGGCGGGGAGATCGGCGGGCGCGGCGGAGGGCGCGTCCAGGCTGACGTCGCCCCAGTTGGCGAAGTCGTCATTGGCGGGGGGCGGCAGGTCCACCGAGCCGAAGCCCAGCTCCGGCGCCGGCTCCAGCGGGCGGAACCCGGGCGCGTCCAGCAGCGGCTCGTCCTCGAAGCCCGGCGCCTCCGACGCCGGCTCCTCCGCCGGCGCCTGGGCCACGTCGCCGTGCGCAAAGGGATCCCAGCCGCCCTCCTCTTCCCCCCGCGCGGGCGCGGCGGGGGGGGCGGAGTCCAGCGCGTCCAGCGCCTGGCGCGCCTCGGCGCTCATGGGATCGACGGCCAGCAGCTCGCCGTACCAGCGGCGCGCCTCGTCCGCGTTGCCGTTCGCGGCGGCCATCTCGCCCAGAGTGCGCAGGGCGATCAGGTTCTGCGGGTCGATGGAAAGGACGTAGCTGAACTCGTTGCGGGCCTCGCCCAGCGCGCCCCGGTCGGCCAGGCAGCGCCCCAGCAGGACGTGCGCGCTCAGGTAGCCCGGGTGCCGCTTGAGGTTCTCGCGCAGGAGCTCTTCCGCCTGCCCCAGCTCTCCGGCTTCGCGGTACGCCGACGCGAGAGGCATGAAGAAGCGGGCCGGGTTTTCACGGTGGCTGCTCCTCAGCGACTCGATCCGGGCGGCAAGCTCGGGCGAGATTTCGGGCATGGCGTTTCGTGCCTGGGAGGGTGGCGCGGCAGATTGGGGGACAGGAGACGCAAGTTAAGCCGCGCCGGACGATGGTGTCAACGGCAGAGAAGCCTCACACGGAGGCACGGAGATACGGAGGAGGCGTTCCATCCCCGCCCCGCACGCGCGGCACGGGTTGCGGCGAATGGCCGGGGTAAGTATCTTTGCGGCCTTCACTTTCGCCGATCCGGCGGGCCGCGCCCACGCTTCCACACCACCAGCACGCCGCGGCTCCGCGGTGCTCTTCCGGAGTTTGACGCCCACATGATGGAGTTCATCCGCAGCAAGGCCGGGAAGTTCATCATCCTTCCGACGGTCGTGTTCTTCCTCCTCTTCATGGTGTACGGCATCGTCGCCGAGACCGCGCAGACGACCCCGCGGGACCTGGGGAGCGTCAACGGAGAGCCGATCACCCTCCTGGCGTACCAGAACGCGGTGGAGTCGATGACGCAGCAGGCGCAGCAGGCCGGCCAGCGCGTCACGCCCGAGCAGCAGCGCGAGATCCGCGAGCGCGCGTGGAACCAGCTCGTCACGGACATCCTGGTGCGCCAGGAGATGGAGCGCCGCCGCATCGGGGTGACCAACGAGGAGATCGTCTTCGCCGCGAAGAACTTCCCGCACCCGCAGCTGGCGCAGCAGGAGATCTTCCAGACGAACGGCCAGTTCGACATCCGCAAGTACCAGGCGTTCATCGCCGGCCCGCAGGCCACGGACGAGATCCTGGGCGAGCTGGAGGGCTACTACCGCGACGCGCTGCCGCGCCAGAAGCTCCAGCGCCAGCTCGCCGCCGGCGCGCGGGTGACCGACGCGGAGCTGTGGCGCTCGTACCAGGACCAGAACGAGCGCGCCACGGTGGAGTACGTGTCGCTGGACCTGTCGCGCCTGGCCCCCGGCCAGGTGAACGTGAGCGACGCCGAGGTGAGCGAGTACTACGAGAGCCACCCGAAGCGCTTCGAGCGTCCGCGCACGGCCCGGTTCACGGTGGCGTACCTCGCCAAGACGGTGACCCCCGCGGACCGGCAGGCGGCGCTGGTGCGCGCGCAGCAGATCCGGCAGGAGATCGTGGGCGGCGCGGACTTCGCCGAGGTGGCGCGCCGGGAGAGCAAGGACCCGGGGAGCGCCCAGACGGGCGGCGACCTGGGCACCTTTGGCCGCGGCCAGATGGTGGGCGCGTTCGACTCGGTGGCCTTCTCGCTCCCCGTCAACGAGATCTCGCAGCCGGTGGAAACGCAGTTCGGCCTGCACCTGATCCAGGTGCAGGAGCGCACGGGCGACCAGGTGAAGGCGCGCCACATCCTGCTCCCCATCGGCAAGTCCGACGAGGAGCTGGCCAAGCTGGACGCCCGCTCGGACTCGCTCAGCGACCTGTCGGAGCGCAACGGGGTGGAGCTGGCCTCGCGCGCCGTGGGCGCCACGCTGCGCCGCGGCATCACCGTCAGCGACAACCTGCCGGCCATCCCCGGCGTGGGCCCGGCGCTGGAGGCGCTGGACTGGGCCCAGGGCGCGGCCCAGGACGGGGGCGCCGCGAAGAAGCCCATCAGCGACACCTTCGAGAACGAGAACGCCGTCTTCCTGGTACAGTTGGAGAGCTACCAGCCCAAGGGGCGGATGTCGCTGGCCGAGGCCACTCCCGAGGTGCGCCGCGAACTGGTGCTGCAGAAGAAGCGGGCCCAGGCGAAGGCCGCGGGGCTGAAGATGGTGCAGGAGGTGCGCGCCGGCCGCACGCTGCAGCAGGTGGCGGCGGCGCGCGGGCTGGCGGTGGCCGTGACCGGCCCCTTCACCCGCGTGGAGCCCAACCCGGCGCTCGGCCAGGCCAACGCCGCCATCGGCGCCGCCTTTGGCACCCCGGTGGGCCAGGTGAGCAACGTGGTGGAGACGACCACCGGCCTCTTCATCGTCCGCCCCACGCAGCGCGTCCCCGCGGACCGCAAGACGTGGGAAGCGCAGAAGGAGCAGCAGCGCGCCTCGGTGAGCTACCAGCTCCAGCAGGGCACCGTGCAGCGCTGGCTGGAGAGCGCCCGCCGCGACGCCAAGATCGTGGACAACCGGCAGAAGCTCGGGGCCGCGTAAAGAAAAAAGCGGGCTCACACAGAGACACAGAGGCACAGAGAAAAGCATTCTTTCTCTGTGCCTCTGTGTCTCTGTGTGATTCAATTACCTGGACTGGGCGACGAGGATGGTGGCGGCGCCCACGCCGATGGCGTCCCAGGCCAGGTCCAGCATGGAGGCGCTGCTTCCCTCGGCGGTGGTGTCGCCGGCGGCGGCCCGGGCGCGGGAGGCGCGCAGGTCGCGGATCTCCTTGCCCACGCCGATCGCCATCCCCGTGGTGGCGCCGAAGGCCAGCGAGGGGCCGCGGCCCATCCCCGTGGCGCGGGCGCCGCTGGAGGCCAGGCTGGTGAAGGCGAAGGAAACCGCGAAGTGCTTCAGCTTGTCTTCGGCGAAGAAGCGGTCCGCGGGGCGGTTGGGGCCCGTGCCGAAGGAAAGGCACAGGCACAGGATCAGCTCGTTCATGGCTCCTCGGTTGCCCATGCGCGCGCCGCGGCCACCGCCCGCCGCCACCCGCGCTGCCAGTCCCCGCGCGCGGCGTGGTCCGCGGCGGGGGTGAAGACCGTCTCGTCCGGGCGCGCCGCGTGGAACTCCTCCGGCGTGCCCCACACCCCCGTCGCCAGCCCCGCCAGCCCCGCCGCCCCACGCGCCGTCACCTCCACCACCGCGGGGCGCCGCACCGGCACCCCCAGCACGTCCGCCTGGAACTGCATCAGCCAGTCGTTGGCCGTCGCGCCGCCGTCCACCCGCAGTTCGGGGAGGGTGACGGAGGCATCGGCCTGCATCGCCTCCACCACGTCGGCGGTGGAATAGGCCATGGCCTCAAGCGCGGCGCGGGCCAGGTTCGCCCGCGTGCTCCCGCGCGTGAGCCCGAACAGCGTGCCGCGCGCCCGCGGCTCCCAGTGCGGCGCGCCTAGCCCCGTGAAGGCGGGGACGAAGTAGACGCCGTCGTTGGATTCCAGCGAGCGCGCCATGGCGTCCGTCTCGTCCGCCTGCTCCACGATCCCCAGCCCGTTGCGCAGCCACTGCACGGCCGCGCCCGCGATGAAGATGGAGCCCTCCAGCGCGAACGCCCGCTCGCCCCGCGGCCCGCAGGCGGCGGTGGTGAGCATCCCGTGCCGCGACGCGACGCGCTCGAGGCCCGTGTGCACCAGGAGGAAGGCACCCGTCCCGTAGGTGTTCTTCCCCGCCCCCGCCGTCCAGCACCCGTGCCCGTACAGCGCCGCCTGCTGGTCCCCCGCGATCCCCGCCACCGGGACCTCGGCGCCCAGCGCGTCCCCCGAGGTGGCGCCGTACACCTCGCTGGAGGCGCGCACCCGCGGCAGCACCGCGGCCGGGACGCCGAACAGCTCGAGCATGGCCGGATCCCACGCGCCGGCGTCCAGGCCGTACAGCAGCGTGCGCGACGCGTTGGTGGGGTCGGTCAGGTGCTCGCGGCCGCCGGTCAGCTTCCAAACCAGCCAGCTGTCGATGGTGCCCGCCGCCAGCTCCCCGGCTTCGGCCCGGCGGCGCCCGTCGGGCACGTGGTCCAGCAGCCACGCCAGCTTGGTGCCGCTGAAGTAGGGGTCGATCACCAGCCCCGTGCGGGCGCGGACCTCCTCCTCGTGTCCGGCGGCTTTGAGCGCGCGGCACACCTCCGCGGTGCGGCCGTCCTGCCAGACCAGCGCGCGGTGCAGCGGGCGCCCGGTGGCTCGGTCCCAGAGGACGATGGTCTCGCGCTGGTTGGTGATGCCGATCCCGGCCAGCCCCTCCATCGCGATCCCGGCGTCAGCGACGGCGGCCCCGGCCACGCGGCGGGTGGTTTCCCAGATCTCCTCCGCGTCGTGCTCCACCCACCCCGGCCGCGGAAAGTGCTGGCCGAACTCGCTGTACGCCCTCCCCCGCACCCGACCGTCCACATCGATCACCAGGCACGTGACGCCGGTGGTTCCTTCGTCGATCGCCAGAATCATGCGGACGCCGGGGTGAGTGTGTGGTTGCAGAAACAGGTTCGTGTGATTTCCACGGGGCCGGTGCGGCGAGCCCCCCGCCCCCCGTCCCCCTCCCCCGCAAACCGCGCGGGAGAGGGGGCGCATCCTCCGTGTCCGCGCGACGAAGGCGGCCCTCACCTCCCGACCTCCTCCCCCAAACAGCTGGGGGAGGAGGCGATTCCCACAAATCCGTACGTAGACGCGCGATTTATCGCGCGTGTTTTAAACGCGCTCCGCCATCTCACGCGTCCCGTAGAGGGGCGCCATCGGTGGGCGGGAAGTGGTCGCGCGCCGGGTCGATGGGGCGCCAGTGCGGGTCGCGCGGCTCGTCGGCGGCGGGCGGGCGCACGAAGCCGGTCAGGCGTTCCTCGCAGGCGCCGGTGGCGGCGAAGGTGCGCTGCGCATCGGCCAGCGTGGTGCGGTTGGCGCCCGTCCGGGTCGGGAACTCGAGCTACCCCGCGTCGTCTTCCCAGAAGCAGACGGGGCAGATCTGGTGCGAGCCCGGCCCCTCGCCGAACACCAGGTGCCCGCAGCAGGGGCACGGGAAGCGCTCCGGGCCGGCGCCGCGCGCGCACGCAGGAGAGCTCAGCGCCACGGGGTCCGCTCCGCCACGAAGTGAGCTTCCACCGCGCAGTTGCGGCGCAGCCAGGGCACCATCCGCCGCTCCATCACCCGCTCCTCCGACGCCACGTGCGACACGCCCAGCAGCGACATCGTGCCCGTGGCGAGATACGCATCGACCTCCGCGCGATTCTGCGCGCCGAACTCGTTGTCCACGTACGAGCGGATCTCGCCGGTGACGTAGGCCCGCGCGCCGAGCGCCTCCGCCTCGCGATAGGCATCCACCGAATTGCCGCCCCCGGGCACCACCGCGACACGCTCGATGCCCGGGTGATCGGGTCCGGCGCGGTCCACGTAAGGGATGCCGAAGAGGCGCAGGAGCGCGGCCTCCCACTCGTCCGTGGAGCGCGGCGGGGCCGGGCAGACCACTCCCGCAAACCCGTTGCCGTACGGGAAGAAGTCCGCCTCCGGCACCAGGCCGAGCGCCTCCGCCATCGCGGTCGTCGTGCCGATCTCGCCGCGGGCCGTGTCCATGGGCGCGTGGCAGGCGTAAAGGGAAAGATTCCGCTCCGCCAGCAGGTCCAGCGTGGCTGGCCCGATGGGGACGAACCCCGCGCCCATGGCGCCTCGCGGGTCGCCGGAGCGCAGGTCGATGGGGTGATGGCAGAAGAGGAGATCGCCGGGCGACGCGGCGCGCACGAAGTCCTCCAGCACCCCGGCGGACGGGAAGGCGGCGCAGAACACCGCGTTCACGCCATCCGCCCCGCGCACCATCAGCCCGTTGAAGCGCTGGACGAAGGCCGGCTCGAAGCGGCGCCGCCAGTCGAATCCGATGGCGTCGTACACCATGGGGACGAAGCGGGAGAAGCCGGGATCGGGGTCCGGAGAGCCGGCCGCGAAGAGCGCGTCCAGGCGGGCGGCCAGCGCGTCCAGGCGCTCCATCAATCCGCGCGGCGCAGCTCTCCGAAGGCGTAGCGCCAGCCGAAGCGCTCGAACAGCGCCAGCATGCGGACCACGGGGAGACCCATCACCGCGAAGTAATCGCCGTCGATCCCCTCCACGAGGGCCGAGCCGAAGCCCTGGATGCCGTACGCGCCCGCCTTGTCCATGGGCTCGCCGGTGGCGACGTACTCCTCGCAGGCGCGGCGGTCCAGCGCGCGGAAGCGCACGCGGACGCGCTCCAGCCCGCTCTCCACCCGCCCGCGCTGCACCACGGCGATGCCGGTGCACACCTCGTGCTCCCGGCCGGCGAGGCGGGTGAGCATCTCCACGGCCTGCGCGCGGTCGCGCGGCTTGCCCAGCACGTCGCCATCCACCACCACGATGGTGTCCGAGCCCACCACCAGCGCGTCCTCGTGCGCGGCGGCGATGGCCAGCGCCTTGTCGCGGGCCAGCCGCTCGGCGTGCTCGGGCGGCGTCTCGCCCGGCATGTAGCTCTCGTCCAGGTCGGCCGGGATGGTGTCGAAGGCCAGCCCCAGGCGGCCGATCAGCTCGGCGCGGCGGGGGGACTGGGAGGCGAGGACGATACGGGGCGCGCTCATCGGGTCAGCGTTCGAGGACGAGGGTCACGGGGCCGTCGTTGACGAGCTCCACCTCCATGATGGCGCCGAACTCGCCGGTCTGCACCGGGCGGCCGGTGGCGCGCAGGAGGGCCAGGAAGCGCTCGTACAGCGGGATCGCCACTTCCGGGCGCGCGGCCTCCACGAAGGAGGGACGGCGCCCCTTGCGCGCGTCGCCGTACAGCGTGAACTGCGACACCACCAGGAGCGCCCCGCCCGCCTCGGCGAGCGCGAGGTTCATCTTCCCCTCCGCGTCGGGGAAGATGCGCAGCCCCACCACCTTGTCCGCCATCCACGCGAGCGCCTCCTCGCCGTCGCCCTCGGTGAAGCCGGCCAGGAGGAGGAGCCCGCGCCCGATCTCGCCCGTCACGCGCCCCTCCACGGTCACGCGTGCGCGGGAGACGCGCTGGAGAACGATCCGCATCCGCCTACAGGGCCACGCGGAGGCGCGGAGACGGCCTCATCTCCGCGCCTCCGTGCCCGTGGTTCATCGGGCGCGGGCGGCGTCCTTGCCCTGCTCGTTGAGCACGTCCGCCAGCGCCATCAGCGCCCCCGTGCCCGCGGCGAGCAGGATGGCCGTGCCCAGGCCGCTGCGGCGCCGCACGGGGTACGGCAGGCGCGGGGCGCCGTACTCGGTGTGCATGGCCTTGCGGGTGCGCTTCCGCACCGCCTTGGACGCGGCGGTGCCGACCACCGCCCACAGGATCTTCCGGGAAAGACTCGCCATAACTGCATCCTCCGCGTTGGGTTGGCTGCGCGATCGGGCCGCGTGCTTTGCACGACACGGGCCACTACCGCTTGGTCCCGACCACCTCCAGCATGGGAGGCGACACGAAGAAGGCGCCGGGGAGGCGCTCCCATTCCGCCCAGCGCGCATCGAACTCCGCCAGCTCCTCCGCGCCCAGCAGGCCACCCTCCACCAGCCCGGGGAGGAAGTTGTCGAAGAAGGTGCGCGGCCACTTCCACATCGCCGTACCCGGCCGCCCCACGCGCGAGATGGGGCGGATGCGCGTCACCTCCAGCCCGCAGCGCTCCATCATGGCCGGGAGGGCCGCGCCCACGTGCGGATCGCCGCCGCGCCCCCGCCACGCCTCCACCACCGCGGCGACGGCGCGGTGGAACGACGGGTGCTCGGGAGCGATCTGCACGGCGCTGTACTGGGAGTAGTCCTGCACCACGAAGGCGCCGCCGGGGCGCAGCGCCCGCGCCACCGCCCGCACCGCCGCCTCCGGATCGGGGACGAAGCAGAGCACCCAGCGCGCGTACGCTCCGTCGAAGCTGTCTGCCGCGAGCCCGGCCGTCACCAGGTCGCCCACCTCGGCGCTCATGTTGCCGACGCCGCGCGCCTCGATCGCTCCCCGCAGGTGCCCGATGAAGCGGGCGGACAGGTCGATGCCGTGCACGTGCCCGGCGCGCCCCACCAGCCGCGCCAGGTCGAACGAGGCGTAGCCCGGCCCGCATCCCACGTCCAGGATGCGCTGCCCCGGCCCGAACCCGGCCGCCTCCCACGCCTCCGCCGCGTATCCGCCCCACACCGCGTGCTGGAACCCCAGCCGCGCCAGCTCGTCGTCGCCCGTGCCCAGCACGTACTCGCGTTCTTCGGCCATGCTCCGGGAAGTTAGAGGAACGGCATTTTATCACACAGAGGCACAGAGGCACAGAGAAGAACTCGTCTCTGTGCCTCTGTGCCTCCGTGTGAGACCGCTATTGCTTGCAGGCGCCGTGCGGATCGGGCCTGGGCTTGTCCAACACCAGGCGTGCGTCGCGGTTGGCCACGGCCTCGGCCACACCGGCGATGAACCGGCTCACGCTCACCAGCTTGTCGAAGTCCACGTACTGCGCCTCGTCCGTGAGCATGTGGTAGTCCGGGTGGGTGCCGGTGGTGAAAAAGGTCACCGGGATGCCCCACCGCGCGTAGTTGTAGTGGTCGCTGCGGCAGTAGATGTTGGCGGGGTGCGCGTCGGCGTCCATCGAGTAGTCCAAAGTGAAGCCGTAGTTTCCCGTGCGGTTCACCTCCTCCACCAGGTCGCCGAGCTGGGTGGAGAGGCGGCGCGAGCCCACGAGCTGCAGGTACCCCGCCCCGCCCCGCTCGAGGTCGTCCGCGCGGCCGCGGCCGATCATGTCGATGTTGAGCTGCGCCACGATGGAGTCGCGCGGCACGGTGGCGTGCGAGGTGAAGTACTCGGAGCCGAACAGCCCCTTCTCCTCCGCCGTGTGCCACACGAAGAGCACCGAGCGGCGCGGCGGACGGGCCGCCAGCGACTGGGCGATCTCCAGCACGCCCACCGTGCCCGACGCGTCGTCGTCGGCCCCGTTGAACACCGAGTCCATGCGCGCGGGGCGCAGGCGGCGCAGCGAGTCCAGCGCCCCGCGGAAGCGGGCCGCCTGCGCCGGATCGAGCTGGGCGGGCGCCTCGGCCTCGGCGCCGCCACGGCGGAAGAGGCGGTTGAAGACGAGGACCGAGTCGTGGTCCAGCGCCTGGGGCGCGATCCCCACGTGGTCGCTGTGGGCGCCCACCGCCACGTACTGCCCGCGCAGCCGCGGATCGGTGCCGGGGAGGATCGCCACCACGTTGCGCGCCGGGAAGTCGGTGGGGCGCTCCGCCGCGCGGTAGCTCCCCGTCACCGTGCGCCCGCCGGCCGCGGCGGCGCCGGGCCGCAGCGACGCCAGGGGAGCGCCCAGGAGCTGCTCGGCCGCCGTGGAGGTCACCACCATCACCGGGGGCGGCCCGCCGGGCCGGGGCTCCTGGCGCAGCACCAGCTGCTCCTCGCGCAGGAAGCTCACGAACGGGGCCGGGGACGCATCCAGCGTGGCGATGGCGATGCCGGCGGCGCCCGCGTAGCGCTCCATCGGGCCCTGCATCCACACCCGGAAATCCGGCCGCCCGCTGGGGGCCAGCGCCGGCGCGAAGACCACGAACTTGCCGCGCGCCTGCTCGGGGGTGATCGCCGCCGCGTCGCCCCATCGCCCGCCGTACACCACCGGCGCCGCCTGCGCGGCCAGCGTGGTGGCCACGTTGAAGAAGCCCTCCACGTACGGCAGGGGCGCGAAGTCGCCCCACAGCCGCAGCGCGTTGCCGCCCCGCGGGGTGAGGGTGGACGCCGGGTCCACGCTGCGCCGCACCAGGGGGATCGCCTGGAAGAAGGTGCCGTTGTCGCCCGCCGGGCGCAGGCCGATGCGGCGCGCCTCGGCCGCGATGTAGTCCGTCCCCATCACGTTGCCGCGCGTTCCCGCGTCGCGGCCCATCATGGAGTCGTCGGCCAGGACGTAGAGCCGGCTCATCGCGTCCTGGCGGGTGATGGCCGCGGCCGTGGGACGCGCGGTGTGCCGGGCCGGGCCCTCGCCCGGGGCGGTGCGCGGCGCCTGGGCCAGCGCGGGCGACACCACGGCCAGCGCCAGGGCGGCGCCGGCCGCGCGAAATCTGCTCTTCACGCGGATGCTCCTGGAGGGGAGGTGGATCTCAGCGAGCGGAAATCGCGGTGCAAATGTCTCGGGTGCTGAGTTCGGAGCGCGATCTGTTCAGCACCGGGCACCGCGCGCGAGCAACTGCAAGCCGGCGAGTGAACTCGCGGCAACGACAGCACGAAGTCCGCCTTCGCGGACTGATCTTCCAGCGTCGAGCGGAAAGCCGGTAGTCCCCGCAGGGGGACTTCGTGCAGTTGTTGCAGCGACTTCAGTCGCCCGCAACCCGCGCTAGCGCCCGCCGCCCACCGCGGAGGGGACACGGGCGAGCGCCTCGCGCTGAGTGCGGGCGCCGCGCAGCACACGCAGCGCCGCCTGGAGCTGCGCGTCGCGGGGCACGGTGAGGAGGAAGGAGGCTTCCTCGCCCAGGACCAGCGAGGTCACGCGGTCGGCGATCAGCCGGTCGATCAGGGGGAGTCCCGCCGTCCACACCGCGCGGTCCACCGGGACGCCGCGGGCGGCGAGGCGCTGGAAGAGCGCCTCGCGCCACTCGGGAGACACCCGGAAGCCGGGCTGCACCGTGCGCCCCCACTGCAGCGAAAGCTCGGTGAGCGCCTCGTTGACGATCCCCGCGCGCGCCGAAAGGGCCTGCACCAGCGCGCGCTCGCCGCCGGCGAGGGTGTCTGGACGCACCACCAGGTCCGGCGTGATCCCGCCGCCGCCGCGCACCACCCGCCCCGCGTCCGAGCGGAACTCGGGGAGACGGGCCAGCGCGGAGTCGGACAGGGCGGCGGTGTCCGGAAGGAGGCGGCCCGTCTCGGATACGCGGCGGTCGCGCTGGATGGAGCGCCCGCTGGGGGTGTACCACTTGGCGGTGGTCAGCTTCATGGCGTATCCGTCCGGCAGGGGGAGGAGCTCCTGCACCAGCCCCTTGCCGAACGACGGGGTGCCGATCACCACCGCGCGGTCGTGGTCCTGCAGCGCGCCCGCCACGATCTCGGACGCGGAGGCGGACCCGCCGTCGGTCAGCACCACGATGGGCTCGCCGGTGGCCAGCGGGCCGCCTTCGGAGCGGTACACCTCGGCCGCGCGGTCGCGGTAGCGCACCTGCAGGATCTCCTGCCCGCGCGCCAGGAACAGGTTGCCGATGCGGATGGACTGCTCCAGGCTCCCGCCGCCGTTGCCGCGCAGGTCCAGGATGAGCGACTTCGCTCCCTTGGCGCGCAGCGCGTCCACGGCCCGCGACACCTCCTCGCCGGACGCCTCGCTGAAGCGGTCCAGCGGCAGGTACCCCACCCCGCCCTCCAGCACGGTGCTGTACGGCACCACGGGGATGTGCACGATGGCGCGGTTCACCACGCGCTCCACGGGTTCCTCCCCCGGGCGCACGAAGGTGACGCGCACCGGCGTCCCCGGGGGGCCCAGCACGCGCGACGTCACGCTGTCCAGCGGCAGCCCGATGACGCGGCGCCCCTCCACCGAGATCACGCGGTCGCCCACCCGCACCCCCGCGCGGTGGGCCGGGTTGCCCGGGTACACGCGGGTGATGACCGTGGTGTCGCGGACGCGCTCCAGCAGCATCCCCAGCCCGCCGTAGCCATTGCGCAGCCCCTCGCGCTGGAAGGCCGCGAGCTGCTTGGGCGTGTAGAGCTCCGCGTACGGGTCGCCGATGGCGTGCAGCAGCCCGCGCGCCGCCTTCTCGTAGAGCGAGTCTTCGGACACCGTGTCCACCCCCCGCCCCGCGATACGGGTGAACACCTCGTAAAAGAGGCGCTCGCCGTCGTTGGCCTGCCGCTGCAGCATGAAGCCGCCGGCGAGCACGGGAAGCACCATGGCCGCCACCGCGCTGCGCAGCAGGGTGCGGCGCGCGGCGCGGCGCGGATCGGCGTGTCGTCGGGTTTCGCGGACCATCGTCGGTGCTCGGCGCGGCGGGTGGGGTATCGGTGCCGGCGAAAACTCGTGGCACGCGGGAGTGGAATGCAAGCTTCGGGCGTGAAGATCGTGTTAGGGTCGCACACAGAGGCACAGAGGCACAGAGACGAAGTCATCTCTGTGCCTCTGTGCCTCTGTGTGACCCCCGCTTTTTCAGTCCTGCGCCTGCGTTAGAAAATTGCCCAGGATGCGGTTGGTCGCGTTGAGCACCGCCAGCGCGGCCGACCGGTGCAGGTTCTCCGTCGCCAGCGCAGCGCCGATCAGCGTGCCGCCCGAGGGGGCGCCGCGCAGCACGGCGACCACCACGTCGGCGTCGAAGGTGCGGAATCCCTTGATCCCCACCAGCTCGAAGTGCACCTGGTCGTCCAGGATGGAGTGCAGCGAGCGCAGGGTGGCGAGCGCGGCCAGGCGCAGCTCCAGCGCGGCGCCGCCCTCGCCCTCCATCTCCTCGCGGTACGTCTTCCCCGCCCACTCCAGCTCCACCTCGGCCAGGGCGCGACCCGGGCGCGGCAGCGAGATGCGGGCGGCCACGAAGCGCACCCGGCGCCGGGGCTCGCTCTCCGGGATGTACGCGAGCTGGAGGTTGGCGGCGGCGGCCGGGAGGCCGTGGCGCGCCAGGATGCTGCGGGCCACCGCCTCGGTGGGCACCGCGTCCGAGCGCTCGCAGATCAGGTACACCAGGGGGGAAGCACCGTCGTCGATCACCGCGCGACGGACGCCGCCCACGGACTCCAGCTCGGCGCGAAGCTGCTCGCGCGCGGCCGCGTCCAGCATTGTGGCGGACATGGGCAGGGAACAGATGGGGATTGTGGGGTGAGAGCGGAACGTAGCAGCGATTTGTATCAGATGTCAAGTGTCACAGAGGCACAGAGAGAACGCTCCTCTCTGTGCCTCTGTGTCTCTGTGTGAGACCTGCGGTTGGCGGTTTAGAAGCGCAGCAGCGCCCCGGCGCCCTTGAGCTCCTGCACCTCGTTGGCCGCGGCGAAGGCGATCTGCACCCCCTGCCCTTCCGCCATGCGCACCATCTCCTCCACCACGTCCACCCCTTCCAGCGTGGACGAGCCGTCGTACGGACACGAGTTCAGCTCGCGCGCGAAGACGAAGCCGCACTGCGAGCAGCGCACCCCGTCCTGCCGGTGGTCGGAGGCGAGGACCAGCGTGTCCACCTTCCCCTCCTGGAGCGCCGTGAGCGTCCCCTGGAAGCCGGCGGTGGCCAGGTAGTCGTGGGCCACGCGGTCCTTGAGCTGCTCCACCACCTCGCGGTTGCGGAGGTCCAGGTCGGCGCGCAGCAGCGGCTCCAGCTTCTCCATCACGCCGGCCGCGGGCTCGTCCACCCACATGTTGCCCGTGTGCACCACGCGCTGCAGCAGCGAGTCGGGAAGGAAGTCGCGGAACTTGGCCGTGTTCTCCTCCGTCCCCAGCAGCACCAGGTCCTGCGGCTGGTAGCGGTCCACGAACTCCTCCACCTCGGCGGCGAAGTCCTTGAAGAAGTGCCGCATCTCCTCCGCCTTGCGGCGCTGCATGCGCGACTGCGAGTAGCCCCCCGCCTTGACGTGGCTGTTGGTGGGGAGCGGGTCGCCGTGCACCTCGATCTCGTCCAGCAGCGACCCCAGGTACACGCTCAGGATGCGCACGTGCTCGCGGTCCAGCAGGATCACGCCGTAGTGGTGGTAGCTCTCCAGCACCTGGGCGAGCGGGCCCACCAGGGGGCGGTCGGCTACGACCAGCCGGTTCTGCACGGGCACGGGAAACTGCATCGCCTCGAAGTAGTCGCCGCCGATCTCCGCGTAGATCACCACGCCGCGGTTGGCCTGGTCGAAGTCGTCGGCGATCCACGAGCGGATGCGGGCGGCGAGCTCGTCCACGGCGGGCGCCTCGCGCGCCAGGAGATCCGGCTCCACCTCCTCGAGCTGCGCGCGCTTCTGGCTCAGGAACACGTCCCAGGTGCGCTTGTTGTTCTGGTTGACGGACATGTCAAGGAAGAGGGAGAGCACCGGGCGCCCACTCGGCTCGCGGGAGATCAGCCGCTCGAGGTCTTGCTTGTTAATCATACCGTCCTGTGGTGAAAGGGGCGGGTTCGGCCGCAGGTCCGCCCTGCGCGGCGAGCGTCGGGGCGGTTGCAAAACGGGCGCCACGACCGGGTTGACGCGCCCGCTACCTTTGGGGACGCGTCCCATTTTCGGAGGCGCGCGGGGCCCCGCGGCTCCGCCCATCCGCAGTGGAGAATCGAGGATGACCGAGCTGGACTATCCGTCGCTCTGGAACGCGGCCTTCACCTGGGCCGATTACATGGGAAACGAGGTCGTGAAGCACCGCGACCTGTGGCTGGCCGTCGACGCGCGCGCGACGGTGCCGGAGTGGGCCCTGGATGAAGCCGCCCGCGCCGGCGACGGCTGGAAGCTGCTGGTGATCTCGGAAGACTGGTGCGGCGACGCATCCAACACCGTCCCCGTGATCGCCAAGCTGGCAGAGCGGGCGCCCGGCGTAGAGATGCGCGTGGTGAAGCGCGACGAGAACGAGGAGCTCATGGACGCGTACCTCACCAACGGCTCGCGCTCCATCCCCCTGGCCATCGTGCTGGACCGCGACTTCCGCCCGGCGGGCCGCTGGGGCCCCCGGCCCTCGGAGCTGCAGGAGATGGTGCTGCGTGAGAAGAAGGCCGGCCTGCGCCCCCTGGACGATACCTACCGCGACGTCCGCCGCTGGTACGCCCGCGACCGCGGCGAAAGCACCCTGCGCGAGATCCTGGCGGTGATGGCGCCGCGTCCCTGACCATCGAGAAGCCCCGCCGCGAATTCGCGGCGGGGCTTCTTCTCACCTGGGACCCGGCGGTGCTTACTGGCGGTACATCCGCACCCGGATCGCCTGGATGTTCTCCCCGGCGTTCGTGCTGCCCGCCGGCACTCCGTCGCACACGGGGGCCATCCATCCCACGTTCCCCACGTGGGCCTCGTAGCAGATGCGCCACTTCGCGGTGGGGTCCACCAGGCGCAGCGCGACCTGCTTCATGGGCAGCCCCTGCCCGGTGGTTCCCACGTACACATCCCCCCCGCACACCTCGCCGCCCCACCCCTGCGTGCCCACATTGGCCTGGGCGCAGATCTGGATGTTCGGGTCCAGGTGCCCGCGCCGGATCTGCAGCGACTGGAGGTCGCGCGACTCGCCCACCGTGCCGGCCACCTGGTCGTTGAACACGTCCGTGAGCCAGCCGCGATCCGACACGTGCGCCCGGTACACGATGGGGATGAAGAAGCGCACCGCCGTGGGCGTGAGGCTGTGCACGCTGATCGAGTTGAGCGTCACGTTGGTGTGGTCGCCGGCGTACGTGAACGGCACGCTCTCCGGGATCCGCCCGAACACGGGGATCGTGTAGCTCCCCTGCCGGGAGGGCTGCGACAGCGGGTAGCCGAGCGGCGCCTCGTTCTGGAGGAACAGGTGTGAAGGGCGCCGCGAGTGGTCGGCGCGGATGATCCCGAAGCTGTAGTTCTCCGGCGGCTGGCCGGCCACGCCGGAGTTCGGGAGATCGCCACCGTCCGCGGTCCACTGCGAGTACGGGAAGATCTTCTGGATGTGCCTTCCGCTGCGCTGGATGGAGAGCGCGGTGGAGAACCATTCGCGCTGGATTTCGTCGATCTGCGCGCCGTCGTTGGCCAGATTTCCGTCGTTGATCAGGTGCCGGGACGACACCGCGCTGCTCCCGAGCTCCGTCACCCACACGGGGCGGTACGGATCGTTGAGCCTTCCGTGCAGCAGGTCGCGGATCGTGTACGTGGTCTGCAGGAAGGACCTCTGCGTGTTCGGCCCTCCGGTGGCGGTCTCACCGTACGCGTGGATGGCCAGGTAGTCGAAGAACTGCCGTCCGCCCCCCGCGTATATCCCGCTCAGGAAGCGCCAGGACTCCACATCCCCGACCCCGCTGCACCCCACCCCCTCCACGCTCGACGGGACGTACTCCTCCTCGCCCGTGAGCCCCGCCGTGAGGATCCACGCCTGGGTGTTGAGCTCGGCGGCCTTGGCCTTCATGCGCGGGTACACCACCTTGAGCATCTGCGCGTAGTTCCACCCCTGCGCGTACCGGTTCGGCTGGGTGTACGTGGAGTTGACGACACCGCTGTCGGTGCGCGTGCTGCCGTTGTACGCGCGTCCCGTGGGGCACGAGTTGTCCGGCTCGTTGCCGAGCTGCCAGAAGCGCACGTCCCTGTACAGGGTCTGCAGGTGGTTCATGTGGTCGGCGTATGCGACGTACAGGTTGTGCCGCGAGAGCGAGTCGGTCGGGTGGATGGCAGCGCCGGACTCCTCCACGATGACGACGAACTCCATGTTGTACCCGTTCTTGAGGTACTGGACCGCGCCGTCGAACTGCCCCGGGTAGTTGGCCTCCGCCAGCCAGGAATGGTGGTGGCGGACCAGCCGGGTGTGGGTCTCCGCGAGCCGGTTGAGGCGCACCGAGTCGTGAACCGCCGCGTTCATCCCGACCTCCGGACGCATGTCGTAGATCCAGAGCGTGTCGTCGTTTCGCCAGTAGCCCTGCCACTCCGCGGGTTGCGGCAGCACGTTTCCACGCGCGCCGCCGGGCGTTGGCGCCGGAGCCGCGAAGGGGAGGTCGTCGGTGCAGGCGGCGAGTGCCACCAGCGCCAGGAGGAGGATTCTGCGCATTCGGAGATCCTGGGTATGGGCGGGAAGGAGGAGCCTGTCTCCGCAAGATCACGCAAGAACGGTGCGCGTTTTTTGATTATCGACGTAAAACGATAGTGAGCAAAGTCTTATAAGTCTCTGCCTCTGTGCCTCTGTGTGCGACCTCGTTTTTACGATGCTTCCAGGTCCGCCATGACCCGGCCGAGCTCCGGCGCCAGGCCGAGCGCGCGGTAGATCTCCGCGGCGGCCTCCAGGTACGCGCGGGCCTCGGCGGGGCGCGCGCAGCGGGCGTGCAGGAGCCCGTAGTCGTGGAGGATGCCCGCCTCCGACTTGCGCGGCATGGCCCGCTCGCGGCACACCCGCAGCGCCTGCTCGTAGAAGACGAAGCCCTCCTCGTCGCGCTGCGCCCGCGCCACCGAGCCCAGCAGCAGGTACACGTCGACGAGGTCGGAGACGAAACGGTTGAGGATGGCGATCTCCTCCGCCCGCCGCGCCTCGTCCTGCGCTTCCAGGAGGCGGCCCTGCGGGACCAGCGCGTTCCCCAGGTTCACCCGCAGGATCACCTCCCACCCCGCCTCCGGCCGGCGCGCCAGCGCGTCGCGGAATACGGCCTCCGCGCTCGCGGCGTCGCCCCCCTCCAGCAGCAGCAGGCCGCGGTTGTTGAGCCAGAAGACGAGCGGGTCCTCCGCGCCCGTGGCCTCGATGCGCTGGCGGGCGCGCTCCAGCAGGCGCTCGGCCAGGGGAAGCCGCCCCTCCAGCATGGCCAGCACGGAAAGGTTGGTGTAGAAGGGCCACTCCAGCGCCGGGTCGTCCAGCCGCCGGGCGATCTCCAGCCCCCGCTCGTACCAGGAGCGGGCCTCGGGGCGCTCGCCGCGGTCGTCGCACACGTTGCCCAGGCCCTGGCACGCCACGGCCTGCCCCGCCTCGTCCCGCTGCGCCACGCTCAGCTCGTGGCTCTGGCGGTACCAGTCCGCCGCCGCGTCCAGCTTCCCCTCCGCGCGCGCGCTGCGGCCCAGGCGGCGCAGCGCCAGGATCTGCGGCCCCTTGTCGCGCAGGTCTTTGGAGATCTCCAGCGCCAGCCGGTAGATCTGCTGCGCCTGCTCCAGCCGCCGCTCCCCCTCCTCCACCTCGCCGGCGCGCACCAGCGCGTGCGCCGCCCCCGCCGCATCCCCCTCGCCCTGCAGCCGCACCGCCTCGATCACCAGCGCGAACAGGCGCTGCATCCGCTCCTGCGCGCGAACCAGGATGGCGGGGACCAGCCCCTCCAGCCGGTCCGCCTCCAGCACCCGCTTCCCGACCGTGGCGTACGCCCCCGAGCGCGCCCAGAGCTTCTCCCGGTCCGCGTGCGACGCGCCGATGAGGGCGTCGGACAGGGGGAGAAACTCGTCGCTCAGCGGAACGAGCGCGAGCGCGCGCTCCACCAGCAGGTGAGTGGCGGCGGTCCTGGACACGTGGAGTTGGGGAGGGGTGACGGTCAGCCGCCCGCCATCACGTACTTCCCGCCGTACATCGAGAAGTGCGGCGTGGTGCTGGAGAGCACCGTCCCCAGAACGTCGACCGTGCCGCCCAGCGAGGTCCAGGCGCCGTTCTCCCAGCGCGCCACCTCGATGGGGTCGCCGTTCAGCACCACGCCCGTGAGCGGGAAGCGCAGCGTGACCGGGGTGTTGAACTGGATGCCGTGCGGCCCGAACTCCGCCACCACCCGTTTCGCCAGCGCGGGGTCCGACGGCAGGTCGATGGTCACCACCGTGTCGGCGGGAAGCGCCCCGGCCGGGATGTCCACGCGGAAGCCGTTCAGCTCCACGAAGCCACCCTGGGCAGCGACGATCCGCTTCTCCGCGTGACGCGCGCCGGAGAGGTCCGGGAGCGTGGCGAAGCGCAGGAGCGACCCGTCGATGGCGCCGGTCAGCGTGTGCGCGGGGCCCGCCTCGGGGGCCAGGGGAGCGTCGGAGCAGCCAGCGAGCAGGACCAGCGCAGCGAGAGCTGCGCCGACGGAGCGGCGAAGGGTCACGGCAGTATCCCCGCAAAGTGGATGAAATACCCGAAGCCGTGGTTCAGCACGTGCCGTGCCCGCCGCCCCCATGCGACTTAAACCGTTGCGTGGAGGCATCTTAGCTTGGAAACGCACCGCGCGGGGAGCGTCCGCGGAGCCCTCGCGCTGCACCAAAAGCGTGCAGCTTCACAAATCTGGGGACGCGGAGCCCTCCAGCCCGTACTCGCGCACCTTGCGGGTGAGCGTGTTGCGGTGGACGCCCAGGACCTCGGACGCGCGCCCCATGTGCCCCCCCACGCGCCGCAGCACCTCGCGGATGTGCAGCCGCTCCACTTCCGCCAGGTTCAGGTCGGGCGAGTAGCCGGCGAGGGGCGCGTCGTCGGCGGCCGCCGGCGCGGCGGCGGCGGCGCGGAGCTGGTCCAGCGGCAGGTGGTCGGGAAGGAGGACGGAGCCGTGCGCCATCAGCACGGCCCGCTCGGTCACGTTCCGCAGCTCGCGGATGTTACCGGGCCAGTCGTGCTCGCGGAAGCGCTCGAAGACGGAGCGCGCGATCCCGCGGATCTGCCGGCCGTACTGCGCGGCGTGGCGGGCCACGAAGTACTGCGCCAGCAGCTCCAGGTCCGGCCCCCGGTCGCGCAGCCTCGGCAACTCCAGCGTCACCACGGCGAGGCGGAAGTACAGGTCCTCGCGGAAGCTGCCTTCGGCGATGGCCGTGCGCAGGTTGCGGTGCGTGGCGGCCACCACGCGCACGTCCACGGGGATGCGCTCCTCGCCGCCCACGCGCTCGATCTCCCGCTCCTGCACGGCGCGGAGGATCTTGGCCTGCAGCGCCAGCGACATGTCACCGATCTCGTCCAGCAGCAGCGTCCCCCGCTGCGCCCGCTCCCACCGGCCGATCTTGCGGGCGATGGCCCCCGTGAACGCCCCCTTCTCGTGCCCGAACAGCTCGCTTTCCAGCAGGTTCTCGGGGATGGCGGCGCAGTTGATGGCCACGAACGGCCCCGCCGAGCGCGTGCTGTTGCGGTGGATGGCGCGCGCCACCATCTCCTTCCCCGTCCCGCTCTCCCCCAGGATGAGCACCGTGGCCGAGCTGGGCGCCACCCGCCCCACCATCCGGAACACCTCCAGCATGGCCGGGCTCCCGCCCACGGTGGCGTCCCCGTCGCCGTCCTCCGCCACGCCGGCCAGCGGCACCACCTCCTCCGCCGCGAACACCTCGCGCAGCAGCGCCGCCAGCTCCCCCGGCTCCGGCGGCGACACGAGCACCCCCAGCACACCCAGCCGCGACGCCTCCACCATGAGCTGCATGGTGGGGCGTGCGGCCGTCAGCACCAGCGCCCCCGCATCCACCCCGCTCTCCACCATCCGCGCCACCAGCTCCAGGTCCACGGCAGGCAGGTCCAGCGAGAGCACCACCGCGCTCCACCGCCCCGAGCGCAGCCGGTCCAACCCTTCCTGCAGCGTCTCACACGCGTGCACCGACACGCGCCGGCCCAGCGCCTCGCGCGCCGCGTCGGCCGAGGCGGAGTGTGGATCGACGACGAGGACGGAGGGAGCGGGCATGCACCAAATTACAGCAAAGCCACAGAGGCACAAGAAGAAGTTCCTCTCTGTGCCTCTGTGTCTCTGTGTGAGCCTGTCCGTTCCTTACCGCTTCACGTACCGTGTGGCGGCGTACGCATCCAGGTAGCCGCTCCCGACCTCCCACTCGCCGTAGCCGGTCAGCGTGCGAGCGGTGCGGGTGATGGCGCGGTAGGCCTGGTCGGGCGTCATCGTCCCTCGCGAAGCCTGCTCCATCAGGGCGATGGTGCCGGCCACGTGCGGCGCCGCCATCGAGGTGCCGCTGATGCAGGTGTAGTAGAGCAGCACCTCCTGCGGGATCGCGCAGTTGCCCAGGTCCGACGGCGCGGCCACCCCGTTGATCACCACCCCCAGCGAGGCACGCGCAGCGATGACGTACGAGCCGGGCGCCGTGATGTCCGGGTGCACCAGCGAGTGCCCGCGGATGCCGCGCGACGAGAAGTCGGCCAGCACCTTTCCGGCGTCCGAGCACTGCGAGCGGGAGTCGGTGGGGTCCTCCGCCGTGGTGTTGCACCCGGCGGCCACGGAGATCACCCACGGGGCGGCGCTGTACGGGTTCAGCGTGTTCTCGCCGGGGCCTTCGTTGCCGGCCGCGAACACGACCGCGATGCCCCGGTTGTACACCTTTTTCGTTGCCACGTTGATGGGGTCGAGCGCGTCGTACTCGCCCGTGCTGCCCCACGAGTTGTTCACCACCTGGATGTTGTACTTCTCGTGGTTCTCCAGGATGTAGTCGAAGCCCGCCAGCGTCCAGAAGACGAAGAGGATGTCGCCCGCGCCGATGCCCACGATGTCCGCCTCCGGCGCCACGCCGCGGTACGCGCCGTTGGACGCCGTGCCGTCACCCGCCGCGATCCCGGCGACGTGGGTGCCGTGCCCCACGCTCGTCTCGCTGTTGGCGACGTTCTCCACGTACAGGTCGCCGCCCGCCGCGGGCACGCCGTCGCCAAAGGTCACCAGGTCCTTCATGGCGCCCGCGTACTTGACGTTCTGCACGGTGCGCGTGGGGTGCTTCAGGTCGGGGCTGTACAGCCCGTCCACGCCGCTGTCCAGGATGGCGATGCCCACGCCCTCCCCCGTGTACCCCGCCGTCTGCGCCACGTCCGCGCGGATGGAGGCGAGGTTTTCCGCGTAGTACCGCAGCTGCTTGTTGGCGTACAGCGACTGCACGCCCGGCACCCCCGAGAGGGTGGCGACCTGCGCCGGCGTGGCCAGCGCGAACACCACCGGCAGGTGCTTGAAGCGGATCGCCCCGGCCCCCGACGCCAGCACCGCCCGCGACACCGCGTCCGCCGACGTGACCGTCTCGTCGAAGGTCACCAGCACTTCCAGCTGGTCCGTGGGCTGCGACGAGTTGAGGAGCGTCGTGAGCACCGGATCCACCTTGACGGTGTTCGCGACGAGGACGCTGCTCCGGGTTTCGGGCGTCAGGGGATTGGGGGAATCCTGGCAGGCGGCCAGCAGGGCAGCGCAAGCCGCCACCGTCATCAAGCGCTTCATCCGTCCTCTCTCCGTTCCGTGTAGTGATCGTTTCACCAGCGCGGCCCGGCAAAAGGCAATCAGAGGTCCACGGCACGCAAAAACTGCAACGCGTTGCGGGGAAGCATCTTGCCTCATTCGTGTGCAGCCCGGGGCACCGGCCCCTTTCCCTAATCTGGTGCAACTCTTCACCGAAACGGGGCTCACACAGAGACACAGAGCCACAGAGATGAACTTATCTCTGTGGCTCTGTGTGAGCCCCCGAAAACAAAGAAGCCCCGCGGCGAGCTGCCGCGGGGCTTCGTATTTCATGCGCTCGACAGGATTCGAACCTGTGGCCTTCGCCTCCGGAGGGCGACGCTCTATCCAGCTGAGCTACGAGCGCAAATCGATGGGGAGGCGAATAAGCCGAGTTCTGTCCCCGGCGAGCCGGGGGAGGACCATTTCTCTGGGACCGACGTCGCCGCCGGCCTCGTGCAGCCTACCCGTGACTGTGAAGAACCAGAGTCCTTCGCGGAGCGGGCAACCCCTCGTCACTGCTTGGCCTTGCTCCGGGTGGGGCTTGCCGTGCCACGGCTGTTGCCAGCCGCGCGGTGCGCTCTTACCGCACCGTTTCACCCTTGCCTGTGCTCCCGGCGGGAGCCATCGGCGGTATGCTTTCTGTTGCGCTTTCCGTCGCCTCGCGACGCCCGGGCGTTACCCGGCACCCTGCCCTGCGGAGCTCGGACTTTCCTCGACACCCTGCGGCGCCGCGGTCCTCACTCGCCTCCCGCACCCGAGTTTTCAACGCTGAATGCCCAGGAGAGGACTCGAACCTCCACGCCGGTTAAGGCACCAGATCCTTAGTCTGGCCTGTCTACCAATTTCAGCACCTGGGCATAGAAACAGCCGGTACCAGGCTTCGGACAGTGCTCTCGAGAGGACTCGAACCTCCACGGGCTTTCACCCACTAGATCCTGAATCTAGCGCGTCTACCAATTCCGCCACAAGAGCGAGAATGTCCGTAGCTGGTACCGACTGGCGGCGGCGTGGGGTTAACCACGCCGCCCTTGAGTGCGCCCGGAGAGATTCGAACTCCCGACCTTCTGATCCGTAGTCAGACGCTCTATCCAGCTGAGCTACGGGCGCATATACCATCGGCTATGTCAAATCCACGCGAATGGCGCGGAGTGCACCGAGTAGGAATCGAACCTACAACCTTGGGATTAAGAGTCCCCTGCTCTGCCAGTTGAGCTATCGGTGCGTCGCTACTGGAAGCCCTTCAAGCTAAGCAGTCCAGCCGTTTCTGTCAACCCCGCGCCGCCCCGTTTCAGTGCGTTCCGGGCTTCGCGGGCCACGAATATGTAACCCTTCCCCGATCCCGTCAACCCCTCCCGCGACGCACCGCGGGAGGGGAGCCGAATGGCGTCAGTACGCGGCGTAGCCGGTGACGTCCTGCCCCAGGATCAGGCCGTGCACGTCGTGGGTTCCCTCATACGTGTAGACGGACTCCAGGTTGGCCATGTGGCGCATGGCCGAGTACTCCACCAGGATGCCGTTGCCCCCCAGCAGCCGCCGCGCCTCGCGGGCGACCTCGGTGGCGATGTTCACGTTGTTGCGCTTGGCCAGCGACACCTGCTCCGGCCGCATGGTCCCCGCGTCCTTGAGGGTGCCCAGGCGCCAGGCCAGGAGCTGCGCCTTGGTGATGTCGGTGAGCATCTCGGCAAGCCGCGTCTGCTGGAGCTGCGTGGCGGCGATGGGCCTGCCGCCGAACTGCACGCGGGTCTTGGCGTACTGCAGGGCCTCATCGTAACAGGCCATGGCCGCGCCCACCGCACCCCAGGCGATGCCGTAGCGCGCCTGCGTCAGGCACATCAGCGGGCTCTTGAGCCCGCCCGACTTGGGCAGCAGCGCCGTCTCGGGGACGCGCACGTCCTGCAGCACCAGCTCCGAGGTGTCGGAGGCGAGGAGCGACAGCTTCCCCTTCTGGTCGCGCGCGGTGAAGCCCGGCGTGTCCGTGGGAACGATGAAGCCGCGGATGGACTTGCTGTCGTCCATCTCGCCCGTCTTGGCCCAGACGATGGCGATGTTGGCCGTGGAGCCGTTGGTGATCCACATCTTGGCCCCGTTCAGCACGTACCCGTCGTCGGTCTTCTGGGCCCGCGTGATCATCCCGCCCGGGTTGGAGCCGAAGTCGGGCTCGGTGAGGCCGAAGCAGCCGATCACCTCGCCGGCGGCCATGCGCGGCAGGTACTCGCGCTTCTGCTCCTCGCTGCCGAAGGCGTAGATGGGGTACATGCAGAGCGCGCCCTGCACCGACGCGAAGGAGCGGATCCCGGAGTCGCCGCGCTCCAGCTCCTGCATGATGAGGCCGTACGAGATGTTGTCCAGCCCGGCGCACCCGTACTCCTCCGGCAGGTTGGCGCCGAACACGCCCAGCTCCGCCATCCCCGGGATCAGCTCCTTGGGAAGGTAGCGGCCGATGTACGCGTCGTTGATCACCGGCAGGAGGTTTTCGTCCACCCACCCGCGCACCGTGTCGCGAATCATCCGCTGCTCTTCGGTGAGCAGCCCGTCTATGTCGTAGTAGTCGACGCCCTGGAACCTGGCCATCGCTCTCGCCTGTCGAAGGATTGTATAACCCGCTGGGATGCGGGAATATAGGGCGTACCGGGGAGGGGCGGCAAGGAGATGCGCGCGCGGCGGGCGGGGTCATGCCGTGCACGAACGGACGACAGAAGCGTTGTCGTGGTTCCCGTCCCTCCCGCGGCTCATCGCGGCTCCCCGCACCGTGGCGTTCGTCCTATGAAGATCGTGCTCGCCCTGCTGGTCCTCGTTCTCGGCGCGCTCCCCGCCTCGGCGCAGCGCCGCGCGCAGCCCTTCGCCCCGGCCGAAGCCGCCCTCGCCGATTCCGCCGCGCACCGTCCCCCGCGGCCGACGCGCATCCTGGTGCGTGCCGGCACGGGGGTGGCGGGGATGACCCTGGGGGGTGCGGCGGGGCTCGCGGTGGGCGGCCTCTTCGTCAAGCGCGCCACGCGCGACGGAGCCGACGATCTCGGCGGCACCACCGAGCTGGTGCTCACCACCCTGCTGGGCGGGGGATTGGGCATCGGGCTCGGCTCCGGCCTGCCGAAGCTCGGAGCCAAGTGCGGCCGCCTGCGCCGCGTCACGATGGGACTGATGGGCGGCATCGTGGGTGCGTCGGTGGTGGGCTACGCCGGCGCGGTGGTGGACGGCGAGCGGGGAACGCGCTTCGAGAACATCGGCTTCTTCGCGGGTGCGGGGCTGGGCGCCGCCCTCGGCGCGGATTGCTAGCAACAGCAGGGCTCACACAGAGACACAGAGGCACAGAGTTGAACTTCGTCTCTGTGCCTCTGTGTCTCTGTGTGAGCCTATTCTATTCTATGGTATGCGATCCGTCTCTTTCGCTCTCCGGCACGCCCGGTTTCTCTTTGCGGCGGTCGAAGATGGCCCACCACAGGAGGAGCAGGCCGGAAAGGGCGGAGACGCCGGAGCCTACGCTGGGGGCGTGGAAGAGCTGGCCCACGCCGAAGCCCAGGAGGATGCCGCCCACCACGGCGGCGAGGACGTTGATCAGGGGGTTGGCGAGAAAGCCCTTCACGTCACACCCCCGCGCGGGGCGTCATGCGCGAGCGGATCACGTCGAACGCCACGCGGCGGGCCACCTTGAAGGTCACCCAGGCGAGCGCCACGCCCAGCGCCAGCCATACCACCATGAAGCGCGACTCCAGCAGCCCGCCCCACGCCACCAGGGCGTAGAAGCCCAGGGCGAAGAGGACCGTGGGCAGCCAGGCCACGCGCGTGGAGCGGGACACCAGGAGCGCGCGGCACTTCGCGCACCAGCCGTTGGCGTCCGGCTTCTCGTTCTCGCCGAACTCGCGTCCGCAGACGCGGCAGGGTCCCGTCCACGCTTCGGCCATGGCTAGAGGCGCCGGATGAGGGCGTCGGTGAACGAATCGGTGGTGCCGCTCCCGCCCAGGTCCGGCGTGAGGGTGTCGTTCTCGCGCACCGCACCCGCCAGCGCCGCCTTGATGCGCGCGGCCGGCTCCGCCATTCCCAGGTGCTCGAGCATCAGGGTGGCCCCCATCAGCAGCGCGGCCGGGTTGGCGATGTTCTTCCCCGCGATGTCCGGCGCGGAGCCGTGCACCGCTTCGAAGATCGCCGCGTCCTTGCCGATGTTGGCGCCGGGCGCGAGGCCGAGCCCGCCCACCAGCCCGGCGATCAGGTCGGAGAGGATGTCGCCGAACATGTTCTCGGAGACGATCACGTCGAACCTTCCCGGGTCCATCACCAGCTTCATCGCGGCGGCGTCGATGATCTGGTCCTCGAACTCCACGCGCCCCTCGTACTCCCTGGCGATCTCCTTCCCCATGTCCAGGAAGAGGCCCTGCGTGTACTTGAGGATGTTGGCCTTGTGGGCCAGCGTCACCTTCTTGCGCCCGTTCTTCACCGCGTATTCGAAGGCGTAGCGCAGGATGCGGTTGACGCCGAAGCGCGTGACCAGCATCACGGACTCGGCGGCGGCGCGGGGGTCGTCGCCGATGCCGATGTAGTGCTCCACCCCGCTGTACAGCCCCTCGGTGTTCTCGCGGATCAGGACGATGTCCACGTCCTCGTAGCGCCCGCCGGTGACCAGCGTGCGCGCGGGGCGCACGTTGGCGTACAGGTCGAACTCCTTGCGCAGCGCCACGTTGATGGAGCGGAAGCCGACCCCGGAGGGCGTGGTCAGCGGCCCCTTGAGCGCCACCCGCGTCTGGCGGATGGAGTCGATGGTCTCCTGCGGGAGCGGGGTGTTGTGGGTCTCCACGGCGGAGACGCCCGCCGGCCGCTCGTCCCAGTCGAACTGGGCGCCGGCGGCTTCCAGCACGCGCACCACGGCACGGGTGATGTCGGGCCCGATTCCGTCACCGGGGATCAGCGTTACGGTCTGCGGCATTGTGGGAACGGCCAGGGTCAGGGAACGGTCAGCCAGCGCGGCGGCCGTCTGCCGCCGCGGGAAGAGAATGCGCCGTGCAAGACCGATGCGCGCGGCTCAGCGCCGCTCCGCCGCCAGCATGCGCGCCGCCAGCGCGGCCGCGGCGCTGGCCAGCGCTTCGCGCCCGAAGGCGGGGCGCGGCTCGCCCTCGGCGTCGCCGAACCAGAGGACGCGGCCGTTGCGCGCGTCCACCACCGCGGCGGACATGCGCACCCGCCCGCCCGCGGCCCCCGCGATCCAGCGCGCCGCGCGGGGGATCACCACCACGCGCGTGTCCGTGAGGGCGGAGTAGCGGCGCACCACGCTCCCCAGCGGGTCCACGATGGTGCGCTCGCCGTGGTGGAGGAAGGCGTCGTCGGGAAGGGTGCCGGGGTCCGCGGCGTACCCGGGGGTCCCGCGCAGCGCGCGGCGAAGCTGGTCGGGCGTCACCCACTGCGTGCGCTCGTCACGCTCGCGCAGCGCGAACACCAGCTCGCTGGTGGCCTCGTCGCGCGTCCCCACCGCCTCGGCGGACTGCACGGGAAGGATCAGCACGCGCTGCCCCCTGAAGTCCATGGCGGCGGTGGAGGAGACGGGAGGCGGCGGCGGGGGCGCGGCGTGCGGCGCGGGGCGCGGGGCGCCGCACGCGGCCAGGGCGACGAGCAGGAGCAGCCGGTTCAAAGCAGGTGCCCGCCGTCCACGGGGATGACGGCGCCGGTGATGTGGCGCGCGTATTCGGAGCAGAGGAAGAGGACCACGTTGGCCACGTCCTGCGGGTCGCCCAGGCGGCCCAGCACGGCGCGCTCGCGGGCCGTGTCCAGGATCTCCGCGGGGACGCCGCTGGTGAGGCGGGTGGTGCGGATGTACCCCGGCGCCACCGCGTTGACGTTGACGTTGCTGGGCCCCAGCTCCAGCGCGGCGCTGCGCGTGAGCCCCAGCAGCCCCGCCTTGCTGGCGCTGTAGTTGGCCAGGCCGAACTCGCTGCGGATGCCGTGCACGGACGACACGTTGACGATCTTGCCGTCGCTCTGCCTGCGGAAGAGGGGCGCGACGGCGCGGATCATGTGGAAGGCGCCGGTGAGGTTGGTGTCCAGCACGGTGCGCCACTGCTCGTCGGTGAGGCGCCAGAGGGCGCGGTCGCGGGCGATGCCGGCGTTGTTCACCAGGATGTGGATGCCCCCCAGCTCCTCCTGCACGTCGCGCACGAAGCGGTTCACCTCCGCCGCGTCGCGGACGTCGCAGGCGGCATGGTGCACGCGCACCTCCATGTGCTGGATCTCGCGCGCGGTGGCCTCGGCCTCTTCGCGCACCTCTTCCGCGCCATCGTACACGAAGTAGTTGAAGGCCACGCTGGCCCCGTGCCGCGCGAACTCCAGCGCGATGGCCCTGCCGATCCCCGTTGCGCCGCCCGTCACCACCGCCACGCGCCCGCGCATGCTGGAGCCGAAGCCCAGCGACTTGGGCTGCGTCTCTTCGCTCATCTCCTCCAGGAGCTGCTCCACCGGGTCCGTTACACGAACGGCCTCGGTGGCCGCGGGGGAATACTGGGCAGCGGTGCGCTCGGGGGGACGAGGCGGCATCAAGCGACCGGGGATCAGGGGTGCGGAGCGGCTGCGGCGCGCGGAAAAAGCTACGGGCGCGCCGGGGGGGCTGCAAGCGTGTGGGGACGGCCCCACTGCTCCTGAGCAAGCTCCGCGCCGGGGTGCGCGGTAACGCCGATGTAACGAAAGGGTGGCGCGCGGGGGGTGCGGGCGTCCTTGCTCCTTCCGCGCGGGCACGCGAGCGCATAGCTTGGGCGCGTTCCCGCCCGTGCCCGTGGCGGGGGGCGCCCCGCACGGGGCACACGGGAGCGCAGGGGACCCGGCGGCGCACGCCGGCGCGTCCCGCACCCGACCGACGCACCAACGGAGGATTTGTGGGCCTCTTTCCGAGAGACGAGCAGTTCTTCCCGATGTTCAGCGACATGGCCCGCCGGCTCAGCGGCTGCGCGGACCTGATCGCCCAGATGTTCGCGGAGCCCGCGCGCATCGACGAGCTGGTCACCGAGATCAAGCGCCTGGAGCACGAGGCGGACGTGATGACGCGCGAGGTCAACGCGCGGATCGACCGCAGCATCGTAACCCCGCTGGACCGCGAGGACATCCACCTCCTGGCCGGCCGGCTGGACAACGTGATCGACCTGCTGGACGGCACCGCCCGCCGCGTGCAGATGTTCCACGTGCGGCAGATGCGCCCCGAGGCGGCGCGCCTGGCCGACGTGCTGCGCCGCGCCGCCGGGCGCATCCAGGCCGCGGTGGACCACCTCAAGAAGCCCAAGATGATGCTGGAGCACACCAGCCAGCTCAAGGCGCTGGAGGAGGAGGGCGACGCGATCTACTTCGAGGCGGTGCACGCGCTGTTCGCCAACGCGACCGATCCGTTCGAGGTGATCAAGTGGAAGGAGCTGTTCGACAAGCTGGAAGATGCCATCGATGAGTGCGACCACGTGTCGCACGTGCTGGAGAGCATCGCCATCAAGAACGGGTGACCTCCGTGGACGCCAACGTCCTTTACATCCTGGTCATCATCGGCGTCGCGTTCGCCTTCGACTTCATCAACGGGTTCCACGACTCGGCGAACTCGATCGCGACGGTGGTGGGCACCCGGGTGCTGAGCCCGGTCAAGGCGGTGTTCTGGGCCGCCTTCTTCAACTTCGCCGCCCTTTTCGTGGTGGGCACCGCGGTGGCGAAGACGCTGGGCAAGGGGATGATCGACGTGAACATCGTCACCCCCAGCGTGGTGATGGGCGGCCTGCTGGGCGCCATCATCTGGAACCTGATCACCTGGTACTACGGCATCCCCTCCTCGTCGTCGCACGCGCTGCTGGGCGGGTACGCGGGGGCGGCGGTGGCCAAGGCGGGGTTCGGGGCCATCATCCCCGGCGGCTGGGTGAAGACGATCCTCTTCATCTTCCTGTCGCCGCTGATCGGCATGGCGCTGGGGTGGCTGCTGATGCTGATCGTGCTGTGGGTCTTCCACAAGAGCAACAGCAGCGCGGGGTTCGCGGACCGCTTCTTCCGCGTGGCGCAGCTCGCCTCGTCCGCCGTCTTCTCGCTGTCGCACGGCGGCAACGACGCCCAGAAGACGATGGGGATCATCGTGGGCCTGCTGGTGTCGTCGAACGCGGCGTTCGCGGGGCAGCAGGGGTGGATGCGGCACCTGTACCTTCCCAACGCCGACCACGTGCCGCTCTGGGTGGAGCTGCTGGCCTACACCATGATCTCGCTGGGCACGCTCTTCGGCGGGTGGCGGATCGTGCACACCATGGGCACGCGCATCACGCGGCTGCGCCCGGTGGGCGGCTTCGCGGCCGAGACGGGCGGCGCCATGAGCATCTTCATCGCCACCTACTTCGGCATCCCGGTGAGCACCACGCACACCATCACCGGCGCCATCGTGGGCGTGGGCGCCACCCGGCGCCTCTCGGCGGTGCGCTGGAACATCGCGGGGCGCATCGTCTGGGCCTGGTTCCTCACCATCCCCGCGGCGTTCGGGATCTCGGCGCTGTGCTACCTGCTGCTGAGGGTGACCATCGCTCCCTAGAAGACCGGGCTCACACAGAGACACAGAGGCACAGAGAAAGATGCTTTTCTCTGTGCCTCTGTGTCTCTGTGTGAGCCCAGCTTTTTACACGTTGAACGAGCTTCCGCAGCCGCAGCCGCCGCTGGCGTTCGGGTTGTTGAAGGTGAAGCCCGAGCCCTGGAAGGTGGAGACGTAGTCGATCTCCACGCCGGTCAGGTACTGGAGGCTGAACGGGTCCACGAAGAGGCGGACGCCGTTGGACTCCAGGATCATGTCGTCTTCGCCCGCTTCGTCCTCGATGTTCAGGCCGTACTGAAAGCCCGAGCAACCGCCGGGAAGCACGCCCACGCGCAGGCCGGAGGCCTCGGTGGCGCCCTGCTCCTCCATGTAGCGGCGGACCTCGGCGACGGCCGTGGGGGTCACCGTGATGGGGCCGGCGGCGGTATCGTTGGGAAGGGTCGCGTTATCGGTCTGCATTGCAGCCCCCGTGTGAGGTGTGGCGCGGGACAACTCCCGCCCGCTCAACCACTTATTACCCAGCCGCGCGCTGCAGGTTTCGGACCCCTGCAGCGCCGGAAAATCGTCTGAACAAAGATAATCAGCGGGTCAACCCCGTGCCACCCCGCCCAGGATGCGCTCCACCGCCTCGGCCAAGGTGTCCACCACGGCGGCGAAGGGCGGTGCGTCCTCGCTCTGCGGGCCGCGCACCAGGATCGCCGTGCCGCCCACCCGCTCCACGGCCACCACGTCGCGCACGCGGTCGCCCACGTAGAAGGAGCGCGCCAGGTCCAGCCCGTGCTCCGCCGCCGCCCGCGCGTACATCCCGATCCCCGGCTTGCGAAGCTCCTCCGGGTCGGGATCGCCGGGGCCCAGCGGACAGTGGTAGGCGGCGTCCAGGCGCGCATTGTACGCCGCCAGCTCCCGCACCACGCGCTCGTGTACCGAGCGGTACTGTGCCTCGGTGAAGTAGCCGCGGCCGATCCCGGACTGGTTGGTCACCAGGATCACGGGGAGCCCGGCCCGGTTCAGCCGCGCCACCGCCTCCCCCGCCCCGGGGAGGAGCTCCACCCCATCGGGATCGGCGAGGTAGTGGCGGTCGGCGATCAGGGTGCCGTCGCGGTCCAGGAAGACCGCGGGCGCCGTCACCCGGCGGTGATGTTGAAGCCGGCGTCGACGTACAGCGTCTCGCCGGTGATCCCGGTGGAGAGCGAGGAGGCCAGGAAGAGCGCCGTGTTCCCCACCTCGTCCGGCTCCACGGTGCGCTTGAGGGGCGAGCGCTCGGCGGTGATGCGCATGAGGTCGCGGAAGTGCGCCACCCCGCGCGCGGCCAGCGTGTTGATGGCGCCCGCGGAAACGGCGTTGACGCGGATGCCCCTGCCGCCCAGGTCCACCGCCAGGTAGCGCACGGTGGCCTCCAGCGACGCCTTGGCCACGCCCATCACGTTGTAGCCGGGTACGGCCTTCTGCGACCCGTAGTAGGTCATGGTGACGACGCTTCCGCCTTCGGGCATCATCGCCGCCGCCGCGCGGGAGAGCGCTACGAGGGAGTAGGCGGAGATCTCGTGCGCGGCCAGGAAGTCTTCGCGCTGCGTCTCCAGGAACGGATTCGCCATGGCCGCCTTGGGCGCGAAGGCCACGGAGTGCAGCAGGAAGTCGATCTGCCCCCAGCGCTCGCGCAGGGTCCCGAAAACGCGCTCGATGGCCTCGTCGTCGCGGACGTCCAGGTCCATCAGCGGCACGTCGCCCAGCTCCGCCACGGTGCGGGTGACGCGATCGCGCATGGTCTCACCCTGGTAGGTGAAGGCCAGCTCCATCCCCGCGGAGGCGAGGGCGCGGGCGCAGCCCCAGGCGATCGAGTTCTGGTTGGCGACGCCAACGATCAGTCCCTTCTTCCCGGCGAGGAGCCCCGAGAGGGGCGAAGCATCGGACATTGGGTTCGTCAGGTTCGGGAGACGATGGACGGCGCGCTCAGGGGCGCGCCGGCGTTTGGGCAGGTGCCGGAGCCGGCGGACGGGCCGGCGGCGCCGTGGCCGGTGCCGGCGGCGCGGGTGTGG
>CADCTW010000217.1 GCA_902805735.1 uncultured Gemmatimonadota bacterium | reverse complement strand
GGGGGCCCCTGCCTGGGGGTGGGCTAGGCGATGCGGTCACCGCGAGCGCTGTTGCAGTCCCTATGTGCTAGACGCAGGTTGCGTGCGGTGTGGTCTGGGATGAGTACCCATGACTGGCACTCGATGTGGTCGAGCGTCGGGCCTTGCGGATGGTGGTGCGGCAAGGTCATGTCGACAGGGCGGAAGCAGAGTTGGCAGGTGCCAGCATCCCTCTGGTAGACCTGTGCCCTCACTGCTGCCGGCACGGCCTGGCCCTTGAGGGCCTTGCGCTGGTTCTTGTGCCAGCGTCGCGTACAGCGCTGACTGCAGAAGCGCGCTTGAGCCTGGCGATCGACGAACCATGCGTCGCAGTGTCTGCATCGTCCTGATACCCAAGCGCGTGCGGGCTGTGTTGGGCGCCTTGCCGGATGGCGCTTCGGGATGTCGCACCAAGCTCGATCTACAGGGCCGACAAGTTCGCGTGTGCGTTGACGAGCGGCAGCAAGGCAGGCCGTTGAGCAGTAGCGAGCTAAGTAGTTCAGTGAGGGCCTTGGCTGCTTCCAGCAGGGCTTGCCGCAGGTTCCACAGGAGAACTGCTTCTTCCCAGTGTTCGGGCCTAGCCGAGCGTGCCGTCGCTGGCTGTAGTGGGTGCTGCAGTAGCCCTTGGCCAGGTGGGGCTTGGCGCAGCCGTCCACGGTGCATGGCTTGGGCATGGCTGGTTGGGTACGCTGACCCATGTCGATACCGCCCTAACGGTGTCGTCCACGCCCCGGGCCTGTTGACGCAGGCGCCGGGGTTCCTTACTGGCTAATAGTAGAACATCTGGTCCCATGCTGGGGCGTTCTACTGTCTATCGGGCGGCCCACCCACCGGGCTGCCTCTGGGCGGTCTGCTTGCCATCGCAGACGCGGCACAACCCCCGCCCGTAGGTGGGGTCGTGGGGGTTCATCCCGCGTGCGACCAGTTCGCGCCTACCTAGGGGGTAGTGGTCGGCGATGACGCTAGGGGCGGCGTTGCAGAGGACGCAGTAGGGGTGCTTGGCCAGCACTGCGGATCGGAAGGCGCGGTGTGCGGGGTTGCGGGCGTAGCCGCGTTCGGTGCTGGTCCCGCGTGCTCTTTCCGCAGCGCTGGCGCAAGAGGGGCAACGGCCGCCGGCCGTCAAGGTGGGGCATCCGGGGGTTGGACAGGGACGTGAGGCTCGGGGCATCAGCCCTTGCGCTTCGGCTTGGGGCCGGGCTTCTTGCCGCCGTTGCCCTTGAGCCGCTTGTCCTTGGGTGTCCCCGTGGAGGGGCTGTTGCGGGAGGGCTGCTTGCCCCTACGGCTACCGGCCATGACCCTCTCCCGGGGGGTGTCTGATCTGAATCGAGTACACGCTGGGGATCGCTAGCACCCCTACCCCGGGGGTGTCAGGTGATGCCGTTGCGGCGGAGCTCGGCGCGGCGGGCGTTCAGCATGCGGCGGCGCTTCGACAGCATCCAGTTGCCCCACCAGATCGGCGACCACAGGCCGACGGTGAGGATGGTGAGGACGGCGTGGGTGGTGTGCGGGAACGGGGGCACACCCTGCTGTACGGCGGCTTCGACCTGGTACTCGTGGACCAGTTTCCGCTTGGCGGCTCGGAGGCCGTGGGCGGCTGATGCGCCGGCCTCTGCCGCCTTGGCGGCCTTGCGACGACGGATGTCCGCCGCTGTCGGGCCGGGGGTGTTGCCGAGGATGCGGTCCGCTCGGGCCCTAGTGCTGTCGGGGTTGTCCACGTGTCCACCATCGCCCACGGTGGGGGTGAGTGTTAGCCGCTGGCGGGGTGGTTCGGCGGATGGTGTGGTCCGGGAGTGACCTCAACCGGATTCGCAGACACTAGTGCCGCTGCAGGACAGGGTAACAGACGATCTCCGGTTGGGCGACGGATGACGCGCGTCTACGTGTAGGGGGTGCGGCCATCGCTGAGGGTGGCTGCCTCGTATTCGTCTCGGGCAGCAGCGACAGCGGCGTTCACCGCATCCGTCCAGGACGTGAAGATGAACGGCCCAGGACGGCGGGACAGGGGCTCCATCATCCACAGGGTGCGGCCGTGGATGCGGCGCACGCGTCGGCGGTGGAGGCTCAGCTCCCAGCGCCAGTCGGACTCCTCGCCAGCGCTGTTGTCGCCAGCCACGACGTCCGTGGATGCGACGCACGTCGCGTGGACGGGGGCGCCGTCCTGCCACCACGGCCAGTCGACGTCACGTGGGATGTCGCGCTCCCCGCAGACGCCACAGGCGCGAGGACCGACGATCACGACTCCTCCTTGGCGGTCACGCCGTTCCACTCGGTCAGAGTCACGCCGTTTGAGAACACGAGTGCCGTGAGCGATCCGAAGTCCTCGTCATCCGGGGCGACATCGGTCTCGTACTGACGCTCGACGAGGTCAGCAACGAACTCGCCTCCTACACAGCAGTCGTCGAAGGCCACGCGCAGAGGGCGACCGAGCGGGAGCGCTTCGGCTTCCTCTTCGTCCACAGCGGTTACGCCTGCCCGTGGGCGGCGTCGAAGCGGAGCTGGACGTCGATGGGGATGCGCCCACGCTCCCCCACGGTGATGCCCTGCTGGCGGGCCCAGGAGCGGATGGCCTGGTTCTGCTCACGACCCACGCCGGGCTTCCGCTGCCCACGGGGGGCCTTGCCGGCGGGTGAGGCGGGAAGACGGCGGGCGGCTTCCACGAACGGGGTGATGGAGTCGCGGAGTCCCTTGGCGTGCACGTCATTCAGGTCGATGGTGTAGTGGCGGCCGTCGATGCCGAACTCGACGGTTTCCGTTGCGGGGCCGCCGTCGATATCGTCAACGAGCCTGACGGTGGTTTCTGTTGCCATGCCCCGAGTTTAGCAGATAAGCGTTATCGAGCCCTAATCGGTCAGACAGGTCGGGGCCACGGCGGTACCGGGCGTGGGCCTCGGCCGTTCCACGGGACGGCGTAGATGTCAGCGACCATCTGCTTGGCGATGTCGGTGCCGTCGTCGAGGACGAGCCGGCCCCGGCAGCGCCCGGCGAACTTGTCACGCTTGACCGACCTCAGGGTGAGGACGGTGCCGACAGGGCACAGGCTGACGAGGTGCGCTAGGGCTTCGGGGCCGCCGGGCTCTTCGTCCTCGCGGGCGTTGATGCCGTCAAGACGGACGCTGATCTTGAGGGTGAAGTCGAAGCCGAGGTCAGCTCTGACGACAATGTTGTCGGCGTCCTCCACCTTCAGCACCGTGGCCCGGTAGGTGTAGAGCTGGGCGGTCATGCCGCGTTGCCGCCAGCAATGAGGCGGAGCGGGACTAGGACAAAGGGGTCCACGTTGGTCGGCGGCAGCCCCGCGTCAAGCGCGTTCGCTTCGCACTGTCGACAGAGCGTCTGCCCAACCTCCAGACGGTCCGCCGACAGAAGCTCGCGGCCCTTCCTGTCGTGAGATCTGACGAGCTCGGGACCTGGGCACCACCGAGCGATCTGCAACCCGAAGAACGGGTCCACGATCGCCCACCTTGGACGATGCCAGTAGGGCATCCTGTGCGTCTTGATGAGGGCCGCAGCCTTGGTGACTGCAAGCACCTGCGTCGACCGAACACGACGCGGATTGCCGGGGAACCGCTCGTTCCAGACGCGCACCTCTCGGTTGTGATCACGCGCGCTAGCCTCGCGCTGGCGGACCAGATGACAAGGTGGACGTTGCAGCGGGACTCGCGTCCTTGCCCTTGCAGGTCCATCGCACTTCGACTTCACGCCGCCCCGCTCAGCCCGACGCTGTCGTGCAACAGGTACCGGACCAGCTCGGGGTTCTCGCGGAGCGTGTCGAGCAGCATCCCGGACATGGCCCGCACCACCATCTCCTCCGCGTCCTCGCCCGTCACGCCCTTTCCCACGAGAGTGCTGGCTTGGAGGCCTGCGACGTGGAGGCACTGGTGGAGCACCTCATGGAGGACGGTGTCGGCGGCGGAGTCGTAGGGGCGGTCCCCACGGAGGAGGATGAGGCGCTGGTTGCCGTTGGACATGCCCTCGACGCTCTCGTCGTCGCAGCGGTCTCGGTCTTCCTGGACGCGGTAGGTGGCGTAGCCGATGCGAATGCTGGACGGAGGCTTGACCTCACTCATGCTGCTCCGCTCGCTTCCATGCGCTTGTGCTGGGCGTTCAAGCCGTGGTCGATGGCTACCTGGACGACCTCGCCGAGCCGGTACCGCTGCGATTGGCGGGCGTCGCGGGGGTGAGGGCCGTAGATGGTGAGCTTGCCGCGCAGCCCCCACATGCTGACCAGCTTCGGGCTGATGGTGAGGCCGGCGACCCAGGCGATCTCGTCGGAGAGTTGCTTGGCGGTGCGGAGCTGGTCGGCGGCGGCTTCGAGGAGCCAGGCGCGGCGCTGTTCGACGTCGTACACGGCCCCACAGCCGTCGGTGCGGCACGTGATGGCTTTGGCGTGGAGGTGGGCGAACATGTCCTCCCCGCAGCCCTGCGGCAGGTCGTCGGAGAGTTGGGAGGCGCCGTGGCCGTCGCAGGGGCCGACGAACTTGAGGTCGGGGCGGCGGTCGATGGTGCGACGGGCCGAGGCGGTGACGGACATGATCTGGTCGTGCATGTCGGCGGCGTCGGGGTGGCCGGCGATCTCCGTGGGGAACATGATCAGCCAGCGGGCCAGCTCCACAGCCGTCCCGTAGGGGGTGCTGAGGGAGCGGCGTTGGGCGATCAGGTCAGCCCACACCTGCAGCGTGCCGCGCAGGGTGTCGAGGTCAACCGAGGCGTCCTCGTGGTACGGCAGCGGCGTCTCCGACGAGCGGGGGCCGTTGCGGTCACCGACCCGGGCCTGACGGGTCAGGGTGGTGGTCAGCTCCTCCACCAGCCACGGCACCTGACGGAGTTCGGCGACGAGTTGGGCCGAGCAGCTACCGCAGATGGTGGCGTCCGTGGCGGGCTGGGAGCAGACCCCGCAGATCCCGCCCTGATCAGTCACGGTCGGTGCTGTTCGCCTCGAACACGGCCGCCCACGAAAGTGGATCGTTGGCCTTGACCAGAACCGCTAGCCGGTGGGAGGTAGCGAGGAGGGCCTGCGCCTGTGCCAGCTGCACGTGCGCGGCGCGCTCAGCGATCCCCCCGGAACTTGCTCCCGCGCCGAGCCTGAGTGAGCGCTCCGCAGCGTGCTCGTGGGCGTCGGCCTTGGCTGTGTGCTCAGCGGCGGTCAGCTTGGGAGGCGGCGACTGCTCCTCGAAGACAATTCCGGTGTATTCGACCTCGGACACGGGCTCTGACCTCCGGGGGAGCGGGCTTGCGACCACCCGGACCCTAGCCCAACGGTGAACCTTCGGTGTAGATCGGCGCACCTCTTTGCGCCTGTCGGTCGCACGCGCGTTCGGGAAGTCCTGCTAGCTTCACCCTCGCCGGCCGTGCCGCTCCCCCGGGCGCTTCTGGTCGGCCACCGCCTCTCTGTGGTGGTGGGGCGGTGTGCGCGCCCCGGCTCCTGCTCTGACCCCGGCGGGCTCGGCAGGAGCCGGGGATGCGTCAGAGACGCACTTTGCCCCCTCAGGTGCCTCTCGGGGGCTCGACGTTGTAGCTCCGGTACAAGCGGTCAGCGATGGATGGGGCCGGGTCGTGCGGCTTGCCGCGTCTGCGGCGGGACGAGACGTATCTGGCGGCTAGATGGCATGCACGGCACGTGCGTCCTCGGCCCTTCTCGCCTCGGCTCGGCGGTGCGTACAAGTTGAAGCCAGCGAAGAGATGCCCGTGCTTGCATCGATCTCGAACTGCGTAGAAGTGGTTGCCGTGGACGACCTTGTCGCGCATGTTCTCCGACGGGGTGCCGTAGCAGAGATTCTCCAAGCGGTTGTCGTCCCGGATGCCGTTCAGGTGTCGAATCACGGCACCTTCGGGACGAGGGCCAACGAACGCTGCGAGGACCATCGAGTGGACGGTTTGACTCCAGACGCGTCGCCCAGCCCGACGCACGCGCATCCTTACGTACCCTGTTTTGGGATGGCGGAAGTTGTCCATCTTGTAGACGCAGCCTCTGATGCGCTGCGGCGATCCGTTCGACCTGATGATCGTCCGCGACAAGCTGCGAACGCGTCCAGCATCAGACACCTCGTGGAGAGGAAGGCCGGGAACCGGGAGCCACCGCTCGACCTTCTTCACTGCGTCACCGGCCGCGCTGCGGTTCTTGGGGTCTTGCGCATGACCCCATAGTACCATCACGATGGGCCCATGCATCAGACTGGGCCCATGAAGCAACTGACCTTGCGCCTGCCAGACGACCTGCACTCTCAACTCAAGAGCCTGGCCGAGTCCGAACGGCGCTCACTGCACGCGGAGATCCTGCGGCTTATCGAGGAGGCGCTGGAAAACCGCCAGCCGACGCGGTGAAGCCGCAAGACCCGCCTAGGCCCAAGCCGTCGAAACCGCCACCCTCCACGCCACCGCCAGCGACGCCCTCTGCGCCGTCTCCGGGTCCACCGGTACAGGACGGGGAGTCTCGTCAGCAGCAGGGATGTCGTAGCGGCTGGGCATCAGGCCGCGTCCTCTCCGGGGTCGGCGACCCACTCGACCAGCGCAGTAGGCCACGGAAGGGGCGGTCCTTCGAGCTGCACGTAGGTTGACCGTCGCTGGGCGGCGTCGCGGGCCTTGTTGATCAGGATGTTCCCCTGGTCGTCGCAGATGTAGCCCTCGTAGGCCAGTCGGTAGAGGTCGGTCTGTCGCTCGATCCACCCGGGCACTGCCACGTCGTCGGGGTTGATGCCGTGGCGTCTCAGCCACTCGCACACGGGTAGGCGGACGTGGTCCGGCGGGAGGGTGTCGATCTCGTAGCGCTCGGTCACGCTGCGTCCTCTCGGTAGGGCCAGTTCGGGTCTTTCCAGTACGGGTCGAACAAGACGTTGGTGGTCTCGTCGGCCGGGGGTCTCGGCCACTCGGTGCGCTCGGTGAACTCCGCTGGCACCGGCTCGATCACCGGCAGCTCCTCCGGGGGGTCCGCGGCAGCCACCAGGCGTTGGGCGCCCAAGGCGAGGAGGAGGATGCCGGCCACCGTCACCGGCAGCGCCCACGCAGCGAGGGGGAACCACAGGGCAGCAGCGCACAGGGCGAAGCCGAGGACGGCCACGAGGAGAGCACGGGCGGTCACGACGTCTCCCGCGCGTACAGGTTCGCGAGGCTTTCGTACTGGCCGGCGAGCTGGTCCTGCATGTCGGCCACGTCGGGCATGCCCGCCTTGCGGGAGGTGCGGGCGAGGTCGCGCTGCTCGCGGGCCATGTCTCGGTAGCGGTCGGCGTCGGTCTTGGGGAAGCGGGCGCGGAATTCCTGTTCCTGCTGTTCCTCTCGACGGGCTGCGGCGCTGCGGCGCAGGTGCATCACTGCGCCCCAGAGGGCCGCCCCTACGAAGGCAAGTGGCCACATCGGGACCACGCAGGCAGCGCTTACCGCTGCCAGTACAGCGAACATGGCCGTGTCGCCACCGTCCATGTCTTCTTGGCGGGCGAGGCCGACGCCCGCGATGCCGAGCGCCACGACGCCCACTACGACGCCGATGGTGAAGTACAGCTCCGGGGTCATGGCTTCTCCTCGTGTGCGATGCAGCGGGGCCGGTGGTTGGGCACCCACGTTGTGCAGCCCGGCTCGGGGCAGCCGTGCATCCAGAAGTGGATCGACAGCTGGGGGTCGGAGCGATCCCGGGCGTGGAAGCGGTCCGGGGCGGCGGGGGCGGTCACGACACTTCCCCGGCGCTGTCGGTGGCGAGGTCGTCGGCGAGAAGCCGCAGCAGATGCACCGTGGCCCGCGGCAACAGGTACTCGTCCGCCACCGCCTCCACGGTCTCCCCGGCCCGGAGCAGGCCGATGATGGCGTGGACGGGGACGCGGTGCATGTGCGTGGACACCCGGCCCGAGTTCTGGTCGGGGGACCAGGACAGGGTGACGGTGTGCGGGTCGCGGGCTGTGGCGGTCACGCGGCCTCCTGGAGCTGTGAGCGGATGGACTGGACCGCTTGGTGTCGGGGGATGCGTTGCGGCAACCGGGCCGGCGGCTCGGGGGGGTGGATGAGGGCGCGGACCAGGCTGGGCAGGACGCGGGGCCACAGCAGGACCGTGAGGGTCGCGGCCAGCGCCATCCACACCCACGCCACCACCGGACCTCGATGCAGCCGTAGAGCCGCCTTGAGGGCTGCGAGGCGGGGAGCGTTGGAGTGGGCCACCGCCGTCAGCACGAACACGCCGGTCCAGAGGTACAGGGCAACGACGCTCATGCCGACAGCTCAAGTGCGGCGATGACCACCCACAGCCGAGGACGCAGGCCGGACACGCTCCCCGCAGGATGGATGACCGGCATGTCCTTGACCATGAACTCCGGGGAGTCGTCCTTGACGATCCCGGCGTCCACGATCCCGTCGCAGACCGCTTTCAGCGTAGGCGTGGGGTTTTCGGCGTCGCGGACCCGCTTGTCCCGAGGGATGTAGTGCAACGTCACCTGGATGCGGGGCCACGGCCCGATGCCGCACCCCTTCGCCAGCACGTGGGCGGCGTCGCGGACCTGGCGGATCTTCGCGGCGTTCGCCCGCCAGTGCCGGCGGTGGTTGAGGCTCAACGGCGGCGCGGACCACGGCAGCTCGAACTCGTAGGTCGCGAGGACCGCGGTCACTGGTCCTCCCCCAGCACTCGACGGACAGCAGCAGGGCCCGAGTTGGGGTAGCGCTCAGGATCGAAAGCCTGAACCGGCATGCAACACGCCGGGATCGAGCCCACGTCCCGAGCCGGCACATCAGGGTGAACGGCGTCCACCACGTCGGGCGCGTAGCCGGCGGGGGTGGGCGTCCAACGTGTTCCGTGTGCACACCACACCGGCGCCAAGCTTTCGACCTCGCGGTCACCTCTGGGAGTCCCGGGAGGCGTAGTCACTGGCCCTCCCCCGTCTCACCGAGGACAGCACGAGCGAAGGCCAAGCCGTGCTCGATGAAGTCCACCGTGGCGCGGTAGGCGGGCGCTTGGTCCTCGGACCGCATGATGCGAGCTAGGGCGCCTTCTGCGTCAGCAGCGGCGGGGTAGGCGTCCACGGCATGCGCGGCTGAGCGAAGCCATTCAGCCAGAAGATCGGCGTCCTCGTTGGTCATCGCCGTAGCCCAATCCGGTCCATCACCGGAGGCCACTGCGTCGGCGGCGCGACGGAGGAGAGCAGCGGGGGACTCGGAGGCGGTCACGCGACGGCCCAGACGTGCCACACGAGGTCGCCCCCGTGCGTGGTGACCGAGCCCAGGAAGGCGCCCGGGTCGATCGGGACCGGGTGACCGGTGCCCGCCACGCGGAAGGTGCGACGGCGCAGCGGAGCTCCTGGACTCACGAGCGCCCACAGGTCGAGCTCGTCCCGGCCGTCGCGCGGCGGGCCGACGGAGAGGACGCGGGCGCCCTCGGGGAGCTCGATCTCAGGCAGGTCGGTGATCGGGAGGCGGTAGCGGTAGACGCTGCGCTCCGTTGCAAGGCGCATGGTCACTCCCGCTCCTGCGTGGAACGTGCCGGTGATGGTCATGTCGTCGCTCATGCGGCCCTCCTGGGGCTCTCAGGGGCCGCAGGGGCGGCCAAGGGAACAACAGAGGCGGTGCGGGCCTGCCGGCGGAGACGCTTGCGGTCGTTCTCCGACAGCCCGCCCCAAACACCGAAGCGCTCGTTGTGACGCAGCGCGTGGTCGCGGCACTTCACGAGCACCGGGCACCCGGCGCAGACCTGCTTGCCGGGGTCGGCCGACTCACCAGGCTCGGGGAACATCAACGCGGGCGACACCTGCCGGCACAGGCCGTCCTCCTGCCAGCTCCCGGTGTACGAGGTGCTCACTGCCCGCCCCCCTTGAAGGCGTCGGCGTCCATGTCCCCGCGTTCGGCGGGCTGCACAAGCCCCTCACGAGGACCACGACCAGCAGCGGCGATCACGGCAGCCCCAGCGGCGATGTCGGAGGTGTAGGGCCAGTCCCGTACTTCGTCGTGCTCGGCCAGGTCGCCCGCGTAGTCGCCGGACACGACCAGCCACGGGATGCCGACAGTCGGCGTGCGCAGGGCGCGGGGGGCGTGCAGGTCGAGCGGGCGCGCCCCAGGGGCGATGCGCCACGTGAATGCGGGGTCGGTCTCGGGGTTGCCGAGGGCGGCGGGCTTGGGCTTGTCGCGGAACTCGCTCACGACGCCTCCTTGAGGTTAGGCAGCTTGCTGAGCCGGGCGGCGGCCTGGTCGAGGTCGCGGAGCGTGGCCTCGTCGACTCCCCTGAGGAGCCGGTTGAGGTCGCGGGCGACACCGCGGGCGCGCAGGGCGACGCTCTGGGCGTGGTGGTAGACCGACCCGAGGTCGCGCAGGGCCATGACGACGTCGTCGGTGGTGACCTGGTGGGCCCAGGTGCCGATCCGGCCGCTGATGTCGACCCCGCCCAGCTTCTCGACGATCTCCAGCAGGACTTGGTCGTGCTGCGGGCCGTTGAAGCGGTCGCGGGGGTTCCGGTTGTGCAGCGCGGTGTTGGCTTCGCGGAGTCGTTCGGCTTCGCGCTGGGAGCGTTCGAGCTGCTCGGTGGCGTTGTGTTGGCGCCAGTGCAGCCACGTCGCCAGGGTGCGCAGGGCGGGGGCCTTCTCGGCCGGGTTGAGCTTGGGGGCCGGCACGACCACGGTCATCGCCCTGGTGCGGCGGCCCGACGGCGGGGCCATGACACCCCACGACGGCGGGAGGTCCAGGCCGTCCACGAGGGACGGGTCGAGCACAACCAGCCACCAGCGGTCGCAGTAGCGCTGCCACGGGTCGGACTTGGTGGGGTCGGCGAGCTCGACGAGGACGTCGGCGCGGGTCACCTTGACTTCGTGGCCGATCAGTTCGTCGCCACCGGCGGCGGTGCAGCCCTGGAAGATCAGGTCGGCGCGGCGGGCGCTGTCCGGGGCCTGGATCTCGGGGGCGAAGATGCCGGCGGGGGGCTTGCCTGCGGGGAGGTAGTGCCGTCGCAGCATCTCGACCATGTCGCTTGCGGTGCTCATGCCCGGGTCTCCTTGCGTTCGGCTGCGGCGGCACCGACAGCGGCGGCGATGACCACCCCAGCGGTAGCGGTGACGGCGAGCTGCCACTGCCCGAACCACCACAGGGCGGCCACCAGGGGGGCGAGGTAGGGCAGGGATCGGATGGTGCGATTCACGCGACACCTCCTGCGGGTCCTGTGGCGCCTCGGGGGCGTGTGGCGGGGCCCAGCCAGCGGGGAGGGGTCGCCCAGCCCTCTGCGGGGCGCTCAGGGGCCTGCTCGGTGATGGCGCGGCGGGTGTCCTCCACTCGATCCCGCGCCGCAAGCGCGAGAGGGGTGACGGGGCACGGCCAGGACTTGCCGCAGAACCCGCACAGGGCTCCGTCGGGGTGGTGCACGGCGAGGTGGCGGGCGTAGCGGTCGTCCTCGGTGAAGAAGTCGACAGCGGCGTCCACGGAGGCGGCGGCGCGGATGGTGCGGTCGGTGCGGTCCTCGATCACGCGGCACCGCGCCTGGCCCGCTGGACCTGGACGTACTTCTCGCGCAGCTCGGCCTCGCTGAACAGTCGGACCGGTGCGGGAGGGGGCGCGTAGATCGCGGCCCGCTTCACGGCGGCCACGTGCAGAGCCCTCCGCTCAGCGTCGGTGCGGACTACGGGGCCGGTGCGCTTGCAGTGGCAGCGGTCCAGCTCAGGACCGCAGGGGGAAGCATCAGTGGAAGTCACGAGGCGTCCTCGGATGTCGTGGTGGTGGGAGCTGTCGTGGGGTAGCCGTTCCAATACAGCCCGTGACAGCGACGGGCGCAAGATGACCATGTAGCGCGCTGCCGGTCAGCCACCGCCGACCTCCCCGGAAGGCGTGGTGCCATCGGGGGCGGCGCTCTCCTCGCGGGGGGAGCGGGAGGCGGCCAGCCGAATCCGCGCCACCTGCTGGACGATGAACTCGCTGCGCAGGTGCTCGGCGGCGAGCCGCAGCCCGTCCCGCTGGCCTTCCGTGATGTCGTCGGCCTGGTCGGCGGTCTCCGTGAGCCAGCACGCCCACCGCTCCCGCTCGTCGTCCTGTGCGGTCTCTGGGCGGGGGGAACGGACGGCCAGGGCGGCGCTGACTGCGGACCAGGCCCGGGCCGTGACGGTGTCGAGGCTGCCCAGCGGGCGAAGCAGGCGCAGTGCCTCCTCCAGAGAGGCAGGCTCGGCCGGGTGCTCGGCGTCGGCTCCGATGCCCTCGGCGTTGGGCAGGAAGTCGGGGGTGGTCACGACGCGGCCCGCCAGGTGCGGCCGTACTCGTCCACGTGGTGGCCATGCGCGGCGTGCTCGTCGGCGTAGTGCGTGCCCTCCCACGTGTAGCGGTCCACGTGGTCACGGACGGCGTGGTCGGCCTCCTCCCGACACTGCCTCGGCTTCCAGAGCTCGCCGTCGTAGACAGCAGGGCAGCGCTCGGTCTCGGCGGTCATCGGAGGAACAGCCAAGCGATGAAGCCAAACAGGATCAGCCCGGCGATGCCGAAGATTGCTTCCGGCCAGTTCGTCGTCTCTGCGGGCACGCACTCGGCGGCGGCAAGGATCAGGTTGGTCATGCGGTCTCCCTGGTGTCTGAGGTAAGGGCAGGCTCGGTAATCGAGCGGACGACGTCCTCGGCCCACTTCCCAGTGGCTTGGTCATAGCGAGCGAGGGAGTTCTGAAGGGCGGCGAATGCCTCGTTGATCTCGGCGAGGTCGACACCTGCACCGCGCTGGCCTTGGTCCCACTCGGTGATGACGCGTCGAGCAGCCTTGACGAGCGAAGCCTCTGCGAGAGCGGCACTCTCCGGTCGAGCTACGGCGTCGGTCATGCGGTCTCCTGGTGTTCGTGGCGGTTGGGGGTCCCGGCGGTCATGCCGGCTCCCCGGTGAGCAGGTCGAGCTGCGTGGGCTCGGCGAGGGCTTCGCGGGCGGCGGAGCAGCGCTTCGGGGTGTGCGGCAGAAGCTGCGTCTTCTGGGGGCCTCCGCCCGGGGGCTGGAAGATTCGCTCCCGCAGATTGCGGGCGGTGACCTGGCACCAGCGGCGCTGGCCGTGCCACTCGACGAGCACCACGCGGGTGCCGCAGAGTTCGCAGGGCTCTGGCCGGGTCAGGGGCTCCCATTCAGTGCTGGACATGTCGGCCGTGTGGGTGGGCAGCAGGCGCTCCACCTCGTCCTGCAGCACGGCCCGCAGGTCGGTGCTCACGCCGCCACCTCCAGCACGACGGGTCGGGCGGTTACCCGGGCTTGGATGCGGGCGGTCGTGTACGTGGTCATGCGGGTCAGCACGGCGATCTCGGCGACGGTCCAGCCCCGCTCGGTGAGTTCGGCGACGAGGTCTTCGCGGTCCCGCGGGTCGAGTGATTCGGCGGGTTCACGGCCGGCGACGCAGGCGGCCCAGAGGAGGGCACCGGAGCGCATGGCGGAGCCGGGGCGGCCGAGTTCGGCGGGGACACGACGGCGCACGTTCACGCTGCACCCCGGTAGGTGGCGCTGAGGGCGTCCCAGCGGGCCGGGTGACACGTCCCGGTCCGCAGAGCCTTCCCGTTGGACAGGACGACGCACTGAGAGCCTTGGGGGGCGCGGCAGTGGGGGCAGCGGACGGCGATGCGGGCGCGGCGGGCCATGTCCGGGGTGATGATCACGACGCCTCCTGGGCGTTCAGACGGGCAGGGTGAGGGTTCGCCAGGCGGACGCGGCCGTTCGCACCTGAGCGGGTGCACGGCTCCCCGTCACGGGCCTGGCAGTACGGGCACGGCCCGATGAGGGCGCTACGGCGATGCGGCCCGTCCGAATCGGGGCGGGGCTTGGGGTCGGCGTTGGGGACGTCGTGGAACGCGCCGTTCAGCAGGCCGGCGACGCGGCGCTGCCCGATCTCGTTCGGCGGAGGTGCGGGCGGGAGCTGCAGGGGCGGCTCCTCCCCCGTCATCCCCCACCGCTGCGCCAGGGCGGCGACGTGCGCGTCGCGCTGGGCGCGGTACCAGCGCGGGTAGTCGGCGTTGGACAGTCCCTCGGGGATCACCGGGGCCTCGAAGGTGGCCGCCGCCTGGGAGCGGACCGCCTTCAACGTGCGGGTGACGTTGGCTGGCTCTAGGAAGTCGTTCGGGCCGCGACGGGACGCCCACAGGTGGATCGCGCGGCTGGCCTCCGGGTAGGTCCACTTCCCGATCGCGGCCTGTGCCGCCCAGGTCTGGACGAGAGTCTTGTCCGGCTCGCGGCCGGTGTAGGCCACGACCAGGTCGATGATCTCCTTGAACTCGTCCTGCGTGAGCTGCCGCGCGGATGAGGGCCCGGTCATGGTCGTCCTCCTTGGATGGATCGCAGGTCGGGCTGCAGCGCGGAGGTGCCGAAGACCTCGGCCACGACGGAGTCGACGGCGGCGCGCTTGTCGTCCCGGGTGCGGGTCTTGGCCTGCGTCGAGCGCTGGCTCTGCTCCCACTCGTAGCGGGCCTTCATCCGCAGCTGCGTGAACTGCTGCCGGAACTTCGGCATGGACAGCACGTTGGTCCGCCAGAACTCGTTGCTGGTCGTCCACTCGGCCAGGCGCAAGGCGAGCCCGAGCGGGTCGGGCTCTCGCGCTAGGTCCTTGTCGAGCAGGAGCCGTGCGGCGTCTTGCCACTGCTTGTTGATCGTGGGCCGGTCGCCGGTGTTCTCGCCGATCCGGTCGGCCAAGACGCCGCACAGGCGCTCGACGTCCAACCTCGGCGGCTTCGCCGACGAGAGAGGTTCTTGAACTTGAGTAGCTACAGGGGTGGACGTTCCACCTCCGTCTCCACCTCCCCCTCCCCCCCCATGGAGGGTCTCGGAACCCTTTTCCAGACTCTCAAAAAGGGTTTCGGGTGCCTTTCGAGTGGGTTTCGGAGACCCCGGGGGGTCAAGCACGTCAGCGGTCGCGTGCGGGTCGGGGTAGGTCACCGGCTTGCCCGCCTTGGACACCCCGTCCTCCTGGCGCGGGGGCAGCTTGCGTAGCTCTGCAGCAAGCGCCACCCGGATCCGCGGCGAGGACGTCAGGACGGCCTCTCGCAGGGCACCCTTCAGCACGTACGGCTGGTTCGCGACGCCGTCGTTGCGGATCAGAGAACGGACGAACAGCTCCTCGGTGTCGTCGTCGACCAACACCCACTCGCCTTCGCACAGCCCCGCGAGTGCCTTCTCCGTCTCGCGCATCGACAGGCTTGCGTCCTTCGCCCACCGCGTCAGCCGCACCGCTCCAACGCCGCAGTGGTTCAGGGTCGGCTCGGTCAGTAGCACGCAGTACAGGAGCTTCTCGTGCGCGTTGAGGCCAGCGAGCCCGCTGCGCCAGCAGCCGAACTGCAGACGCGCTTCGCTACGAGCCATTGCTGGGCTCCCACGTGGGCTGCGCCAGCTTGATCCGCAGGATGAACCCGGCCATGGCTTGGTCGATCGCCTTGGTCACGCGCTCGTCGGCCGAGCCTGCCCAGTCGACTTCGTCGGCCATGAAGGCTCGGTAGCCGACCTCCATGGTGTCCCAGAGGACGTGGCCGGCTTCGTCGACCACGTACCGGGAGGCACCGAGGGCTTCGAGGAGACGTTGCATGTAGCGCTCGCACATCTCGATGGCGGGGAACAGGGGGTGTGCCCCGACCGAGTACTTGTTCTCGGCGGCCATCTCGGTGCCGTTGGGCTGCACCTCGAACGGCGCTGTCGGGTCGAGCTTCTCGAAGACGTCGTCCCAGTCGTTGGCGGCGGGACCCGGGGCTGACTCGGTAGCGATCTGTCGTGCCATCGCCTGCAGGGTGTCGACCTCGCGCCAGCAGATGCCGCAGAAGTAGCGCCACTTGTCAGACGCGGGGATGCGCGTCTGACCCATCGTGTTCTCGATGCCAGCCGCGAAGAACTCGTCGGTCAGGCCGGCGGCGAGGAAGCGCTGGATGGAGCCGCGCCAGTTGGCGTCGCGGGGCACGGGCTCTCCGGCGACGGTCCAGCACGACCAGGCGTGGTCAAACGGCTCAGTGCTCGCGCGCTCAGTCGCCAACTCAGCCGCCCGCTGCTCCACGGCCAGCTGCATGGCGCGGCTCCACTCGACTGCCTTGCGGTCGACGTCGGCCACGAGCGCCGCGTCAGGAGGAGTGGCGGACTTGCCGGCGTTGCAGTCGGCGCATGCCGTGACGAGGTTGGTCGGGTCGTCGCTGCCACCGAGCGTCACTGGGGTGACGTGGTCGATGGTCAGCTTGACGTCCGGGGCGGTTGCGCCGCAGTACTTGCACGTGTGGTTGTCGCGCCGCATGACCTCGTGGCGCAGGCGCTTGCTCACGGCCATGTCGGGTCCGTTCCGGCGCGGTGCGGGGGAGCTGCTGTAGCTGTCACCTGCGCCTCCTCTCGGTGGTTCGTACTGGTCAGTCGGCGCCTTGATGCCGTACAGTACGTGGCATGAGGATGCCACGTCATGAGGCCGCACCGCAACGCCTCTCGGCGTCCGGTGCGGCTAACGGTCCGGCGGCGATCTGCGCGGGAAGCGCGGGAGGCCACTCGTCTTGGCCTACGGTGTGCGTCGTGGACGAAACGCTGGAAGCGCAGCTCAAGGCCGCGTCGGCGCGGCGTCGGCGACTCATGCGCCAGCTCGACGAGGCTCGAACGGTCGAACGCGCTCTGATCTTCGACGCCTTGGAAGCGGGCGGCCGGCAGGTTCAGATCGTTGCCATCACCGGCTACACCCGCGAGCACGTCCGACGTCTCAGCGACGCAGAGGCCGACGAGCGCGGCGTGCCCCGCCCTCGCGCCCGATCTGACTCCTAGCGCTTCTTCTTCCACGATCTACCTGCTTGTCGCTGGGGAGCGGACGGGCGGGGAACCTGTCGGGCCCGGACTGCCACAAGCGGTCCGGGCCCGACGTGCGTCAGCGGGGCTCGGGGATGACGATGTGCCCCTTAGAGTTGGTGTGGACGCGAATGAAGTCCCGGTCCTCGCCCTTGCGCCACGCGTTCCATGCGCTAAAGATCATGGAAAGTCCCTCGCGGCGTCCCTTGTACCCGCTGCCCGTGTTGTGTCCGATCAGCTTCTTGTGCAGGGCCAAGATGGGGCTCTTCGCGTGCAGGTTGCTAAGAGTGGCGAGGCGCTGAAAGAACTCAGCGCACGCGTAGCTGTCAACGTGGTGCAGTCGCCAGTAGGCGTACCCAATGAGCGCGGTCGGCGCGACGTACTTGAGCTGGGCCAGCTCGCCGGTGACCACGGAGCCCACGACCCACCGCAGCGCAGGGTCCGAGTTGATCAACTCAACCTGTTCGGCGTTGGAAACCTGCCGATTAACCGAGTCACCCTGGGTGAGGATCAGGCGTGCAACCGCGGCCACCGTGTGGGAGTGCTTCTCACCCCGCAGGGACAACGCGTCGCCGGCGGTGCGGCGCGCGCCCGCGTCCATGCTTTCCTGGGCAGAACGGGGAAGGCCGCGGACCACAGCGATCCGGACGGTAACGCCGGACTGCACAACGGCGGCAAGGCGGTGCTGGCCATCGAGCAGGGTGCCGTCGTCCGCAATCTTGATCGCCTCGCCGTTGAAGATCCACCGCCCGGCGCGCATGTCCTCGGCGTAGGAGTCAACGACGCGCTTGCGCAGAGGCCGGTTGTTGACGTTGGCGTCAAGCATGCGCGCGGCAGTGGCTGGGTCGATGGTCTCGACGCTGGTCTCGACCTGGATAGGGGCGGTCATCGAGTTGAGCTGGATGGGAGCGGCCATGGCGGAGTCCTTTTCGTCGTTGTGGATCATCGGGTCAGCTCGCACTGGGGTGAAATGGGGACGCTGATCGCACGTCGCGTCTCGGAGAGGCAGTGCTCGGCGCTCAGGGAGACTGGAGAGGTCGTTCAAAACGGTGCCTCGTTCGAGTCGTCGGCCGCCGCCCCCGTCGTCCACGGATCTGTGGCCTGTCCTCCCCCACCCGACGGGGCACCACGATCAGACCGACCCACCCGGGAGACCTGAGCAGTCGCGTAGCGAAGGCTGACCGCCACCTCGTCCGCTTCGAGCTCAATCACCGTGCGCTTCTGGCCCTGGTGCTCGAACGAGCGCTGACGCAGCCGGCCCGTCACCACCAGCCGCATCCCACGCTTCACCGATTCGGCGACTTGCTCTGCCTGCTCGCGCCACACGTTCACCCGCATGAACAGGGCATCCCCGTCGCGGTACTCGCCCGACTGGCGGTCGAAAACCCGAGGCGTCGCCGCCACGGTGAAGGTGGCGGTAGCGGCCCCGCTGCCCACGAACCTCAGCTCCGGGTCAGCCGTCGCGTTGCCCGTGATCGTGACCTGCACGTCGCCCGCGCTCACTCCGACACCGCCTCGTAGGTGGCGGCGAAGATGTCCCCACGGCAGGGATAAAATTCGCCCTGCACCCCACGGATCACGTAGTCCCCGTACGAGGCCCTCATGTCGCCTTCCAGCGTGTGGATGACGACGGCTGTGGTGAGGCCCCGCCCCGGGCCGGGAACACGCTTCTCCTCCGCCTTGCCGCGGCACCACACAGCGATCGCGTCGCGGTTTTCCGGGGTCAGCGGGCCCACGGCCTCAATGTCCACGGGCTTCTTGCGGTACTTCTGCGGTGCGCTCACAGCGCAGTCCTCTCGGTAGGGGCCTCGACGGCCAGGAGTGCCGCGCAGATCGCCAGCGCGGCGTGGTGGAGCGCCTGATCGGCCAAGTAGGGGCCGTGCAGCGGCACCGGTCCGGCCCGGGTGACGCCGATAGCCGGCGCCTTGCCTGACGGCGAGTAGATCGCGGCCCCGTCAACCGTCGCGTCAACGAACACAGATGGGGTCTGCGGGCGGGCGAAGCCTGGCGACCCTGTCAGTTCCAGTGCTCGCTTGACAGGCCAGCGCCGGTCCAGGAACGCGTGGGAAACAGCCGAGAAAGCGACAGCCGCGACCGCATGCGGCCAGCTCAGGCGGGTGCGGGCGGCGGCGGAAAGAGCCGCGATAGCGCCGCACTGCACCGCCGTGTAGCCGCCGACGTGCCCGGCCATCGCTCGCCACGAGGTGGCCTTGTCCGCCGCCTGGTGGTCGGTCTGGACGACGTGGTCGGCCAGGTCGTGCGCGGCCCACAGCAGGCCGATCATGGCTCCGTAACGGGCCAGGTTGACGCGCGCCATCAGAACGCGCTCCTCTCGGTAGGGACGGCATCGCCGTCCGGGGTCAGCAGCACCCAGCCCTGCCCGAACAGGCAGGCCGGGACGATCAAGGGGTCGTCAGTGGTGCGCAGCAGCCAGCCCAGGTCGCGGGCCTTGAGCGGTTCGGCATGGCCGAAGCGGTGGCACGACGCGCACAGGTCCAGGGCGTTGGACGGGCACCACGCCCCCGGGCCGCGACGGACCCGGTGGGAGTAGTCGGTTGCCCGCGCCTGCCGGCAGCCCTCGCACACGCCGCCACTGCGGACCCGCACCAACCGGCGGGCCCGACGCTCCTCGGGGGTCACCTTCGGGTGGGCCGACGACAACGGCCTACGCGCAGGCCCAGGCGAGGTGCGGGGCAGCGGATTGCGGGTCAGGCCGGTGCCGGGCTGCAGAGGCGCGCGAGCCTGCAGCGGCGTCTTGCGAGGCGGCATGGGTGAGCGCTTCACGAAGCTGCCCCGTCGTCCTCGACGTTCACGCTGACGATGAACGGCTCATCCAGGTGCGCCCGCAGCACCTGCGACGCGGCGCCCCTAAACCGCGGGATGTCCCAGCCGGCCGGCAACACGACGTCGACCAGAACCGTGACGCGCCTACCCGGCAGAGCCGGTCGCGCAGGCTGAGGCGTGCCACCGCCGGGACAGCGGACCCGCTCCCCCGCCTTGCCCCTGGACACGAAATGTTGGCCCAGTGTGCCGTCCTGTTTGACGTGAGCGACGCAACCGCAGCGTTCGCATGTGGTGGTATTCGAACGCGTCGTCTGCCCTCGTTGACTTCGGGAGTAGTGATGGCGAACGAAGCGCTTGCCGGGGGCGGGAGTACCGCCACAGCCGCACTCGCACAAGGCGCGGGCCATCAGTCGTACTCCGCGATCTGCGCGTCCAGCCGGGCGATCAACCAGTTCGTCGCCTTGCGGTACAGCGCGTCGTAGTCGGAGTCTTCTCCCGCCTCCTCGCGCAGCTTGTGCAGCCGGAAGCAGCGGGCCCGGATCAGTTGAGCTTGGGACTTGACGTCGCGGTCGATGTCCTCGCCGGGTATGTCGGCTTCACCCAGGTTGGTCTCGGAGAACAGGAACCAGCCGACCCGCTGGAACGCCTGGTGGATGATGGCGAACTCGGTGTCACTGATCTCCTTCGTCGACCGCGTGGTGACGGACACGGAGCGGTCGACGTGCATGGAGATCCGGCCGACGGTGACGGGAAGGGTGAACCGGAGCGGGTTGCTGCTCACGACGCCACCCGGCTACCGGGCCGGACCTTCCCCGCGGGCTTCGTGGCCGGGTGCTCGATCGAACCGTCCTCATCCCACACCCACGCCGGCAAACAGCGACGGTTACGAGCCCTCTTCGCATACGCCGGATCAGGACCGGTCGTGTACGCATGGACGTCGTAGAACCCGGCAATCCGGGCCGCCGTCCGGGCCTGGACCAGCCCGGAACGGTTCGTGTTCGGGATCGTCCACTCGCAGATCCCCAGCTCCGCCGACACCCGACGGCACGACCAGCCCTGCCACGCCAGAGCAGCCAAACGGCGACGGGTCCCCACCATCGGCACCGCCACGAGACTGTGCTGCCACAGCGCCTCAACAGCGAGGAGGCGGGTCACCTTGTCGTGGCGCATCAACGGCTGCCCGCCGCCCATGATCCGGTGCAGCATCATCGACGACGACCCACCCGCCGACGCGATCTGCTGCCACGACCAACCCCGCCACCGCAACAACTGCACGTGCTGGCGCACCGGATCGGTCGACACCCGGTCCGCGTCGCCGCGGGCCTGCCGGATACGGGCGTCCTTCTCGTAGTGGCCCTTGCACAGCCGGAGGGCGTAGTCCGGCTCGTCGCAGCCGCCCGGGAAGGTGCAGGGGCGCCGGTAGCCGGTCACAGGTACACCTCGGCAGGCCAGCGCGTCTCAATCCCGCGGGCGGCGTCCTGGGCCGGGACAGGCACCAGAGAGCGGGGGTGAGGCTCGACGTCGGGCAACAACACCAACTGGGCCTCGTCCAGCTCCGCAGTCTCGGCGCTCACGACGCCTCCTGGAACTCGCGGGCGAACGCCACAGCAAGACCCTCAGCGCGTCGCCGCACCTCCAGGCGCTTCATCCCGTCCGCCATCGACCGCGACCCCAGCCGGGCGATGGCGTCCGCGCCCTCGTTCAACGGGTGGCGGTCATGGCCCCTCACCCAGCCGATAGTCAGGGCCTCAACCCGGCGAGACACCGCCACCGGCAACTTCTCCAGAGTGCCGCTGTTGCACTCAGGGATTGGTTTCATGACGCCCTTGCGCCACGCCGTGACCATCTCCACTACCGACTGCGAGTCGCAAAGGATGTGAAACGGGCCCGGCACCTGCTCAATCACCAGCGACACGGCGAGCAGTTCGGCGTGCAGTGCTCCGTGCTTGATCGACAGGTAGCTGGGGTGTTGGCGAATGACCAGGCCCCAGGCGCCGACGTCACTCAGCCATGCCGACCCGATGGCCCGGCCACGGACCGAGCCATCGGTGGCGAGCACGCGGAGGGCGCCGGGTTCACGCTCGCTGCGGATGCGGACGCTCACTACGGGGCCCCGTTCGCGGCGGCGGGCTTCAACGTCTGCCCCCGGGCCACGATGAGCGCACCCAGCACGGTCGGTGTGCCGTTGGCGTCAGTCACCGGGGCGTTGAGCAGGCCGAGGCCCTTGACGGTCTCGTGGAGCTTGCGCAGACCCTCCACCGTGGCGCCGTCGTCCAGCGCCTCAGCGCGGTACAGCAGCGGGCCCGGGGTGTCTTCACCCTCGGCCAGCCAGTCCCCGATCGTGGCCGCGAGGGAGGCGTCGGGCTTCTCGATGACCGCGCCGGTCAGCATCGGCAGACGCGACTTGGACACGGTCAGGGCGTTGTCGGTGTCGAGGTCGCCGATCAGGTCGAACTCGTACTCCACGCCCTCGCGCTGGTCCGGCTTGAGCCCGACCTTCTTCGGCACGGAGATCGTGCGCCCGTTCTTGACCTGCTCCTCGATGACGTAGGACGTCTTCGTCCGCAGCGTCACGATGACGTGACCGGAGTAGGAGGCGAGCGCGTCGAACATGCGGCGCTCGTCAGGCCGGACCTCCTTCCAGCCCGAGAAGGTGTTGCCGCCGCGGGCCCGCTTGTCGGCCTGCTCCTGCATGCCGTCCACACCGGACCAGTAGTGCGACAGGGAGTCGATGACGACGACGTCGTAGCCCGCCCCCGAGGCGGCCCCCAGGGCTTCGGTGAGGCTGTTCGGGGAGAAGGTGTGCGGGTTGAGCACGTCGAACGCCCAGCCGTTGATACCGACGTACAGGGACGCGCGCCCCCGTTCGGTGTCGATGACGGCGACCTTCTTGCCGAGAGCGCAGGCGAGGGTGAGGGCGGTGTAGGTCTTGCCGGCGCCGGACGGGCCGGTGAGGGCGATGCGGGCCTTGGCGGCGCTGCGCTTCGCGGGAGTGAACGTGATGGTCATGCTGCCCTCCTGGGGAGGTCGTTACGGATCGGAAGATCGAGGACGCGCACAGATCGGGCCCCGGGCTCCGGCGCGCATCGGGGGCAGGTGGCGACGCCCCGGCCGGCGACGTGGGTCAGCAGCAGGCGCACCAGTTCCACCGCGCGCTCCCCGTCGCACACAGGGCAGGGACGGAGGCCAGTCACGGGGTCCACCCCGGGTTACTGAGGCGCAACAGCTCGTCGGCGTGGCAGGGCCACCGCCCACCCGCCTCATCGGTCAGCGGGCACCAACACGCCAGATCCGCACCCGCCAGCTGCTCCCACCGCGGCGGAGCCACCACAACCCGGGCCCGGTACAGCTCCACCGCAGCCGCGTAGGCGTCCCTGCGGTCCCGGTACACCCCGTGCTGGCGCTGGTGAACGTCCGCGACCTGCCACGAACTCGACGACGGCAACGGGCTGGCCTTGTAGGGGTTGCCCCAGCGGGTCCCCCGACCGACATAGATGGCACCTGCCGGCATCTTCGAGCCGCGGGCGCGGGATCTCTGGACACGCTGAGGGCTCACGACGCCTCCCCAGCGTTGCGAACCGCCTTGCTGTCGGGATGGCACCCGTTCCCCCACGTCCACGGCCGGGCGTGGCAGTCGGGGCAGCTGCACATGGAATAGGCCGTGTGCCGGGCAATGGGGCCAGGGCAGTCGGTGAGAGCGGTGCAGTCGTAGGTGCCATCGTTGTGGTTGGTCAGGTGCCCGGTGCACGACAGGCGATGGCGGCGACTCTCAGGGTCTTGCTTGACCCACAGCTTCTCGTACTGCTGAGCGGTCCCGATGCACTTGCCGCGGAGGTGGAACGTGACGGGCGGTCCGCCGGGCACCTTCAGGTTCTCTGCGAACGTCAGCGACCGCTGCCGCGCTGTGACGGGCTGCTCGCACGCCGGGCAGGCGCCCGGCATCTCGTAGCGACCCATCAGCTTGACGGCGTCCTCAGCGATCTTGCGGCCCACCTCAACCCGGCAAGGCATCGGGGTGCCGCAGCACACGCAAACCGGGTAGTGCTCCGGGTCCGGGAACACGCGCCAAGTGCCCACGTGCAGAGCGCCGTAGTGCACATCGGCGCTTGCCGCCTTGACCGGGTCCGGCTCGTTCACAAGCCGCACCGGTCGCAGACGAACAGCCTTCTGCTTCCCGGCCGGGTAAAGACGGTCCACGTCTCGCCAGTTCGCGGGATCCAGGTCGGTGACCTCAACGACCCGCCAGGCTTCGTGGTCGAGCGCGACCACATCTCCAACGGCAGGGGCACCCCACTTGACCTGCGCGCCCAGGGGGAACCAGTACGTCCGGCTGACGGAGCTGTAGCTCATGACGCCACCGCCCCCGGCTGCTCGTCGCCGGCAGGGAGGGCGGGACGCCCGTCCCACGACACAACCCCCGCGTTCACCATGCGCTCGACAGCAGCGGCGGCGTCCTTATCGGGCACCACCCGCATCTGCCCGCCGGGCCGGACCAGCGTGATCCCCGGGGCGGCCGGCGCGGCCTGCGCACGCGACTCCTCCACCGCCGCCTGGATGGCCTCTCGGGTCACCTGCTGCTCCCGAACCAGCATGTGCGGCGCGTGCTCGGCCACGACCTGGGCGAGCTCGTCGGCCGGGTCCAGCTCCACCAACCCGATGCCGGGGACGGGGAGTTGCAGCACCTCCTCCACGCAGCCCGGGAACGTGGCCAGGTGCTCACGCAGGGCCCGCTCGTCGGTGACGCGCCACTCCGGCTTCGGCCGGGTCCGCTGCACGTAGCCCAACAGGGCGCCGTCGATGGGCGACTCGAACGTGTGCTTCGTGCCCGGCTCGTACAGCCGCGAGAACTCACCCTTGGTGAGCTCCTGCTCCTCAGCGACCCGCTTAGCCAGGACGGCCAGGACGAGGGCGCGATGTTCCGGCCGGAGCTCCACGGCGCTCATGCCGCCACCGACCGGAACAGCTCGAAAGGGTTGACCCCCAGCGCCATGAGGGCCTCTTCCACGGCCGCTTCGTCCTGCAGCTCAACGGCGCCGAGGATCGTGCGGATCGCCTCCCCGCGGGTCGGCATAGTCGGTGCGGGCGCCCAGCGTCCGTCCCGAAACGAGCCGGGCAGCAGGTCCTCATCAGCCCCGAAACCGCTCATGCGGCACGCTCCGGTGTCGCCCCGGCCGGTCCCGGCCACCCCACCCGGTCCATCGCCCGCACAGCGGCCTGATCCGGCAGACCAGCCACCGCCAACGACCGCCAGTAGTAGGCGTGAGGGGTCAGCTCCCCCGCACGCCACTGACGGCGAACCTCAGCGATGGCGTCCCGGCGGACAGCGCGCTCCTCCGCCGCAGTGCCGTTGCACGACGGGCATTCCTGCTCGGGGGTGCAGCCGCACCACAGAGACGAACCGCCCGGACCGGAGTTACCGGGGATGTCGGGCAGGTAGACGTGCGTGTCGCCGGGCTCGGTGAACTCCCATGAGGCGGTCACGACGCACCGCCAACGGCCTCTACGGGACCCCACCGCCGGACCAGCTCAGGCCAATCGAGGTAGGCCGACCCGCCGTTCTTGTAGCCCTTCCAGTCGCCGTTGTAGGTGCGGTACCAGTGCGGGCTGTCGTCGTCGTCTTCGGTGGCGAACTCATCGACCACGTGTGTGACGTCGTCGGGCTCGGGGTCGCCCATGTCCCAGGAGGTGGCGCTCACTGCGGCTCACCACCCCGGGGGGAAGGAGAGGCGGCAAGGGCAGCTCGCGCGGCGGTGATGTAGCGCGGGTCTTCCGCCTCGTCGTAGTCGCCGCAACCGCAGTCAGCCTCATGCAGGGCTCGGGCAAGGCGGTCGGCGTCCGCAGCCGTGATCTGGGGCAGGAGTGCGGCCACCTCGTCAACGACATGACTGGCAATCGCCGTGTGCACGACGCCGAGGAGCGAAGCCGCCACGACAGCGGGAGGCGTCTGCTCGCCAACGTGATCCGGGGACGGATAGTAGTCCGAGATCCGCTCGGTCAACTCCTCGTGCAGATCGGCGAGGTGCTCGTAGCCGTCCAGATCGACGGCGGCCGTGTCGCTCATGCCGCACCTCCACGGAGGGCGACGTCCTGCGAGGCGCGGAGGTGCTGGTGCAGCCACTCCAGGCCCTTAACCGTCACCCGCACCTGCGGCGGGTCCAGCACCAGATCCCCCGTGCGGGGGTGGTAGTGCGACGACGGCAGCTCCATGAGCCGGCCCGCGTCGATCGCGGACTGATAGGCGCGGTGGCGCTGGTCAACACGCTGCCGGTACACCCACCCCAGGTCGCGCAGGATGGTGAATAGGCGGTCCCGTCCGATCTTGATGGCGGGGTCGCGGGACAGGAGCTTCGCGGCGTCGGCGACGGCGAGGTCCCCGGCGGCGGTGGCGAGGGTGTTCCACGACTCGGCCGCGGGCGCCAGCTCGGCCACCTTCTGCTCAGCGGCGTTGGCGCGGTCGTGCTCGTCGGCGGCAAGGCGCAGCGCCTCGGACAGCGTCTGCGGGATGGCGGGCCGCGCGGGTGCAGCCGGCACCAGCTCACCGCGACGGAGCTTGGGTAGCACGTCGCCGAACACCCAGGACTGGAAGCGCTCTACGAAGTCGCGGGCGGCAGCGTCAGGGATGCGGGCGGCCTGCCGCTGTCCGAGTGCGCGGTAGAAGCCGGCCTCAGTGAGGTAGGTCCGCTGTCCCCCATTCGGAGTCCGAGCTAGTGCGGACCCCTTCTCACCTGCGGGGATGTTGCGGAGCAGGTCGTGGGCCTCTCGGAATCCGAGCTGGCGGGCCACGGTGGGGGCGTCCACGAGGAAGCCGCCAGCGCCGTCGGGCTGGAACTCCAGCCGGAACTCGCCGTTGTCGAACAGGGTGATCTCACTGCCCGGATTCTGGGCAGGGGGCATCGCGGGAGGTACGGTCATGCCGCACTCACTTCCTGGTGGTTGAGGGTGTGGCACGTCCCCGCGCTAGTTGGCAGACCGGGGCGGGGACGTGTCGTAGAGCTGCCATCCATTCTGGCAGTGACACTCGGCGCCGTCAAGTCGCGTCGCCGCTGATCAGAGCTAGGATCGTGCTCGGAAGGTGCGTGTTCCTGATGGCAGACCGGGAGGTCTCGACCATGACCCAACTCGCCCGCGCCGTCGCCGTGCGCGACCGCTGGGACCGCGAGGTCGACCGCCTCGTCGTCAAGGCCATGGACGAAGGCGAGAACCAAAAGGTCATCGCCAGCATCATTGGCCGATCCCGTGAGCACCTGCGCACCATCCGCAAGCGCGTCAAGGACGCCAGCTGACTTGGCCGCGTGCCGGCGGGCTCGACGGTTGGCCGCGTACTCCGGCCGCCAGTCCGCCCGCTTCGCCGCCAGACACGCATCGCACGCCTTCTCGCCCCGGCGGAGATGCCACCGGTAGCGGTTACTCGTCCCGTGGGGGGACAGCGGGCGGCTCACGACGCGCTCCGGAACTCGACGAGGGCGCTGCGCATGTCCGGGTAGCGCTCGTTGGCATGCGACAGGGTCTGGATCTGGAAGTCGATCGGCAGCCCGGTCATCTGCTTGCCCAGCGCCGCGAACGCCAGCGTGATCGCGGCGAGCTTCGGGTTGGTCTCGGCGCTGGCGCCCTTCCCGAACCGGGCGTTGAACTCGTCGTCAGGCAGGAGGCAGCGGACATCCACGTCCCGCCACTCCTTCGTGACCAGCGACGACCCCACGTGGTAGCACTCGTGGCCGAAGTAGTCGGCCACGATCACACCGAACTTCGTCAGCCAAATCCCGGCAGGCATCCCGGCGCTCACGACACGTCCTCGTCTGCAAGCGTCTTCGGTCCTCCAGGGGCTGCGAACGAGCCCGTGCGGACAGCAGGACGAGGGACGGGGCGGCCGAACTGGCGGGCCGCCATCTCGCGGTGCTCGCTGTCCGGGCACGCCGGGTCGTACTCCTCAACACCCGTGCCCATGCAGCAGGCCGCACAGTGCGCGACTCCAGGCGCCCCGTACTGGGGATCAGCGCAGGGAGTGCATGTGCAGGCGTTGAGGTCGGCCAGGGCGACCAGCAGCCCGGCCTTGGCGAGCTCCTGCACCACGTGCGCGGCGAAGGACCGGGACAACACGACCCCGCAGGTGCAAACCGTCTCGTCCATGTACGGGTCGGCCACGTGGCTTTCCAGCACCTCTTCGAGCCGCACGAGGGTGTCGGCGCTGGGCTGGTCGAACTCTGCGCCCCACTGCTCGGCCCGCTCCACCACCCCATCAGCAGAGGCGTTCACGACGCCACCGCCACGACGTCACTGGCCTGCCGGGCAGCGTCGTACTGCGCGATGCCCCAGACGATCCCGTGCAGCGCCCACAAGAACCACCAGTCGTACTCGCGCAGGTCCCACTCCCACGTGTCGCTGAACTCGAAGTCAGGGCCGGGCGGCTGGACGACCTCGTACTCGCCGGTCTCGGGGTTGCGCTGCACCTCGCTGGTGCGCCAGCGGTCCTTTTCGTTCCGGTAGTAGGAGAACTCGTGCAGGAGGCGGTGAGCGGACTCCTCGGTGTAGGCGTCGTCCGCTTCGAGCAGGTCGGACCGGACGGCTCGGCCGAGACCCGCGGGGGCCTCACGCTCCCGGACCGCGTCCACGAACGCCTGCTTGACCACGCGCTCGAACACCTCGCGGTCGTAGCGGCGCACGCTCTCCCGGTCGCCTCGGCCGCTGGTCAGCTTCTCGGCCCAGTAGCTGGGGTTGATGCGGCCAACCGGGCTACGGAAGAACTCGAACATGTCCTCGACGCGGGCGAACACGAACGACTCGCCGTCACCCCGGAAGATCAGCGTTCCGGGGGCGGTGATGATCTCGAACCAGTACATGCCGGTCCTCTGCTTGTTCAGCAGCGGCGGCTGCCACCACTCCCGCTGGAAGCGGAGGTGCCGGTACAAGCCGTCGTCGTGCAGGACGGTCATCGCGTGCTCTGCGGTCTCCCGGGCGAAGCGCTCGGCGATCGGGTCGTTCTTCACGTTGTGCCTCCTCGGCTACGCAGGGGGACGACCGTCGCGGGGAGCCATCCGTCCCAGCGGCTGCGGTCGCGGAAGTACAGGTCCAGCACCGCTCCGATATGGGTCGAGCAGGCGCGGTCGTCGGGGCCCACCTGCCACGTGGGCGGGCCGGCGCAGATGGCGCACAGCCGCGCCCCGGTCGTGGGGTGGCCCAGCACCCGGGCAGACGCGGTCACAACGCACCCATCCAGTCCGCGTGGATCTCCCAGCCGCGCATCTCCTGCGGACCGGTGTAGGGCTCTTCCTCGCGGACGGGGACGATGCGGTAGCCGCCGTCGTCGATGACCTCGAACGGCTTCTTGTGGCGATGGGGCCGCGACTTGCCGGCCACCTTCACCTTCTCGATGCCGTCCCCACCCAGGTAGACGCTGCTGCTGCACAGCGAGCACGTCCCGATTCGGGTCGGGTCGTGGCGGTGCGGACGCAGCGGGCCCTTGCTGGCCGGTCGGTACCACTCGGGGGTGTCGGGGTGGTCGGCACGGCTGTAGACGCGGCGGCTGCACGCCGTGCACTGGCCGAGCAGGACGGGCGCGGTCACAGCGCACCGCCCCGGTCCCGCTTAGGGAACGCGCACGTACACAACGGCCGACGCTTCTTGCAGCACGGCACCCGCTCCCGGAACGGGCGGACCACCGCAGCCACCACGCGGGCCACGACACCGAACAGGTGGCCGGCGGGGGACGAAGCCGAACCGTTCGCTCCGTCCCCTGCCGCGTCCTCGGGGCGGATCACGACAGACCGCCAGCAGCCCAGCGCTGACGGCAGCCCGACGCACGGCAGCGGCTCTTGGCCTCCACCCGCTCTGGATCAGCCGCGCTGTTCGGCTCAAGCCCCAGATCGCTGCAAGCGGTGCGGAGTCTGCCGTTGTCCCAGTGGTACTTGGCAGAGCTGCGCCCCCAGCCGGAGGACGTCTGATAGACCTGCTCGCTCACGACGCCACCTGCTCACGGGCAGCACCGGCCAGGACCCGGCGGTAGTGCCTGGCAAGCTCGCGGCGCTCCAGCTCGTTGAGGCCCCCGAAAATGCCGCTGTCGAGCCCCATCGCCAGCGACCACGCCAGACAGGCACGGGCTACCGGGCAGCCAGCGCAGACCTTCTTGGCGTCCCGCTCCTGCTGCGACGCCGGACCCGATGTCCCACACGGGTGGAACAGCTCAGGGTCTTTGCCGACGCACGCGGCCTCGGTCATCCAGGACACGTCCCGGACCGGGTCGGCCACCCTGCGGGGGCGGGAGGCGGACATGGGGGCGCTCACCGGGCACCCCCTGCCAGAGCAGCAGCCACAGCAGCGCGGACCTCGGCGCCGTTCGGGCTCGCCTGCATCCAGTCCACAAGGCTGCGGAGACGGTGTGCGTCTGTGGGCGCGAAGGGCGCCAGAGCGTTGGCGACGGCTTCGAGCCGGGCGGGCACGTCCTCCCCGGCAAGAGGCGTCGGTCCACGGCCCGAAGCGATGGCGGCGCGAAGCGCATCGAACTCGGCGTCGGTCGGCCCGTCCTCCCCGTCCGGGACGGCGGGCTGCGGGGCCCGTCCACACGTCACCAGGTCCGGATCGACCGTGATGCGCTCCTTCACGTTGGCGAGGGCCATCGCCATGACGCTCTTGCCGCAGCACGGGGTGAGGTCGGCGTCGCCAGCGGGACAGAGGTGCACAACCTCACGCGGCTCGGCGGGCTGCGGGGTACGGGCCGCCAGCTCGGCGCGGAGCTGCTGGACCGCCGCGACAGCTGCCGCCGCATCGGCCTCGCGGGTGACGTCGAGCGCGTCGTGCACGGCCTCGATGTGCCGGGAGAACAGGTCTGCCAAGTCGGCTCTGCGCAGCAGCTCGTCGCGGAGGGCGCGCACCTCGTCGGCGAGGGTGCGCCGGATGCCGTCGCTGACGGCACCGTGATAGGCGATGTGTAGCGCCTCGTTCACCTGTTCGCGGGTGGGGCGCGGGGACGGGGCGCTCACGACGCACCGCCGAGCGCGGCTGAGGCCACGGCGACACCGATCATGCGACGGCCGGGCGTGCTGCGGTCCAGCTCCAGTAGCGCGTCAACGCCCGCAGCCATCCAGTCCGCAAGCACGTACGCCTCGTCCAAGGTCACCTCGTGCTCGGCGAGGAACCCGTGATCGAGCGGGGAGATGCCTGCGCGCAGCGAGACCGCGGCGAGGCGGAGCAGCTCCGTCATGCGAGGGGAGATCACGCCGCCGCTCACGCCGCCACTCCGATCGTGTCGGCGAGGTAGGCGGCGTCGGTGGCGCGCTGGGAGGCCACGGCCTGCGCCAGCACCTCCGCCCGCACCCGCGCCGCCTCCCAATCACCCCCGTCGGGAATCCGGGCCAGCTCGACGACCTCGCCGGTGACGGGCAGGTCCAGCACCGCCCACGCGTCCCACACCCGCCGGACGGCGACCCCGGACACGGGTCCGTCGGCGTACCAGGTGACGGCGTGGTCCCGGTGGTGACCGCGACCCTGGGCGGGCGCTTCGACGGTGACCAGGTGGTTGACGCGGGCGTGGTCGTCCACCGTCGGGTGCAGGTGCAGCCCGCACACCTCGTCGCGGGACACGTACCCGTAGGCGTCGGTGGCGACGACGACAACCACGGCGTCGAGGACGGGCAGGTCGTTGTCGCGCCCGGAGCAGCACTCCACGCACACCCCGAGGTCGGCGGCCGGGACGACCCGGACGGGGGCGGTGATGTTGTCGAGGTCGGTGGGGGTGTGGGCGAGTGCGGGGAGGTGGTTGGGGTTGATTCGGGCGGGGTCAACGGGGCCGATGGGCCGGGTGTGGACCAGCTCGGTGGGGTGGATGTAGCGGTGGGGGTGCGCGGGCCGGGTGGCGGCCGGCGCGGCGAGGGTGGTCGGAACGGTCATGGGGCAACCTTGGCCCGAGTTAGGCGCGTCTGTCAACGGCCTAGCCGCACCTTTCTGCGTCTGTCGCCCAACGGCGCGACCACCGGTAGATCAACGCGTTGCGGCCCCCGCACCACCCACCCCACAGGGCAGGCGGCACGAGGGCCGCAACGGACCAGACAGGCTCAGGACAAGGCGGGAAGCAGCAACGGGACCAGGAGGCGAGCGATCACGACGCGCCCTCCCAGAAGCGCGGGATGGAACCGTCGCGGGACTTCTCGCCGATGGCGCGCGCCACGACGTACACCTGCCGCAGCTCCTCCCGCAGGTTTGTCTCCACGCGCTCCAGTTCTGCGACACGCGCCCGCAAGTCTTCGACGGTATCGGCGAGCACCGTCACCTGCGGCACAGTCGGGGACGATCCGGCGTCGTCACCCGCCGCGAACGATCGAGCCTTCGCAATCGCGACGTCGACCTGCGCAGGCAGCCACCGCGCGTTCACGCTGTCTCCGCTTTCGAGTCGGCCACGGCCTCGAACACGTCTGCGTGGTCCTGCTTCCACTGCACCCAGTGCGGGCTGGGTTCATCCACGAACGAGTGGCACCGGTCCAGGACATCGACCAGCCCGGCTGGCTCGGCGTTCCACTCGGGCACGAAGCAGGGCCCGTACTGCCAGGTGTGCTTGCGGTAGCCCCATCCGCCGTGCTTGTGCTTGATCAGGTACCGGCCGACCGCGCCGCCGTCGATGTCGTACGGGGCGAAGTCGCGCATCTTCTGCTTCCAGGAGTCGCGGTACCACGTCTCTCGGTAGTGGTCGTTGAACGAGGCGACCACCCGCAGTTCGTCGTCGGTGGGCATGAGGCCGTGCCACAGGTGCGGCTCGCGCGACACCACGACAGCGGTGACGTAGAACCAGCGCGGGTACGGGTCGGCGATCAGCGGCACGCGCAGCTCGACGGCCAGGGCGGAGTGGACGCTGATGTCCGTCGGGGTGTACACGCGGCTCATCGTCGGCCGCCGGACCGGACGAGCTCGAAGCCCTCCGCCAGGTCCAGCGCCTCCGCCGGAACCAGAGCGTCATCCGGGCGACAGTGCCGACCCTGGGGCTGCTCGACCACGACGACCTCGGGGGGCAGCCACGGGTTGCGCTGGGAGCGGGGCATGAGCTGGTCGCTGGGTCGCGGCCAGAAACGGGGGGTGGCGGGGCGGGATGTGGCAAGATCGGACACGCTTGCGAGACGGCTCATCGGAACGGGTCTTCCTCTCGTGAGTTGGGGCCGGCTCCTGTGGCGGGAGGCCGGCCCCGCTTTCGTGTGGTGGTGGTCAGGCGGCGTCAGAGGCCGCCGGCTGCTCGTCGGCAGCAGCGAGCAGCGGCGCCAGGTGCGCGATCTGCTCCGGCCTGAGGGGCGGGTACTGCGCGGCTTGGGCGTCGACCTGCGCGGTGAGTTCCGGGCCGAGGATCTGCGCGGCCTCTTCGTACGTCACGCCGCGTCCTGCGGTACTGCGGTGCGAGACGCCAGAGCGGCGGGCTGCCCGTCGCGGTAGACGACGCAGAGACCGAGGGCCTCGGCGAGACGTTCGGCTGTGGCCCAATGCGGGCAGTACCGGTTGGCCTCGATGTTCTTGATCGTCGTCACGCTGACCTTCGCCCTTTCGGCTAGGCCGCGCTGACTGAACTGGGCTGCGACCCGGGCGGTCTTGAATCCGGCTCCGTCGAAGCCTGCGCCTGTCATGGGACAACCTTGGCCCGAGTTAGGTACGTCTGTCAACGCCCTGGACGCATCTTTTCGCCAGGCGGTGCTTCGGCGTGTCAGGCTTGGCATGTCCGGGGAAGCGGTACCAGCAGGCGGAGGCACATCCATGAGTGCACAGAACGCGCGCACCCATGCCCACCTTGGGTCAACCTTGACCCTAAGATCAGGTGGCGTGACAGAACTCAGCGGTGAAGACATCCGCCGCGAACGACTCGCCCGAGGCTGGTCCCAGGCCAGACTTGCTCAACTGGCAGGCGTCAGCACCGGCACCGTCAACAGACTCGAAGCCGGCCGGGACTACAAGAATCCCCGACTACTGCCCAAGGTGGGGCGCGCCCTCGGCCTCGTTCCTGCCATCGCCGAGCCGGCCAACCCGCCCTCCATCGAGGACGACGGCCCACCGCTACGGAAGGCCACCGCAGGCCAACTCGTCGCCGAACTCGCCCACCGTCTCGCCGAGCACGAGCTGTGGGCGGCTGAACACGAAGCCCGCGAGGGGCATCGCATCAACCTGCAGGACCGCATCCGCACCGGCGAACTCCCCCCGGGCCTGTCCTCGCGCCCCGACGTCGGCAAGGGCCCCCGCGTGGTCGACGACAAGGCGCAGAACGACAGCTAGTCGCCGCCCTTCCCCTTGTCTTTGTCCTTCCCCTTGCCCTCGCTCTGACCGGGAGGAACGGGCTTGCCCGACTCCTCCCGCTTGGCCTGACCAGGAGGGGTGCCACCGTCACGGCCCACGCCACGCCCGGGGCGTTCCGCCTCAGGCTCCGGAGCGGGGGCGGGGGGCGGCTGGGACGTCTGTCCGCCTCCAGTGGTGGGCGGCGGGGTGCTCGACTGCCCGCCACCGTTGTTGCTGGGCGGTGGGGACGGCGCAGGAGCCGGGGCCGGGGCAGGAGCTGGGGCTGGGCTGTTACCTCCGCCCCGGCTCGGAGCAGGAGCAGGAGCAGGCGGGGACCCACCAGGCGCGCGGGGAGGCGCCTCAGCAGCAGGGGCGGGCCGGTCGACCGGGGCGGCGGGCGGCTGCACAGCCGGCTGGCCGGGCTGGCCGGGCTGCTGCACCTCGGGCTGCGGGACATCCGGCGGGAGCGGCACCACGGCCGGGGGCAGCGTCTCGGTCTGAGCGGCAAGCCCCGGCGCCACCACACCACCCTCGGCCGAGAGAGGGCCAGCCCCGACGGGCAGGGACGGCACCGAGCCATCCGGGCCCGACGTCGCGGGCGGCGACCCGGGCCCGGTGGCCAGTGGGTCGCCCATGCCGCTCTGGGGCGCCGCCCATAGCCCCGTCAGCGCCAGCGCGGTGCCGGCCACGGCGAGGGCGCCGGTGAGGGGTCGCCAGTGCCGCGCCCACACCACCGCTACCCGGTTGCCGGGCGTCTCCACCGCGGCCAGGAGAGCGGCGCACTCCTCCGAGGTGGGTCGGTCCTCCGGGTCGGTCGCCGTCATCAGCCCGAGCACGTCCCCCATCCCGGCGGGCAGCCCCTCCGGGATCACCGGGGGTCGAGTGAGGCGGGCAATCGCAGACTCCACGGCCGACCCGGGGTACTCGCGCTCCCCCTTCAAGGACTCGATCAGCACCAGCCCGAGGGCGTAGACGTCCGTGGGTGGTCCGACCGAGTCGCCGCACACCTGTTCCGGCGCCATGTACGCCGCCGTCCCCGGTGTGGCTCCTGCGGTAGTGCCGGTGGCGCCGGTGTCCAGCACCCGGGCGATCCCGAAGTCCGTCAACCGTGCGCGGTCGTGGTCGATGAGCACGTTCGCCGGCTTCACATCCCGGTGGACCAGACCCGCGGCGTGCACCACCGCCAAAGCCTCCGAGAGCTCAACGCCCAGCCGAGCGACCCGCATGGCCGGCAGCGGCCCGTCGGCGAGCGCCTCGGCCAGCGACGGTCCGTCGACCAGCTCCGTCACGAGGAACGGGGTGTCGCCGGTGACGTCGCCGTCGAGGAGCCGCACCAGGTTGGGGTGGTCCAGGTCGGCCAGCACCCGCAGCTCGCGGCTACGACGCCGCCGGTGGTCCGCGGTGGAGCCCTGCCCGAACAGCTTCACGGCGACGGCGCGGCCGGTCCGGAGATCCTCGGCGCGGTACACCACCGCCGACGCTCCCCTACCGAGGGCGTCCCCGAGGACGTACCTGTCGCCGATGACGCTCAGGTCGTCGTGGTCTTGCGACTGCAACATTGCGGCCCCCGATTGTGTCGTGCTCCCGCGCACCCTCGTCGCTCCTAGCGCACGAGTCGTTACCGGTGGCGGTGATGATGCCCGGTCTGGGTGTCGATCTCCGCGTCGGTCCTATCCAAAGCGTCGGCCACCAGCTCCCGCAGCGACACGCCGAGCTTGCGCGCGATCTGCGTCAAGTCGCTGGTGTCCAGCGGTGTCTGACCGTTGAGTCGCCGCTGCCCCCATTGGGGTGGTTTCCCGAGATCCTTTGCCAGCTGGGAGGCGCTGACCCGATGTCGCGCCGCTACGGCTCTGACCTCGGCGGCGATGTTCTCCTGGAGGCGTCGATCCCGCACGTCGCGGCGGGGGGGAGGGTTCCTGGCTTCATGGGCCGGCATGAGACCCACCGTAGCAATGCGGCTCCACAGCGTCGCAATGCGACCTTGTCAGTCGGTTTGACGACCCTATGGGCCGGGGGCACGGTCTCCATACGGAGGTGGTCGGGCCAACACCCACCGTCACCCCCGAAGCGGTCACCGCGAGCAGTCCTGCGGTCACCCGAACCCTCACGCTCCCCTGCTCGATTGGATAGGTATGGCGCTCCCCCAGTCCACCGACGTGCTGGAAGCCCTCGACCGGGCCGCACACCAGCTGCCCGAGCTGAGCGTGGTCGATGTCGCCGAGTGCGACGGATACGCGTGGCTCGTCGACCCCAACACCCATACCGCCTACATCCGCACCGCCGAGCCGTGCGAGTGGTCCGCCAATCTGGTCGACGCCCTCGACGACCTCCTCACCCGCTGCGGCGTCCAGGACACCCCCCGCCCGGTGCTGCAGCTCCTCCAGGGCGGCGGAGAAGGCGACGGGCACCAGCCGGCCCGCACCGGCAGCTAGACGAGGGGAACGCCAACGGCCCGGCAGCGAACCTGCCGGGCCGTTCGTCGCCTACAGCGGGATCAGTTCGATGGTGGACGGATCGAACCTTCGTGATCCCTTGGGCAGGCTGGACTTGTGCACCACGACCCGCACCAGCGCGCGGATGATCTGCCGGCGGCGGTCCAGGTCCAGGGAGTCCCACACTTGCTCCGCCTGCGGACCGGCCGCATCCACCACTGCAGCAGGCAGCGGGCCGGTGCGAGGCACTCGCTGGGCCGCCGCATCGATCTTCCGCTGCAGCCCCGCCTCGATCGTGGCGAACGACGTCGCTGACACCGATCCCTCCGCCGCCGCTTGGACGAAAGCCGCCAGTTGGGCACGCAGATCTTGGAGCTCGGCAACTGCGGCCGTCACCGCAGCGCCCGTGCCTTCACGTCGGACAGCGAGGTCGTGCAGTAGCTCCGGGTCGCGTAGGCGCCCCACAACGTGCAGGACGACGAGCGCGTCGAGCTTGTCCTTCGCCCGGCACACGCACGCCCGTCCTCGACGGTCGGGCCCCGGGCACCAGTAGCTAGGCGTGCCCCGGTTCAGCATGTGCCGCAGCGGCGCACCGCAGACCGCGCATTCTGCGATGCCAGACAAGAGGTGTCGAACGGTCCCGGGGCGGTGCTGACGCTGGGCCTCGCCTCGCAGGAGCGTCGTCAGCGCAAGGTGGTCTCCCGCAGAGATGATCGGCGTCCATGTCGCCTGCCCGATGACCTGCCCGTTGTGAACCCGCTGCCCGGCCAGCGTCGGGGACAAGGCGAGGTCGCGCACCGTCTCCAGCCGCCAAGGGGTCACCGGCGCATCGGGACCGTGAACCCGACGGGCCCGGTGCGTCTCAGGCGAGGGGATACCGCGGCGGTCGAAGTCGGCAGCGATGCTGTAGGCGCTCTCCCCTCGCAGCAGCCGGGCGACCAACTCGCGCACCACCGGCTCCGTTGTCGGGTCAGGAACCTGCTCTAACAGGATGCGACCACTGGACCGGTGCTCGTAGGTGCGGGCGTAGCCGTAAGGCACCTTCCCGTGTGGCTTGCCTGCCTGCGCTCGCGCTTCCACGTCTCGTTTCACCCTCCGCGAGGTGATGCCTGACTCGCGCACGGCGAGGCTGGCCTGCATGTCGAGCATGAACCCGTCGTCCGGGTCGGACGGGTCGTGCAGCTTGCCGTCAACGTTGAGGAGCACCCCGGTGGCGATGCAAGTCCCGACGAGCTTCGCGTACACCATGCGGTCGCGGGTCATGCGAGACAGCTCCCACGCCCACAGTTCATCGACCCCGCCGGCGAGGAGCGCGGCGGTCACCTCCTGCCAGCCCTCGCGGGTTTTGTTCTTCGCGTACCGGGATGCGCTGATTCCGTCGTCGCGGAGCACCGAGAGGACGGTGACGCCCTCGCGTGTCGCTTGGGCCTGCATCTCGGCGATCTGCTGGTCGACGCTCTTGGCCTTGTCCCCTCCAGCCCGGTCGTGCTTGCTTACACGGGCGTAGAGGATGGCTCGGCGGTGGCGGCGCACCGACGGACCGTACACCTCCCTTGGCGGAGGTCTCGCCGCTCAACTCCTCCTAGAGGGAGTCGACAAAGATCACCGTAACCGCACATCTGGATCATGGCCTGAACGCACGACGCCCCGGCTTCGTCAGGGGGACGAGGCCGGGGCGAAGGCGGACAGCAGGCACGTACGCGCTCAACCTGCCGTGCCGGTGACGATACCCCCGCAACGTGCGACGCCCCCTCTCCGTCGGGGGATGCCGGAGAGAGGGCGTCGGTGGGCGGGCGCGGGGGAAGGCGACCCGCCGTGATTGAACGGTAGCCGACAGCTACTGGATCACTCGGTGGGGTGGAGGTCCGTCCGCGCCCCGCGACCCGGCCTGCGCCCCTTCGCCTGCCGCACCTGCTCCGGGTCCCAACGCCGCCGCCGCTGCTCGTCGTAGCCCGGCAGCGGCTTGGGGGCACGTCCGGCGCCGACGTACACCCGCCACGAGGAGGGGCTGATGCCCCACTCCTGGGCGCACTGCTCGACGGTCCAGGTCTCGTCGCTCATGCGCCAGCGGCGACGCGAGCGGCCCGCGTCATGTCCTCGTCGGACTGCGGCGTCCCGGAGCCGTTCACGCGCAGGTACACGGCCGCCTCTTCGCGGACCGACCCGAGCTTGCCCACCGCCACGGGGACGGCGATGCGCTCAAAGAACAGCTGCTGGCGGCGCGTCAGACCGGAGTAGCGCACGTACGGGCCGTCCTCGGTGTCCTCGGTGGCCTTGACCTCCTCTGCGGCGAACCAGGAAGCGGGGACCAGCAGGTCGTTCTCCATGAACATGCGGAAGGTGGTGAGGCGCTGCTTCCCGTCGATGACGGCGTAGATCGGGAGGCGCTCGCCGTCGGCGTCGAACCACATGCGCTGCGGGCGATCGTTGATGATCAGGGCCGGGACGGGTGTGCCGGACAGCATCGACAGGATGAGCATGATGCGCTGTTCGTCGGTCCACACCGCGCCGCGCTGGTAGGGCAGGTCGTAGGTGGCGTCGCCGTCCTGAATCCAGCGGACGAGTTCGCCGAGGGATCGGCCGGAGATCTCCATGCGGAGGTCGGTGACGGGCTCGCTGGTCTGGAAACTGGGCCGGGCGGCGGAGGTGGCGTCTGTCTGCATGGCGGGTCAGTCCTCGTCCTCGTCGTTGGTGCTGTAGTCGCCGTCCTCGTACTCGACGACTTCGCCGTCCTCGCAGCAGTCGCCGTACAGGTCGACCTCATCGCCGCAGGCGTTGCAGTAGCCGAGGAAGTTGCCGCTCTCGTCGACGTAGCGGGTGGTGTCGGTGTCCATCGGGGGCCTCCTGCGGTCCATCGGGGTGATGTAGAGAACCTTATAGCACCGCGCTACATCGGTCAACCTGGGGTCACGGTGTGGAGCCGGGCTTGTCCCGCTTCCTCCGCCGACCGATAGGCGACCCCAACGGCCGACCGAACGTCTCCACACCCTCGCTGGTCGCCACATGACGCGAGTGCAAGCTGCACACGTCGATCGGCTTGCCCGTCTCCGTGCACTTCACCGAACTCCCCGCAGGCGCAGGCTTCGGCCCCGAGTTCGGCGGCGGCGAGGACGGGCGCGGACCGGACCCCGGGACCGGACGAGGAGGACGGGCCGCTCGTTCCCGCTGGATCTGCTGCGCCCGCCGGATCGCCAACGTCCCCAGCCCGGCCAGGGCGGACACGAGGTAGTACAAGAACGACTCCAAGATGACCCCCAGCAGCAGCATCACCACCGCCGCGATCCCCAACGCGATCGACGCGAGCACACCGACGAGCGGGTGTCGGCGCAGCGTCCTGTTCCACCCCTTCTTGGCGTTGGCGCCCACCCTGCGCAGGACACGCTTCCCGGCCCCGGACACGGGCGCCTTCCGGCCGGGCTTCTGGCGGGACCTGGTGGCCATCAGAACGCTCCTGCCATGGCGTTGTCGCGCCACCGGTCAGCGGCGCGGGCGTAGCGCAGCACCGTCGGGGACTCGGGGTCCCAACCGCCGTGCCGGGCCGCGATGCCGAGCAGAACGCCGCGTCGGAGGGCATCGGTGAGGCCGCCTGCGCGCAGGGAGTGGGCGGTGTAGGTGTCGGGGTCGGGCAGGCCGGCTCGCTTCACGGCGGCCCGTACGGCGTGGTTTACGCCCGCCCCCGTTAGGCGCCCACCGACACGGCCGTTGAGGTCGAGGTGGCACAGCAATGGCCCCTCATCGCCGCGCTCGGCACGCCACGCCCGGAACAGCCGGACCGGGTCCAGTGCGGCATCCTTCTGCGCCGGGAGGGCGACCACGCGGCCCTGAGACTGCTTATCGGTCTTCGACCAGCGGACGCGCACCTCCAGCCCCTCGGGTCCGTCGACCACGTCGGCCATGGCGAGGGCCGCGAGTTCGGAGCGGCGGGCCATCATCTCGAACCCGAACACCAGCAGCAGGTGGTCGCGCCGCCCCCGCAGCGTCGCCGGGTCCAGGGCGGCGATGGTCTGCCGGAGCGAGTCCTCGGTGAACGGGGTGGCCTGCTTCGGGGTCCAGCCCTCCTCGGCGAGCTGCCGGCGGTAGCCGCGCAGCGAGTCCCGGGCAGCCTTGGTGCGCGGGAGGACGGCATCGACGCGGTTGTGCTCGGCGAGGATGACCCCGATGGCCTGGTCGATCGTGGCCGGCTTCGCCCCGAGCGCGCGGAGGTGTGTCACGTGCTCGACCAGGGTCTCGGCAGAGCAGGGCAGCGCGGTCCGGCCCACTTCCTGGCACCAGACGGTGAAGCGACCCCATGCCCAGCGGTAGGCGCGGCGCGTGTTCTCCGGGACCGCCTCGTCAAGGTGTGCCTGGGTGGCGGCCGAGACGGCGAAGTCCGCGCCTCCGCGGTCGACCTCTCTCGCAACGCTCACGTTAACCTTTCTTAGCGGATGCGCGCGACAAGCCACTGAGCGTGTCGCGGCGGTGTAGCGGAGCCCGGATTCGTAGCGGCACCGCGACACCCCCCGCAACGCTCTGACCTGCGATGTAGCGGCCGTAGCGGCGCTCACTCCTCGTCGCCGACGACGTGTCTCCGCAGGTCGGACAGGTAGACGCCCTTACGCACCGAGGTGCCGCTACGCACATCCCGGACCTTGACCCCAGCGGATCGGATGCTGGCCGACAGCTCCTCCTCCGACAGTCCGACGTACTGGCCTCGGCACTCCCCCAGCCACGCCACGAGCTCGCCCCACTGCGCCTTGGCGGCCCCGCGCTCGGTCATCACCTGCGCGGCGTCGGCCACGAGGTCGTAGACCACCTCGGCATCCTCAATGCCGTCGCTGCCCGCCTGGCCGGTGAGCAGCCCTCGGGAGGCGCGCCACGCCCTGATCCGGGTGGCCAGCGTCCGGGACGCGACCGCGTCCAGACCGACGACGCTGCGGGCGATGAACGGCTTGGCGCCCTCGCCCTTGAACCAGCCGATGCCCTTCTCCTCGAACCCGAAGATGGTGGCGGTCGTGCCGGCCCGGTGCGCCCCGGTACCCAACACCTTGTCGTTGGGCTCGTGAGACTCCATCTTCATGCCGTAGCGGTACACAGCCACGGCCTGCGCCTCGGTGGGGATGGTGGAGTCCCGGACCGTCTGGGTGGCCATGATGACCCAGATCGCCAGCGCAGGACCCATGCGCATCAGCTCGATGACGCCGTCGCGGATCTCCTCGCGGATCTCCTTGTGCTCCTTGCTGCCCTTGAACCCGTACGAGAAGAACGACTGGGTTTCGTCGATGCCCAGCACGATCGGGCCCAGGTCCAGCTCGGGGTGAGCGTTGATGAGTTCGCTGGTCACCTTGCTCTCCGGGACCTCGTCGAACGGGAGGTCAGCGAGGATGTCGGCGCGCCGCCCCATCTCCCGCAGGAGGCGTTGCACCAGGTCACGGACCTGTTCGATGTTCTCGGGCTTGTCGGCGCGGGCCCCGCGGATGTGAAGGTGCGCGAACGGGGCGAGCGGGGACAGGTCGCCGGTGCCCTTCCCGTCGAGGGCGATGACCTTGACCCGGGGGTCCATCCCGTAGATGAGCAGCAGCTCGCGGACCGCGAAGGTCTTGCCCATCCGCGGCACGGCGCCGATGACCCACGAGGCGTAGGCCAGGTTCAGGTGGACCCAGTCACCGAGCTGGTTGGTGAACACCGGCTGCGGGGTGAACACGTCGATGGGGCCGGTCGCGGTGAGCAGCGGCCAGGGCTGCTGCTCCATCTCGTTCATGGGGACCTCGGACACCAGCACCACGAGGTGGTCGGGGTGGGCGTTCCCGACGCGGGGCCACACCATGCTCATCGGCCGGCGCATGGCCCCGGCCAGGGGCTCCCGGTTGTTCACCACCCACGCTGCGGTGGTGCCGGCGGGTAGTTCGAGGTCGATCTGGACGAACGGGCCGGTGCGGTGGGGGTCCATGAGGACGCGGATGCTGTCCGGGTCCTTCATCCGGGCGTTCCCGAGGGCGATGAGGGCCTCGATCACCATGGGCGCGGTCACCACCGGCGGCGCAGTGGACGCCATAGCAGCGGGCATCTCCACCAGCTTCTGGTCTTCCTTGCGGCCGAGCAGTCCGAACAGCACGACGAGTCCTCCGATGAGAAGCCACCACACCCAGACGGGCGGGCGGGGAACGAGGGTGGCGAGGTTGGGGCCTTGCCACCACGCCAGCCACCCCAACGCCACAGCGGCGAGGGCGAGGTAGCCGAGTTCCTGAGGGTGGCGGCACGACGACCGGCCAGCTGTCACCACACCGAGGGCGACGAGGGTGGCGAACATGCCAGCGAACGCGGACGGGGCGTGCCACGCCAGCACCGCCAGCACCGCCACCCCCGCCACCGTGGCGGCTAGCCACCTACGCCCGGCGAGGTTCTTCTTGGCGCGGGCGTCCGCCACCCTGGCGTAGGACTCCCCTTCACCAGCGGCCTCGTGCTTCGCCAGGAGGCGGAGGGATTCGGCGTCGGTCAGCCACTCGCGTAGCCACACCACCGAGCGGCGGATGCCACGTGGCGACCAGATCACCAGCCGCTTGACGGCCTTGGGTCCCTGGCGGGTGGCGGCGATGCCACGTGCCACCGGTGGCTGGTCAACTAGCCACCCGCCACCCATGGCGCCAGCCTGGCGAACCCTGGCGAACAGGTGTGGCACCTCGTCGCCATGCAAGGTGGCGAACTCGTTGGTGTGGCGGGTGGCTAGCCGGCCGAACAGGCGTGGCACCAGTTCGCCACCTGGCGACTCGTCTTCCCACTCCTCGTCGTCGCCACCTTCGCCACCCTGGTTTTCGCCACCTGCCACGGGTGGGTTGCTGGTCTTCACCAGCGACACCACAGGGGTGGCTGGTGTGGCGGGTGGCGAGGTGGCGACCACCTCCGCCACGTCCTCGCCACCCTCGTCGTCGGCCAGGGTGGCGAGCTGGGTCAGGAGCGCGTCCAGGCCGTTCTCGTCGACCAGCGCCGGCCACTCCTGCTTGCCGTCCGGGGGGCCGAGCGCGTCGGCGTCCTGCAGCTCCACCAGCAGGTCGATGACGGTGGCATGCGGCAGGCGCATCTTGCGCTGCAACATCGCCGCGGACCCGTAACCAGCGACAACGACGTGACGGGCTGCCTCCGGCATGAGCACCGAGAAGAAGTCCTCATCTGCTGCGGCCCTCTCCCGCTCGATGGCGCGGGCCCGCTCGTCCACGGCGGTCATGCCGACACAGCCTCCTTCTGCTTGCGGGCACGGGCGGCGCGGGCGGCCTCCTGGTAGCGGGACAGCCGCTCCGCGAGGTCCTTTGGGTCGTCCAGCACGCCCGCCTTGGCGTCGTCGAGGAGGGCGCGGGCGTGGTGGGGCTCGATGTCCAGCTCGCGGGCCAGGGTGGGGCGCCCGGTATCGCTGGCGATGAGGCGGGTGGCCTTCTCCACGTCCGTCTCGGACTGGCTGGCGTTGGCGCCACCCATGGCAGCGCTGGCGGTCACCGTGGTGGCTGACGACTGGCGGAGGGCGGCAGGGCGCTGGCTGGCGACCCGGGTGGCGGGTGGCTGGCTGGCTGGTGATGTGGTGTGGCGTTCCGCCACCGGCTCTGCCACCTTGCGTGGCGCCCACGGTCCGGGTCCGTTTGCCAGGGGGGTGGCGGATGTCAGCCTGGCCGGTGTGACAGGTCGGGTGGCGGGTGGCGCCACGGGGGTGGCAGTGGTGGCAGGTGCCAGTGTGGCGGCGGGGGTGGCTGGCGAATCAGCCACCTTCTGCTGGCGAGCTGGCGGGCGGGCGAGGAGGTACAGCAGGTGAGCCACGATGGCCGCCGCCACCGCTGGCCACGCCCCCACGCCGAACCGGATCTCCTGGCTGGCAACCAGCGGCTCCGAGGCGAGGTAGGCGGCCTGTGCCAGCCCGGACAGCCCGGCGGCGAGGATGGTCACCAGCCATGCGTAGCCGGCGGCCCATCCGCGGAGGCGGTGGGTGGAGGCGTAGGCCACCAATGCCAGCCCGTCGGTGATGAGGGGGTAGAGCAACGCCACCCCCCACGGGACCCGGGAGGCGATGGCCACCTCGTAGATCCCGTGGGCGGTGGCGGCCACGGCGCTTGCAGCGACGAGCAGGGCGGGCAGCCACACCCGCCACCCGGCCCTGCTCTGCGGTCCTCGCATCAGCACGACACGTCCCTTTCTCAAGCGGCCTTGCGGGCGCGGTAGTCGTCCAGTCGGGTCGGGGCCAGCTCCGGCTCCACCACCGGGATGGGCTCGGGTCGGTAGGAGCGGATGGGCCGGACGTCCCACGGGATGCGGTCGGCGAGGTGCCAGAGCAGCGCCCCGACCACGACAGCGGCGGGGACCTGGGACAGCACGAATGCCAGCCACGGCAGCCATCCGGACGTGGCCCAGCCAGCGGCGGACACGGCTGCGACCACCAGCACGGCGATCACGGCCCGTCTCCCCTGCCGCGTCGGGTGAGGCGGGAGTACAGCGCCATGCACGCCACCACGATCAGGGCGACGCCGCACACGACCACCACCGCCCCCAGCACCCAGATCACGGCGTCGATGAGGTCCATGCCGATCAGCACCAGCACAGCGACCAGGACGACAAGGCCCACGGCGAGGGCGGCGCACACCTCTCGCTTGCCAGCCGACCGGGAGTGGCGGTGGGGCTGGCGACGATCAACCCTCATCGCGTGAGCACCGCCCCGCAGTCGACGCAGCGCCACGTCAGTACCTCGCCCTGCGGGCCGTAGGTGTCGCTCACCCTTTCGTCGTGAGGGCAGCTCATCACCGGTCTCCGTTCTGCTGGGCGGGCTGGATGTACTCCTGGCAGGTGGCGCAGTACGGCCACGAGCAGTCGCAGGTGTGCGCGGACATCACTTGCGGCCCTTCTCGCGGGGCGCCGTCATGTTCATGGCGATCAAGTTGCAGTCGTTGCAGCGCGACATGCCCTCCCAGCTGCTGGCCGAGATCGTGATGCCGGCGCCACAGTCGATGCAGGTGTCGGGCTTGGTCGAGTCGTCGGCGAGCCGCCTCAGCCATCCGGGCATCAGTCGACCTGCGCCCGGACCCAGAGGTTCTCCAGGAAGTTGACGTTCTTCTCGGCCTCTGCGGTGCGGGCGTTCTGGGCCAGCTCCTCGTCGGTCTCCTCGGCGTACTTGGAGAGCTTCTCCAGCTCGGTCTTGAAGGCGCGGCGTTCGGGCTTGCCCATCAGGTGCTCCTTGTGGTGGTTGCCCGCCCACCCGCAGGTGGTGAGGCACTGCGAGTGGGCGAGAAGTCGGTGTAGGCGGTTCCGTCTGTGCACGTTGTTGATGTGCACACTCTACGATACGATCGGAGCATGCGTATTGTCAACAGGGCGGCCGTCGACCGGGATTCGCTTAGGCAGCTATGGTCTGCGGCCATGCAGCCTGTTGATCCAGAGGACCCGCGCAAGCGCTACGTCAAGATCGCGGCGTCCATCCGAGCGGCGATCCTGTCCGGGGAGTTCGAGCCAGGCACCAAGCTGCCGACACAGCAGGAACTCGCCAAGTTCTTCGGCGTCGTCCGCCCAACGATCGGCAACGCCATCCGCCTGCTCCAGGACGAAGGCTTCATCCGCTCGATCACCGGCAGCGGCGCCTACGTCAACGCCCGCGCCCGCATCCCTGCCGCAGAGAACGGCGAGCCGCACCCCCTGCATGGCGTGGCCACGTTCCTGCACGAGGCCGGGCACCTCAAGAACCTCCCCCGCGCCGGCTGGCTCCTGCTCGCCATCCCCCGCCCCGAGTCCGTCGCCGACCACTCGTTCCGCGTCGGTCTCATCGGTGTCACCCTCGCCGCCATCGAGGGCGTCGACCCCGGCCGGGTCGCGGCGTTGTGCCTCATGCACGACGTCCACGAGACCCGTATCGGGGACATCCCGTCCGTCGGCCGCAGCTACGTGGAAACCCGCAAGCCGGAAGCCGTGACGAGGGACCAGGCATCGACGATGCCCAGCGAGGTCGCGGAGCTGCTGCAGGGGCTCACCGCCGAGTACGAGGCCAAGAAGACGGTCGAGGCGAAGGTGGCGAAGGACGCCGACAGGATCGAGACGCTGCTGCAGGCCCGCGAGTACGCCATGCAGGGCTACGCCACGCAGGCGTGGTCCGATACGTCGATCGAGGATCTTCGCACCGAGGCGGGGAAGCAGCTCGCGCAGGCGATCGTGGCCGGCGACCCGCACGCCTGGTGGTCAACGTTCGCGTCGAGCTACCACGAGCTACGAGCGACGAGCCGGGCGCGGCAGGAGAAGCCCTGAGCGTCGCCGGGTGAGCGCTGCGGCGGCGAGTTCGGCGACCCGGTAGGCGCCCCACCCGAGGGTGGCGGCGATCAGACCGGGCGTGAGGAACGGCAGCGCGAGCAGGGTGAGGGCGATGACGGTGGGGGCGTCGCGACACCACCCGGGCCGGCGGGCTGGCTTCGCCGCTGCGCCCCAGCGGACCCCGACCCACATGATCCAACGTCTCACGGTCGGCACCTCCAGCTCTCTGAGGATGCGCCGAAAGACGCCATCTGCGTCCCGTGCCGAGATCTGACCGGCGGGCAGGGCCTCCACAAGCAGGTAGTCGTGGACGACGGCTGCGGGGGTGTAGCGGCCCGTGGTCGGCACCAGCCAAGTCAGTCCGGGCGGAACCGACGCGAAGTCCGTCAGGAATCCGGCCGGAACCGTCCACGCGTCCACCGCTCCCCGGTACACCAGATCCTCCAGCAACACCCACCGGCGGTCATCCACCGGGCGGACAGCGGGGCGGGCGTCCTCGGGCACGAACGGCATACCACCAGTGTCCCCCGGACCAGCTCGGATCGAGGCGCAGATGCGGGCGGGTCGCGGCTAGCGCTTGTCCGGGTTCAGCACGGCCTGCCACAGCTTCTGGACGTGCTCGGCGATCTCCACCCGAACCCGGGACTCGGCTATGTGCTGCTCGATCCCGTCAGCGACGACGGGTCGGACGTCGACCACACCCCGGATCTGTCGCAGGGCAGTGATGATGCGTTCGGCGTCGTCCTCCCGGATGTCGTGGTCCAGGGTGATCACGTAGCCAGAGTGGCGGTCGGTCATGGGTTCGATCCTCTCAGTACGGGCAGGGGGAGAGACGGGGGCGGAGGTCGGCTACGGCGCTTCGATCCAGTCGCGCACCGTGCGGAGAACGGATTCGGCGATGGCGTCGCACGCCTCGATTGACCAGTGCTCGCGGGGCATGTTGAGCCGCATCTGATGCCACGCGACGAGGTAGGCGTGCGTCCTCATCCGCTCCGCATCGAGATGAGACCCGTCGCGGCGGCTCTCCCACATGGCGTCGTAGTCCACGCCAGTGGCGCCCCATCCCGGCTCGTAGTGGGCAAGGGAGGCGGGGATCTCGTGGCGGGTGCCGTTGAAGCGCGGCGCGTCGGACATCGGGGCTCCTGTCGGTTGGTGGTTCGGTCTACTGCCGGGCTGCGTCGATCTGCACGGGCAGCACATGCTCCATGAACCACTCAGTGCCGCGGTCGGGGTCGCGGCCGTCGCCCTTGCAGCGCGTGCAGGTCATCGTGCCTGTGGGGCCACAGGGGTAGCCGCCGCGTCCTCCGCACAGCAGGCACTGGCCGGGGGTGACGAGCCAGTTCTCGATGAGGTCGCTCATCTCGGTCTCCGTTTCGGGGTGTTTCGGTCTACTGCCGACCTTGACGGTGAGGGAGGGCTAGCTAGCGGCTTCGAGAGCTGCGCGGCCGGATGGGAGCACGCGAGTCCGCTGGCCCTTCCGTGTCGCCACCAAGCCATCGACCCTCAGCAGACCTACGGCGAGCTGTGCAGACTTGATCGAGGTCGTCGCCGACTTCGCCAGCTCACTCAGCGACGGGATCTGGTCTCCGGGTGCTAGTTGCCCCGACTCGATCTGGGCTCGAAGCCGCTCTGCGATGACCTCATGCGCTGGCTTGTAGCCGCTTCCGCGCAAGACTGCGAGGCGTTCCGCACTCGGAGGGACCGGCGGCAGTGTGCGAGTCACGAAGCATGGGCCACGGAACCGCGGCTTCTCCAGCCAGCCCTCCTTCACCAGTGTTTCCACCACTAGACGAGCACGCTCATGGCCGATGTCCAGTTCGACCGCAAGCGCCGGTATCGGCGTCATCTTCTCGCCAGGCGGTAGATCACGCGCAAGGATCTGCTGGCGCACGGCTTCGGTAGCTTCCGCGCGCGTCAGGCGAGGCGGAACATGCTCGCCCGGCACGGCAAGCGGAACGTGTGACTGCTCGTAGGCCCGCTTGCGCGCCTCGCTCTCCGCATGCGATGAGCGGTTGGCGCTGTTGAAGACCGGCGCCTCATGTCGGATGGCGATCAGCTCAGCCGCACGCGCAGCTTCCGTGCTGGCGTACCACACCCCTTCCATGCGCGACGCGTAGTTCACCCAACGTCGACCAGCACCTACCGAGTGCTCGAAGGTGCGGTGGCCCGGGTCGCTGCTGATCCCGACGTACAGCAGGACACCGTCTGCATCGAAGTGCCTATAGAGGCAGCACCGGCGGCGCAGACGAACCGCTTCGTCCGTCACGCCGGCCCCCGAACGGACTTCACCGTGGCCAGCGGCATCCCGGTCATGCGAGCGGTGGCGGCCAGGCCGTGCTCGGCCACGAGGTGGCGGACGTCGGCGTTGCGGATGGCGCGCGCCTCCTTGATGGCTTCCTGTCGGGCGACGATGTAGGCGTCGGCTGCGGCGATGCGTTCGGGGCCGGCTGGCATGGCGCGCAACTCGTCCAAGTTCCTTGGCGTCATGCGGTTGACCGTACCACAGAATGACCGGTTGACCGCATAGCCGATCCGAGATACAGTTGGCCCATGCCGCAGACAGCAACCGCCCCCGCCGCCCGCACCATGAAGGTCTCGGTCACGCTCTCCGTCGAGGTCGACCGCGACGAGTGGACTGCCGCCTACGGCGCGGACGCCGCCGCAGCGATCCGCGCCGACGTCCGTCGCTACGTGCTGGACCTGGTGCAGCAGAGCGCCGCTTCTGAGTCCGGCGCGATCCCCTTCGTCCGGCTCGGCATGGCGTCCGGCATGCGCAATCGACCGTCCTCCTGACGCCCTCCGCCCGGCCAGCTACTCACCGGCCGGGCCCCTCCCCCTCTTCGTCTTAAGGACCCGCCATGACACAGACAGCAACCGACGCCCGCCAGCTCGCCGAAGACCTCCGCGCCTCCGTCCGCGACTTTCGCGACCCCAACAGCACCGAGCGCGAGCGTCAGGCCGTCCTGCAGTGGTGGGACTCCTTGGACTTCCACGTCCCGAACCAGTTCGCGGCGATGCTGCGGGCGGCCGAGCTCGAAGCCGGCCAGGCTCCCAAGCCGCGCAAGCCCTGACCTCCCCTCTCCCCCGCTACCGAAGGAACCGCCATGCAGACCGCCCTGGCCGAGCTCGTCCTGATCGCCGAGTCCCGCACCCGCGCGGTGTACGACAGGGGGGACGGCTACGTCGTCAAGGTCGCCCTCAACCACGAAGGGTTTATCGCCAACAGCCGGGAGGCGAACTGGACGAGCACCGAGGTCCCGCTGGCGCCGTGCTGGTTCGAGTGGCCTGCTGACGGCGGCGACGCGGTGCTCGTAATGGAGAAGATCGTCCGGTTTGTCGAGAGCATCGACGAGTACAACGCGCTGCCCCGCTGGACGGGGTTCGTCGACTGCGCCCAGGTCGGCTACCTCGCTGACGGCCGGCTCGTCGCCTACGACCTCTGACTCCCGCCCCCCTTTGCTGTTGAGCAGCCCCGCTCCAGCCACCCAACCGAGGAGACCCGCCATGAACACCGAGACCGACACGACCCCCGTCGCCTGGACCAACCTGATCCAGGCCCTGACGCTGCTCTCCCGAGGGCAGAGCAACCCCGCCTCCCCGCTGCACTGCGAGCACGACGAGCTGACCGTGATGGCCGACCCGGACGAGTTCACGCTGCAGGAGATCGAGCAGCTGGAGGCGTGGGGCTTCCACACCGGCGACGACCAGACGTTCCGCTCGTTCCGCTACGGCTCTGCCTGACTGGTTCCGGTCTCCGACCCGAGAGGACACACCTTGGCTTCTTCCTCACGCCTCAAGGCGGAGGATTCCCGACCTCGCGATCAGGGGTTCCTGCTTCAGCGACAGTTGCCCTCTCGCGCTTCCGCGCGAGCTGGTCTTACACCGTCTCCACAGGCGATCCCCGCCAGCCCGGCGGTTCGGATCATTTTGGCCGCGTTGACGTCGCGGTCATGGATGGTGCCGCAGCGGCACGTCCACTCTCGCACGTTGAGCGGCATGGAGTCTTGGACGGCGCCACAGGCGGAGCACGTCTTGGACGAGGGAAACCAGCGGTCGATCACGACGAGGTCGCGGCCGTACCACCGGCACTTGTAGTCGAGCATGCTCCGCAGTTCGTGCCAGGCCGCGTCGGAGATGGCGCGGGCCAGGCTGTGGTTGGCGAGCATGCCCCGGACGTTCAGGTCCTCGATCACGATGCGTTGGTTCTCCGCAACGAGCCGAGTGGTGACCTTATGCAGGTGGTCGCGTCTGCGGTCGGTGATCCGGGCGTGGACGCGGGCGACCTTGCGGCGCGCCTTCTCCCGGTTGTTCGATCCCTTCTGCTTGCGGGCAAGTCGGCGCTGAGCGAGCGCGAGCCGCTTCCGGTCAGCCCGCTCGTGCTGCGGGTTGGTGATCTTCTCGCCCGTGGACAGGGCGAGGAGGCTGGTGATTCCGGCGTCGACACCGACGGCGCTGTCAGTGGGCGGGCCGTCGTGGACGGCGACCTCGCACAGCAGCGACACGTACCAGCGCCCGGCCGGGTCCAGCGACACCGTCACCGTGGTCGGCTCCGCCCCGTCGGGCAGGGGACGCGACCAGCGGATGCCGAGCGGGTCGCGCATCTTCGCGAGAGTGAGCGAGCCGTCGCGGTAGCGGAACGCCGACCGGGTGTATTCGGCGGACTGCCGGCCCCGCTTCCGGGACTTGAACCGCGGGTACTTCGCGCGCTTCTCCCAGAAGTTGACGAACGCCCCTTGCAGATGCCGAAGACTCTGCTGAAGCGGGACCGACGACACCTCGGCGAGGAACGCCAGGTCGGGATCGCGCTTCCACTCGGTCAGCATCGCCGAAGACTGCACGTAGGACACCCGCCGCTGCTCGCCGTACCAAGCGGCGGTTCGGGCTTCGAGGGCCTGGTTGTAGACAAGCCGAACGCAACCAAACGTGCGCCGCAGCTCTGTCTCCTGCTCAACGGTTGGGTAGAAGCGGTACTTGAACGCCCGCTTCACCACCCGTTCCGCCACTCTCACACGATAGCATCTGAGTATGTGAAAGGAGGCCCGGTGACCGCCGCCCCCGCCCCCTCCGTCCGGAACCGTCTCCGTTCTGCGGGCATCTCGGAGGACCGGATCGTCGAGCACGCGGCAGCGGGCAGGGTCCGCCTGGACGGGGAGCCGGCCGGTTTGGACCAGCCTGCCCCGGCGGGGACCCGTGTGAACCTGTGGCCGGCGTGACCGGCCCCGACCACGCCCACCCGACCCGAAAGGACCTCGAACGATGAGCACCGACCCCCTGACCCCGCCGGACTCCACCCGCGACGTCATCGCCCTGCCCTCGGTGGAACTCACCAAGTGGCCCCGCCTCCTCGTCGCCGGTGACCCCGTGACGGAGGAGCAGGCCAACGAGATCCTCATCCGCACCGCCGAGTGGAGCTTCATGGCCACCAACGACAAGGCGTGGGAACGGGCCGTGTACTCGGCGGCCGGTATCGCCCTCAACGACAGGCACGGCTGGCCCGACCACGACTCCGTGGCGGCGTTCGAGGAGCGGCACCGAGTGATCAGCCTCAACTACCTCGGAAACAGCCGGATCATGTCGGCGTGGATCGGTGGCCCCCACGGCTGGTGCGACTGGGACGGCCGCATCGGCTGCACCAGCCACAACATCGGGAAGTGGCCCAGCGTCGAGGAGGTCCACGACGACCTCGTCAAGATCGCTGCCGCGTTCCCGTACCTGACCATGCGCGTCCAGCTCGTCCCCGACGAGGGGGCGGCAGGCCGGGCGGCTGTGGAGTGGCGCGTCCAGGACGGCTTGGCGAAGGTGAACGAGCCGTCCGGGCTCATCACCGAGCCGACGGAGCTGTCCGAGGGGGCATTCCTGGCGGTGTTCTCGTCCGCGCCTGGGCGGGAGCGGGGCGTGAGCCTGATGCGGCTGACCCACGCGCTCCGACAGGTTGCCGAGTCCGCCTGATCTCCCTTTCCCTGCCTCACCGAGTAGGAGACGACAGATGAGCACCGAGACCGCCCAGCCCGACGAGACACCCGCCGACTTCTGCCGCTGGCTGCTCACGCTCGACGACCCGGAGAGCGAGCAGGGCCGAGAGGATCGGCGCACGGTCCGGCTGTCCGCGATCATCGACCGCGCCCGAGCCGCGTTGGACTACATTCCGCCGACGACGTGGCATGAGGCCATCGGGGCGCCGGGCTGGCTTCCCGGAGACCCCCGATGAGCAACCCCGGCCCCGTCCACGACGTCGAGCAACGTTTGCTCGGCTGGATGCTGTCCGTGCAGGCGAAGAACGGGGACAGCAAGGTCATGGCCGTAGCGCTGCGGGCGATGGTGGAGAGCACGCCACCAGGGCAAGCGTGGACGGTGCGCGACCTGGAGCGCCTGATTCGCTTCCTCGACCCGGCCTGATCGTCCCCCTTCGTCCCCGTCACCGAGGAGAGCCCAGACCGTGACCGCCGTAGAGATCGAAGCCACCGTGCCGAAGTGTGAGGTCGACGTCGAGGACGAGAGCGGCAAGTTCATCTGCTCGTACTCGGCGCTGTATCTGCCAGCGGTTGGAGACCTCCTGCTCGCGTCGCCGGGGTACCGCAACGCGGCCCGACGCGACGAGCAGAGCGTCTACCAAGTGGTGCGTCGGGAGTGGGATCTCGATGAGGAGCCTGCGCCCACGCTCCGCCTGATCGTCAAGCCTGCCGAGCAGCCGGCTCCGGTCGTCGACCCCGCTGCGCCGGCAGCATATGCGGGTCCGGCCCGAGCGTTCTGACCTTCGCGCCCCTGTCCGTCCCCTACACCTAGGAGCAACACGGCAATGCCGTTCTACGACAGATTGCAGACCAAGGTCACCCTGATCGTCGAGGTTGACGGTCACGTGCTCACCTTCGAGGAAACCGGGAAGGCAACGGGCGCCCGCTACCACGGCGAGCCGCCCCCGTCCTCGCATGCTTCCGAGGTTCTGGAAGCCAACATCCGGGGCGCCGTGGACACCTGCATCGCGCGGGCGGCCAAGCGCTCGGACACTTTCCTGTCCCGCGCCTATCCCGTCGCTGTCGGAGAGTCCCGATGACCGACACCACCACACCCGCCGAGCTGGACGGGGGCGAGCAGTGATCGCCGGCCTGCGACGCCTCGCCTTCCATGAACTGCGTGGCGTCCTGCAGAGGTGGAGTGACCCGCAGCGGCAGTTCCGCGACCACGCCTCCGAACTGAGCAGGCGCCAAGCGATCCTGCACGGCCATCAGCAGCGGGACGCCGACGAGGAGGTGTACCAGCAAGGGCGGGCACTGATCGAGCGCGATGAGGCCGACCGGGAGCGACGTGACGACCTCGCCCGCGACGTCGCACGGGAGTGGGCCCGCATGGGACAGCGAGAGCGCTTGCGCGCGGCGCTTGTCGAGCCGTCGTTCGTCGGCGCGCTCGACCGGCTCCTCCTCGCCTACCTGCCTGATGACCCGAAGTAGTCCGGGCATGCCAAAAGCGCCCCACCTCTCGACCGCGAGGGTCAAGAGGTGGGGCGCTTCGCTGCCTCATCGTCCCGGCGTCGTTGCCGGGCGGGACAGGCAATCAGGTGGGGGTCGGGGTGTACCCCGTCGGGGCCGGCTCCCCCTCCGTGCCCTCCAGCGAGATCACCGACGTGAAGTGGGAGGCATCCCAGATGTCCACCCCAACCCAGCCGTGGATCATCACCTCGACGTGGTGCAGGTCGTCAACCGGGGCCGCCACGGGGCGCACGATCAGCCGGGCTGGCTGGTTGACACCCGGCTCCGGCACCAGCTCGAACGCCAGCATCTGCGTGTAGTAGTTCGCCAGGAACCCCCGCACCTCCTCGGTGTTGGTGCCGGTCCACTGGATGAAGTCATAACGCGGGGGGAGCTTGTCGAAGAACACGTGCGGGGTCCTCTCGTCAGTAAAGGGCAGCCCAAGGTTTCTGGGCACTGACCGTCCAACCAGCGGCGGTGGACGGGTTGAGCGTGGCTGCGGGGACGGTGGTGGCGCTCGACAGCCCCGACACCAGCGTCGTCCCCACCTGGCTGGCCAGAGCGGGCAGGGCAGCGACGGGGGTGGCGGCCCACACCGGGTAGGTGCTGATCGACGACCCGACGAGGACCAGCTGCAGCATCAACCACCGGTTCACAGTGGGGTCGGCGGCGACCGCGAACGGGGTGGAGATCACGCCGGTGCCGGCGATGCTGACTGCGAAGTTGGCGCCCACCTGCGCCCACGACGTCGAGGTCAGCGACGCCGACGCGTACAGCCCGGCGGTGAGACCGGCACCTGTGCCGGCAGGGGCGGTGATGCGGGCCAGCCGCACCCCGGCCGCTGCCTCCCCGGCCGGGAGCCGCCCCAGCATGATGATGTAGGTGCGGATGCTCGCAGACATCGCGTGCGAGGCGAACGCGTCGTCGCGGTAGCTGTTGGAGATCAGGTCGCCGTAGACCTGCTGGTCCCACTCGGTCCCGCCGTGGACCCGGGTGTCCGGGACGAGCCGCAGGTCGTCGCTTCGCACCACATCCGCAGTGGTGGACGACGCTAGGGGGCTGCGCAGCCGGGACAGCGACTCGATCCCCACTACTGCCCCCTCACCGTGACGGCGTCACCGGTCATGCGACTCGGCCGACGAGGGCTTCGATCTCCCCCGCCGCCAGCGCCACATCGGGATAGGCCTGGACCTGGGTGGAGGTGGCGCCGCCGACCTCGCAGGTCACGTAGCGGCCGGTGGACACCCGACGGAACTGAACGATGATCTTGTCGGTGCCGAGGTTGTGCGTGATCGTCCACGTCCCGCCCGCCGCCACGACCGGGGAGGTGCCCGAGTAGCCGAGGGTCTGCGAGGCCTGGGTGATCCCCACGTACTTGAACGTCGCCGTCGTCGTACCGAGGGTGAACGCGTCGTTGGTGAGCAGCGCGAACGTGTCCGCGTTGGTGCCCTCGCGGACGATCCAGTACGACCCCAGCACCGCCTCGGCCTGGGCATCCCAGTTCGCCGCCCGCGTCATCGCCGACGAGGCCCCGTTGAACACGTACGGGCCGTTCTGCGCCCCCGAGGTCTGCCCGGCCAGGAGGAACACGTCCCCGTTGACCGCGGTGACCCCGTCCAGCGCCGCCCCCGGGGAGGCGATGGTGACGTTCGTGCCGACCGCGGCCCGCACGGCTCCCTTGGGGGTCTGCCCCGACTGCAGCCCGGCAAGCTGGCTGTCGGTGTAGGCGTTCGCGGTAGTGATGGCAGCCGAGCGGGCAGCGCCGACCTGGCCGAAAGCGGCGACGTCGGTGGCGAGAACGCCGTCCGCGACGTTGACACCCTTGAGGTTGCCGAAGTCGGTCTGAGACAGAGGCACGGGGCCGGGCATGAACTGCTCCTTCTAGTAGGTGGTGAACGTGCCGGCGGTCGGAACGTCCATCAAGACCCGCAGCCGCATCGAGCCGAGGTGTTCCACGCGGTACTGGTTCCGCTCCCCGCCGCTGTTGTCGAACAGCGACCACGCGACGGGGGTGCGACCCAGGCCGTGCTCCACCACCCACGTGTCGGCGGGTTTGGCCTGCGTGTGGGTGTACGAGGCGGGCCCGGCGGACGAGCCGCGCGACGCGACCGTCTCCCCCGGCGGCCCCTGCTCACCCCGGGGTCCGGCGTCCCCCCGAGGTCCAGCGGTGCCGGCCGGGCCGGCAACGGGCATGACATGCACCGCGGCCGTGGTCCCGGGAGGTGAGGTGACCATGTCCGGTCGGCCGTCGCCCAGCACCATCCCGGTCAGACCCTGAGCGCGGGACGCCCGATACACCCGCCCCGTCCCCCACTGGAGCGGCTCGGCGTCACCCGCCTGGTAGGTGAGCCACACCGTCTGCCGGGACAGACCGCGCACCGCGGCCACCTGGGCGGCGGCGATGTCCCACCGCATCTGGTTGCCCGACCGGGTCGCGGTCCAGACCATCTCCCAGTCACCGAACCGCAGCTGAACCCGCGCGTCAGCCGGCCAGCCGCTCTCAGACACGAGAACAGCGGTGTAGGAGCCGACGTCGGGGAGGACAACCGCGATCTGCTTGATGGGCCTACCCAGGGTGATCACTGTCGGTGTCTCCCCTCAGGCGGTTCGGGCGGGGGCGGGAGGGACGCGAGCCAGCGGCCGACGAGGATGGCGAGGGCCCACGATCCGACCACCCACACGATCAGCCACACCCACGGATGCACCGGACTAGTCCTCGTCCCGCTCGGGCCGGTCCACGTTGACTATCTGCTGACCGACCGCCACCAACCCGAGCTGCGCCACCCAGTCCAGACCGGCGCTCGACGCCATGACCACCGCGGTGCTGCGGTCGTCATCGGCGAAGCTCACGACCTTGGCGAGCACGACGGCTTCGACGACCTGCTGGTCGTCGTCAACGTCCAGGGTGACGCCGAGCGGGTCCAGGACCTCGCCGGCCTTCCGCTCGGTCACAGCCGGTCGGATCGGGTGACCACGCTGTCCGACCGCACCAGTCGGGTCCCGTCGTCCGCCCTCGGGTCCGAGACGGGGGTGACCTTCTCCTTACCTGCCGACGCGGTGCGGAAAGCGGACACGATGCCGGTGACCAGCGGCAGGATGCCCGCGATCACCGTCCCGACAGCGGTGATCGTCCCGGGGGCGGCCTCGCCTGCGGCCTGGATGGCGCTGGCCTGGACGCTGGACAGCACGCCGAACGTGGCCAGGGCGGACACGACGCCACCGGCGGCGGCCCACGCCACGCCGACCTTGGAGGCGACCTCGCCCAGCGGGTTGGGGCGGGTGTCAGTCATGTGGTTCTCCGATTCTGTGCGGGAGGTGGGGGGTTAGGGGCGGAAGCCCTGGCGGTCGGCCTCGCGCCAAGACGCCGGCCCAACGCGCCCGTCCGGGGTGAGGCCGGAGCGGCGCTGCCACTCGGTCACCACTTCCACGGTCTGCGGGCCGTAGCGCTTCGGGCGGAGGTCGATCTGCGAGTAGGACGGGTACATGCGGTTCAGCCACGTCTGCAGCGCCGTCACCAGGGGTCCGGTGGCCCCTTCTTGCAGCGTCGGCCGGGACGAGACGGCTTGCGACGACGTGGACGGCGGCGTTGTGAGGAGCCGAGCCGCACGACGGTTGATCTCGGGGATCAGGCCGTGGGTCAACTTCCCGGGACACGCTGTGGAAGCCTTCGGGGCGTCTCGATGCCCACCCGCCAACGAAGGCGACGCCCACCACCCGGATCGATGGCCGTGAACGAGCAGCTGAGCGAGCGCGTCGAGCTGCTGCGGGGTTGGTGGTGCAACGTCGTAGTTGCCGTGCAGGCTGATGGCGCGGGCGATGGAGTTGCGGCCCCCCGTGTGAGCGCCGACCCCGTCGATGCGGTGGCCCTCGAACACGCGCCCGGACGGCATCACGATCAGGCTGTAGGAGATCCCCGAGCCGAATCGGTCCTGCCCGACCTGTTCAATCGCCCGCATGGCCGCGATGTCCTGCTCCAGCGAAGCGTTGGCGGCAGGGGCGCGCATGGCCGTGTGGTGCAGCCAAACCTCCCGCGCGGGGAGGGAGGCGTTCCGGTTGCGGTAGGCCGAGGCGTAGCGGGCGCCCCACGTCTGCCGGCTGTGAATGGTCAGTGCCATGGACCGACCTCCCGTGTGTCCTGGTCCCGCTCGGGCGGACGGCTGATCTGGTCCCTGACTGCGGCGAAGATCGGCAGGTCGTCGGAGGGGTCGCGTAGGGCGTGGCGGCCGTAGGCCGGCGCGTGGTCGACGGGCAGGAAGGCGATCCGGTTGTGGCGGGGGTCGCCGTACCGCGCCTGCGGGAGGTAGGACACGGCCGGGTCTTCACAGCGGTCCACGGCGCCTCCCATGTGCAGTTATGAGGCGAGGTCTCCTGCCACACTGGGCAGATGGCAGACCTGGTGGAGTTCCTGCGCGCACGCCTCGACGAGGACGAGCAAGTCGCTCGGGCAGCGGGGGAACGCAATGCTGATGACTGGCTGTACCGCACACCGTGGCGCTTGAGGGTGGACCCGGAGGATGAGGCTCTGGCCATGGTGATCGATGCCGACGAGACGACCCGGAAGGCCGTAGACGTCACCGGCTGGCTCGTAAACGAAGCGGCGCGTCATATCGTCCGTCATGACCCAGCCCGCGTGCTTGCCGATATGGCGGCGAAGCGCCGAGTGGTTAGCGAGTGCGCCCCGTACTCGCCGCCTTACAGTGATCCAGACGACGGAACTCCCTACTTCGCCGATCTGATCTTGCGTCTGCTCGCATTGCCCTACCGCGAGCACCCCAGCTATAAGCAAGAGTGGACCCCGGAGGGGGTGGTTCCTGCCCCGGGGAGCTAGGGCAGGAACCACCCGTGCGACCTCGTCAGGTCGCGGTGGTGTTGTCTCCGTCGACTGACCCGGTGGGGTCACCCGCAGGCAGCGTAGCGACACCCTCCGTCACCGGCTGGGTGTCGGCCTCCTCGGTCGGGTCGCCCGACGGGGCCGGCTCCGTCGAGGGCTCCTCGGTGGGGGCGTCGACCGGGGGGATCTCGACCGGCACGTCGGGGCTCTCGGTGACCGGCGCGGTGAGCTCGTTGAACGCCGCGACCGCCTCGTCGGCGGCGGCGGCCTCGGCGACGTCCTCGCCCTCCAGCTCGGCGACCCGAGAGGCGAGGCGGGTGTTGTCGGCGACCAGGTTGGCGAACTCGTTCTGGGCAAACGAGCGGAGGTTGGTGGCGAGCTGGTTGAGCAGGGGGCTGTTGTCAGCCATGATCATCTCCACGGTGTCGAGTTGGTCGGACATCTTCCGCAGCCGAACCAGGACGATCTCCAGGTTCTGCTGCAAGTTCGAGGCGGCGATTCGCAGCCACGTGAAGTCGGGTGCCACGAGCGGTCTCCTGATCGGGGGGCTAGAGGTGGCCGCGGGCGCCGGGCTGCCAGCGCTGGACGCGGGCCCGGTGCGGTTCCCGGTGGACACGAAACGCGGCCTCGGTGAGACGCTCCCAGCGGGCATCACAGGGCCGCCGCTGCACCGGAACACTCACCGCAGAGGCGCGCCGGGTAGACACCGCATAAGGGCGGAGGGCCGCATACGTGCGCCACACCGCGAGTTCGGCGTTCAGTTCGGCGATGGTCCACGAGTCGTCCGGGGGCCACGCCTTCCCCACCCCGGGCCGGCGCATCGGGCGGTACGGATCAGGTCGGGTCACGACACCCTCCAGGGGCCGGGGATCGGGTAGGGCAGCGGCTCCAGCAGGTGCCACAGAAAGAGGACACACGGGCAGCGCAGCGCTTCGCAGCTGGTCCACCCGCGCCCCTGGCCGTGGAAGGCGCGAGGATGACCGCAGACGCAGCGGCGGTGCCGCCAGCACGTCAGAGGGTCGGTCACCGCACCGGGCCGGAATCAGCCACACCGGGCGGCGGTGGGGGGAACGGGAACTCGGCGGCCAGCATCAGCCGCACCACCTCGCGAGCCCAGACGATCAGTTCCCGCTCGCGCCGCTCCGCGTCCTCGAATCGGCGGGTGAGATCGTCGATGCGAGCGTGGCAGGCGGCTAGAGCGCGCCGGTCCTCCTCGCGCTCCTGCCTGTGGTCCTCCTGGTCCTCTTCCCGCTCGGTCCGCAGCCGCTTGATCTCGGCGCTGTGAGACTCCGACAGCGCCTTCCACCCAGACAGTTGAGAGGTCTCCCGGTTCGCCGCGCGCGCCGACCGCGCTGTGTAGATCCCGACAACGGCGGCCCCGACCGCAGTGAGCACTGGAATCAGCCACGACCACGAACTAGCGAGGTCAGCGGCGGCCAGGGCCGAGGCGCTCACCGGAGGCCGCCCTCGACGTCAGACCGGAACTCGGGTGGCAGGTGCGGGTCGTCCGGGTCGGGCCAGCGCGCCACGAACAGCACGGTGGCGAAGACGACGAAGTACACGACCGCCGGCAGCCACGAGTTGGGGCGGCCGAACACGCCGTCGGTGCTGATGTTGACTGCGAACGACCACAGGTATAGCGAGAACGTCGCGAACACCGGCACCGACAGGCCGAGGAAGCCGTAGTCGTCGCGGGGGTTGTTCTTGCGGATGAACCCGCCCACCAACGCGAGGAGCCCACCGAGAATCCAGAAGCCGCCGATGACGGGGGTGTAGTCGTCGAGGAACTGCAACGGTCCGCCGTTGACGTCGTTGTCGGCGGAGAAGCGCTGCTGGGAGATCGTGGTCAGCCCGACGCCGACGAAGGTCCACATGAGGCCGAGGAGGACCAGCAAAATGCCGCGCCGGCCGAACTGGCGCATCACGTGGCTGCGCATCAGGACTCGGGGCCTGCCGGGCCGACCGCGATGACCTCGACTTCTTCGACCGAGGTGCGCCTGCGGGTGGCGATGGCGGCGCCGTCCTGGTCGCGGATGATCAGGTCTCCCCAGCCGTCGAAGTCGAAGCTGCGGCCGAGTTCGTAGAGCTTCTCCACACCGTCGGGGCGGATGACGCGCACACCGGTGATCCGCATCAGGCGGCCTTCCTGCCGGTGCGGCTGAGCGCCTCGTCGATGACGGCCTTGACCGACGGGTCATCGACGGACGGCCCGGCGAGTTCGCCAGCCGCTGCGGGAGGCGTGGGTTCCGGGTCGGGCTGCTGCTGCACTCCGAGCGCCCGCAGGACCCGCACGTACGCCTCCTGGGTGAGGAGGGCGCATTCGCCGTCGCTGAACAGGTGCATCGCCGACTCTTCGACGATGGTGATGGTGGAGCCGCCTTCGCGTTCCACCACGATCTTCACGCGGGCCATCAGGCTCCCTCGGGCTGGTAGGGCGGGGTCCACAGGTAGCGGCCGACGACCTCGACGGCGACGGGCAGCGCGGCTGTGACGAGAACGGAGGTCAGGCCGGACACGGTGACGAGCACGTCGCACCCGGAGGTGGTCACCGAGGCCGGGTCGACCCGGGCCGACACCCGCCCCAGGGCGGTGGGCATCGCCGGCAGAGCCAGGGCAATGTTGTCGGTCGGCACCTCAAGGGGCGTGTCGTCCCAGGTGACGGAGACGCGTCGGGTGCCGCCGGAGGCGATGGTCCCGGAGGTGATGACCGCCCGGCCGGTGACCGAGCGCTGCTGCTGGTCCTCCCGCTGGCCCTCAGCGGCCCACAGCATGCCCACGGCATCGGCCAGGTTGATCGACAGGATGCGGGACTTCCCGTCCAGCGACGGCAGCGACACCGTCATCTGGGGTGGGAGCTCCTCGGCCAGGGGACCGAAGTGCAGCGGGGCCGCTACCTGCACCGGGCGCGGGTTGGGCTCCTCGTCGGTGGCGGGTGGGGTGTACCACTTCTCGGCCGACAACCGGTACTGACGAGCCCGCGCCTGACGGATGACCTGCCGCGGGTCGAGCACCGCGCGGGCGTCTCGGATGTCTTCCTTCACCTGCTCCGACGAACTCACCAGGAACTGGCTGGCGCGGATAGGGGCGAACGCCTGCCCGTCCGCAGTCACGATCAGCGCGGTGCCGTTGTCGAACTTGAGGCCGCTGTTCTGCCCGTCGGCGGAGATGATCGGTGTCGACCCGCCCTCACCGGTTGACACGGAGAACCGCAGCCGAGAGGAGGCGATGGGGGTCTGGTTGGACCCGGAAGTGTGGTACAGCCCGATGTCCCCGACTGCCCAGATGTTCAGGGTGTTCTGCAGGCAGGACACCGCGGTGCGGGAGATCCCGGACCCGACGTAGGACACGAAAGATTCGTTGTTGTAGGCCCCGAGCCGGCCGGTGTCGGTGGCCGAGCCTTGGATGAGGATGGCCGCAGAGGATGAGGGGCCGGGTTCGGCGCTGATGCGGCCGTAGACGCCGTTGGAGTACAGGCGGATCGTGCTGGGGTCGCTACCGCCTGGGTTGATCTCTACGCGGGTACCGGAGTCCTGGGAGCGGTAGCGGCCGGCGATGGTGATGTCCCCGGTGCCGGTGTCGAAGTCCAGCACCTTCGTGCCGTTGCCGCGGAACGCCTCGATACCGGAGGAGTTGAGCTGGACTCGGGCGCCGGTGGTGGTGGTGCCGGCGATGATGGTGGTGCCGAGGATGAGGGTTGCGGCGAGCTTGGACGCGGTGACCGCGCCTGCGGTGATGTGGCCGGCGTTGATGGCGTTGGCGGCGATCTTGTCGGCGTTGACCGCGAGTGCGTTGATCTTCTCGGCGGTGACGGCGTTCGCCGCGATCTTGTCGGCCAGCACGGCACCGGCGGCGATCTTCTCAGTCTGGATCGACCCGGCCACGATGTTGTTCGCCGCCACCGAGTCCGCAGCCAGCTTCCCCGCGATCACGCTGTTCGCGGCGAGTTGGTTGGCCGTGACCGCGTTCGCCGCGATAGCCGGCTCTGTCACCGCGCCGTTGACCAGCTTTGTGGCGTCCACGCTGCCGTTGGCGAGCTGGGACAGGGTGACGGCCTGACCGGCGATCTCCCCCGTGCCCACCGCCCCAGCCGCGATCTTCGCGGCGGTGACGGCGTCGTTGGCCAGCTTGACCTCGGTGACGATCCCGTCCAGCACGTCCTGTGCCACGACCTGCTCGGGTGACACCGGGCCGACGGTCACGCTCGGCGGGGACTCTCCTGGCGGAACGCTGTTGTTCACGGCGACGAGGCGGGCCCACCACTGCGTGCCCGACGGAAGCGGCGTGATGGGGATGCTGCCGGCGTCGGAGAGGGTCCCGACGTGGTTGGAGGGGCCGTGGACGAATCCTGCTCCGGCGTCGGACAGGTAGGCGTTGACGTGGGAGAAGTCGAGCGGCTTCGCGGCTGTGAACGTGCCGGCCCAGCCGAGGACCACACCAGCCATGTCCGGGGTGAGGGACAGCCCGGACGGTGCGGGCGGTTTCGGTCCGTCGGTGACCACGACACCGGTGGAGCCGTCGGCCTGCTCGCCGATGATGCCCTTGACGTTCCCGTCCGGGTCGGCGATGTAGATCGCCCCGTACAGGGTTGAGTCGCCGAGCTGGGTGGCTTGCTGGGAGGCGCGGAGACGCTCGATCTCCGCCTCCATCGAGGCCAGCTTCTGCCCCAGCCGCCGCGACTCCGGCGAGGACAGGATGGATCCGCTCACTGCTGCTCCCCCGCGGCCACGTCCAGCATGCGGTCGGCCATGTGCGAGGTGAGAGCGGCGGAGGCGTTCGCAGGCGCCAGCACCTTCACGATGGCGATCCAGTCGCCCCCGGCAAGGGCGCAGCGCCAAGCCCGGCACATAGCAGGCGTGTGTGTGGCAATTGCGCCGTTGTTCCACGTCTCGGTCCAGCGGTTGCCCTGGCCGGGGACCCGCATAAGACGCAGAGGGCGACCGCAGGACGCGCAGAGCTGTTCGCCGGGGGGCATCGTCACCCCCACCTGTCATGATGAACGAATGCCTGACGAGAACGAACCCCAGACGATCACGATTGTTGTGCCTGCCGACTTGGCCGACTGGTGGGATTCGCTGTCCCTGCATGATCCTTGGGCAGAAGGCGACCCGGCCGGCCGGTTGAGGCATCTGTTCGTCGTCGAACGGTTCTGGAAAGCTGGCCCACCTGCTTAGCGGCTGGCGAACTCACCCCTCCGGGTAAGCGCGAGCACGGCCGCTCCGCGCTCCGCTACGAATCGGACGCCGGTCACGCGGTGCCAAGCGCGGATGCGGCCGACGTGGGGTAGGACCAGGTCGGGCTGGATCTCGTCCCCTGGCCCGAACGATCCCAACGGGGCGTTGGCGTGGGTGGCGGACACCGCGATCTCCGACACCTCAACCAGCGCGGACAGGCGTGCCGCTAGCTCTTCGGCTGCGCGGGCGTCGGCGCGTTCCTTCGACCCGATGGTCTTGTCGACCACCACGACGGGCATCCGCAGCCGGCCCGGGATGACGGTGCCCGCGTAGCCCGTGACCGCCGAGGCTCCTTCGCCTCGGCCGTGCACGAAGACCTGGTCGGCGTACACGCCGTCAGGCTCCTCAACCGGCGCGGACTCCAAGACGTTCTCGCCGTCGGCAAAGCGGAGGTCGGTGCGGCGGGTGCCGATCTGGGGGTAGCCGATGTCAATGTGGTGCTCGACGTCGGTCTTGTCAGCGTTCCACTGGGCGCGTTCGATGTAGTCGAACGGGGTCTCCCCGGCGAGGTCGTCGATCTCCTTGCCGCACGAGGTGTTCTCGAAGTAGTCCAGCCGGTACGGACCGCCACGGTCGAAACTGACCTGGTCGCCGGCGCCGGTGACGAAGTCGACCTGCTCCGACGGCTCCGTCCCCAGGCGGACCGGAGTCGTCCCGTTGACCTGCACCCCGAGGTTGCCCGTGGGGTAGGACTGGATGTGCTGCCACAGGTGCTTCACCACCGCGGCCGGGTCCACACCGATCTGGGAGAACGTGCCGCGGTAGGGGATCTGGCGGGCGTAGTGCGACGGCCCCAACGCCTCCACCGACAGCCTCTGGTCATCAGCCTGGCCGGGCTGGAGGATGCCCGAGGCGCGGATCAGGCCAGAGTCCTCGACGTGCAACCACGTGCCATGCGCCATGAGGTTCAGGTTGCGCAGATCCCGGATCTCCGGCTCGAAGCTGCCCGTGATCGACGTGGGCCCGGACAGCGACCACGTGATCTCCAGGTCCCGCACCGGCAACTCCCAGTGCAGGAACTCCCCCGTCAGGATCGACTGGGCGATGACGCGGGTCGTGGGGAGGAAGATGACCGGCGGCAAACCAGTCCTGGACACGCCGGTGCCGCCGTAGGAGACGGTAACAGGCAGAACGTCGACCACGACGTCGACAAGCGGTGCCCGGGTCGCTCCAGCGGCGACCGGTCGCACATCGGCGACCACATCGACCACGCCGAGGCGGGCGATCTTCGTGACCTTGACCGGGAGAACCTCGACCAGCACCGACACGGTGCGGGGCTGCCCCACCACACCGCGCGCCTCAACAACCACCTCGACGAGACCGACAGTGACCCGCTTGGTGACGGTGACCGGAAGAACCTCGACGACCGTCTCGACCAGCGGCGTGGTGGCGCGCTTCTGGACGGTGACGGTCAGGGTCTCGGCAACCACCTCGACGAGCGGGGCGGACGCGCCCGTGGGCAGGACGGCCTGCGGGGGGAGGCGGCGTCGCTTGGCGGGTCTGACGACACCGCGCCGGAAGACCGCTGCGCGACGCGCCACGTGCTAGCCGATCTCGTGCAGCGTGACCGTGAAAGCGTAGACACCAGCCGGTGGGGCCGTCATGTGCTTGATCCCGAACCCGTTGCTCGTGCCGGCTGGGACGACGATGTACTCCTCGGGGGTGGGCGCCCACTCGAACCCGACGTCGGAGCGCCAGCCCCGCTCTAGGAAGTCCCCGTCCGTGCCCTCAGCGGTGGCGGTGTGCCCGATGGTGAACAAGGCGTCCGCGTCACCGGGGTCGTGGTTGAGGTTCGCCGACGCCGCGATGGCCGTCCCGGTGGGGGCGGTCGTCTTGCGGATCAACCGCACCCGAGCACCACCCGCGGTGGGGATGGCGGACTGCGCCGGCTCGATGTTCGCCCGGATGACCACCAGGGGCCGGGTCGCGGACGCCATGAACCACAGGTTCGTGACCGCGCCCGGGTTGGTGATGAGGGCATCGACGGTGAAAGAGCGGGACGGGACCGTGACGGCCACGCGCTACCTCCGATAGTTGGGTCCGCGCCGGATCGGCCGGGGCGGGGAGGGGATGGCCAGCGAGTCCGGGATGTTCGGGCCCGTCACAACGGAGGGGGACGCAGACCCTGCGGTCAGGTCACCTGACCCGGCCGACGGTGTCGTCTGAAGGGCCTTGAAGTCGAAGCGGCGCACAAAACTGGTGGTGCGCTGGTGCTCGTACACCCCGAGCTCGGTGGCGCATTCGGCGTCGGTCAGCACCGTCGACCACTGCTTCCACGCCGCGACAGCGCCGTTGAACCACTCGCCGGCCCAAACGGAGCGCCCGATCCGCAGCGTTCCCGGTGCGGCGCTAGGCGCCACGATGTTCGCGAACGTCATCGCCCCGGGCGTGGCCCCGTAGCCGGCGCGCAGCGTCCCACCTGCGGCGGTCTGGGTGACGGCGAAGCAGTGCCAGTTCGCGGTGCCATCCACGGTGCTGGCGACCATCGGGTAGACAGCGTTGAGGTTGCCGCCGCCTGAGGTGTGGATGCCGTAGGTGGTGTCGGCGTCCATCCCTACCTGGGTGTACACACTGGTGTCAGCGGTCGATCCGGGCTCCCACATCGTGGCGTAACCCTTGGACACGTACAGCTTCGCCCACCACGTGACCGTGTACGCACCCTGCGGAACGGACAGCAGCGTGCTGTAGCCCTGCGTTTCGGCGGAGAACCGGACAGCCATCGGTCAGGGCTTGCGGTAGCGGACCGCGCCGTCCGCGTGGAACGTGATGACGAGGTCGTTGCCGTCGGTGGTGGCGGTGATGTCGTGCGCGAACAACGGCAGGATGTCCGAGTTCGGCGACGTGCCCGGGACGGGCACGTACAGCAGCACGACCTTGCCGAGCTGGTTGTTCGTCGCCCCACCGGCGGCAGTCCACGTCAGCGTGTACGCCGTGCCGACAGCGGACCCGCCCAGGTGGGTGCGGTCGGTCGCGTTGACCGCGGAGCGGGTCGGGGCCGCGATGGTCTTGCGGACGTAGTTCGTGAAGTCCGCTTCGACGTTGCCAGCCGTGAGGATCGCCGCCAGCGTGGCGTTGTCGGCCAGCGCGTCATCCGCCTGGAGCCCGCCGGCCTTGAGTGCGATGACCTGGATGTCGGCTGCTGTGGACGCGGCCTGCTGGAAGTAGTAGCCCGCTAGGTCGACGGTCGCGTTGAAATGAGTGCTCACCGGCACCCTCCAGTCTTGTCAGAGTGCACGGATCAGCCGCCGTCCGATGTGATCGGGAAGCGCTTCATTACGAGAATCACACCGACGCGGGTCCCGCGTTCCTGCGCGAGATGACCCGAGTGGTTGGAGCTGTCGTAAGAGCGGACTTGCAGCCGCATCCGCACGACCTTGCCCCGATGCCGGGACGCAAGAGTCGCGGTGCCACCAACGATGTGAGTGAACCGCTCAGGGCCGGGGCCGCCGTGGTAGTTGACGTCGTAATCGGCAGGGACGACGCCCATGCTGTCGACGGTGCCGCCGCCCTCGTCGATGACCAGCCGCATCCCGCCCCACACATCCCCGGTGACCTGAGGGTTGGTGATGATGTGGATGTCCATGCCCAGCGCCCACGACGGCACCGGGACCTGCCAGTCCGCGGCCAGCGGAAAGTAGGCCCACGACCCGGTCTGCGTGGACGGAATCGTGGCAGCGTTCTGGCACGGCGTGGATTCCGACCAGATCTCCGTTGCGATCGGCGGCGGAGTGGCCGGCGGGTTGTTGATGACGACGATGCGCTCGACCGTGAGGTCGATCATCGATCGAAGGTCGGTGATGTGTGCCTGTGTCACGATGCCCGTGCTGGCCGGGCGGGTGATGCGGGCCAGCGTGATCGCCGTCCACGTGCTGTTCAGCGACCGCACCGTCTGCGTGTTCGCCGCCACGCCCTCGATCACCCGCACGTGCGCGTACGGCCCATCCGCCGGGGACGCCGGCTCCGCCCACGTCCCCGTGCCGGCGACGTAGGGGTTCTCGATGCGGAGGATGACCAGGTCGGTGCGCGGGCCGGACGAGTCGGTCGGGGACACCGACACCTGCTCGTTCTCCAGCACCTTCCCGATGTAGTTCTCGTAGCTCCCGCCGGCCGCGGTGTTCTTCACGCTGTACACCCCGGGCCCGACGGTGACCGCCCCACCGGGGGTGCCAAGGGCCTTCACCGCGAGGTGCGTGGGCCCGCGAACACCTTCCTGACCCTCGGACACGAGCTCCCCGAGGGCGCGGAGCACGTTGGCGTCGTGACGGGCGTTGGCATCGACGAAGGCGGGATTGGGCAGCGCCACCAGCGCGCCTCCTTCTGATCTAGTAAGACGCGTAGGCGGAGCGGTAGAACAGCGACAGGCGCGAGCTGGCCGTGGGGTCGACGCCGCGCAAGATGGCCTGCCGGTTGCCGGGGCGGACCCGCATCCCCGACAGCCGCTCCGACGTGGCCGTGAACGCGCCGGAGAGGTTGGCGCCGTCGTTGCGGAGCACCACCCGCTGCCACGGCGACGGGTCCACCAGCACCCACTGATCGGCCGCAAGGGTGATGTTGAGGGTGGCCGACCAGTGGTCGGTGATCTCGACGGTGGGGGTCTGGATGGGGCCGTCGATGCGGTACGTCAACCACGCGGCCTCGGTGCCGCCGACGGTGAACCCGGTCTCGCCGACACCCTGACCGGACATGATCAGCGGCCCGATCAGGGGCGGGGTGAACCCGCCCACCGACTCGGGGACGAACCCGATGGTCAGGGCGGACTCGCCGTCGGCGTAGAACCGGTGGTCCTTCGTGCGGAACGCGGCCGTGATCGGCACGTTCCCGGTCCAGTCCATCGTGGTGACCGGCTGGAACCGCCGCGGGCGGCCGTACACCCGCCGCGCCACCCCACCGCGCTGGTAGGACAGCACCGACACCTCACCAGGGAGGGTGCGGACCGCTTCGGCGTCCCACGCCGACTCCAACACCGCGAGCAGGTCGAGCACCTGCTGGCGGCGGACTACCGTGTCGTACTGGTACGGGTCGGACAGGGCGTTGAGCTCGAAGGAGATGACGCGTCCGCCGCGGTAGTCCCGCCCGAACTCGTCCCCGTCCTCCCGAGCCCGCGGCACGTCGCTGTTGCGCATGTCGGGCTCGCCGATCTCGAACCCCGACACGTTGTACGGCGTCCCCGGCCCCATCACCACAGTGGAGGCGCCGGTGGTGATGGCCCACTGACCTTCAAGGAGGGCCATCAGCGGCCGTACCGGCTGCTGTGACGGGCGGTACGGGCCGCCCACATGGCCTCGTCGATGATGTCCCGAGCCGACGGCCCCTCGCCGGCGTTGACGTTGAGCGAACCGATCAGGGCGCCGTCACCGCCCGACCGGACCAGGGTCTCCACGTTCGACCACTGCCGGCCCGTCAACACCGCTTCGGGGGCTCCGGTGTTGTTCTGCGCCAGCGTCGCCCCAGGCGGCAACCAGCCGCCGGAGTCGTAGTAGTTGTTGCGGTCGTGGAAGGCGAGCGCCTTCACGGGGGTGCCGTAGCGCTGCCGGATGTAGGGCAGACCCCACTCCGCCTGACCCGCCGCGGTCGGCTCCACGGGGCCATGGATCGAGGTCATCTTCTGGAACAGGCCCCGAGCCGAGCTCCGCGGGTTGGCCGCAGCGGGGTTCCACGAGGACTCCTTCTGCACCAGCCGCTCAAGTGCCGGCCACTGCGGGTCGGCGTTCCAGCCGAACCGGGCCGCAACCGCGCGCACCTGCGCCTTGGCGTTCTTCCCGTCCAGCCCGACCGTCCCGGTGGTCCGCCCAGCCTCCGCGGACTTGCCGAGGAAGAAGTCCAGAGCGCTGTCACGGATGGTCGTGGCGATCCCCGCGGGGATGTTCATGAACTCCGGCGGGGCCGGGAACAGGCTGCGAAGCCCGTCGATGGCCGGGTTCGTGAGGTCGGTGAAGATCTGGCGGATCTGGTCGCCCAGGAAGTCGAGGAACCCGCCGCCCTCACCGGAGAAGTCCCGTCCCGCAACACCGGGGTCGAGGAAGCTGACGTGGGGGTGGTCCATGTGGTTCGCCGTCGGGGAACCGCGGTCCTCCATGCCGTCCCAGCCGCTGCCCTTGTTGATCTGCTGCTGCCAGATGATGTACTTCACGAGCAGCCGGCGGGCGTTGGCCAGGATGTGCTCGGTCACCCGGTTCCCCAGCCCCGTGTCGTTCATGGTCATGAAGTCCAGGGCCAGACCACGGGGGTGGTCGGAGGCGTTGGCGCGCTTCCCCACCCCACCGATACCGCCGGGCATCCGCCCGAACAGCCGCTCAATCTCCTGACCGGCCGCAGCCACGTGCGGAAGGACACCGCCGTAGGCGAACGCGCCGAACCACTTCGGTGTCCGGACCCGCACCCCGTTGTCGAGGGGGTAGCGGCCCATGAGTTCCTGCCGGGCCGCACCTGCCTGCCGGCCGGTGGCGCCCCCGGTGGCGCTGAGGAACGCCTTGACGCCCTGCACACCGCCGGTGCGGGCGGCTTGGTTGGCGGCGTCCACGTAGCCCCGGCCGCCGATGGCGCGGGTCCACTCCGGGCGCATGATCGCCTCACCACCGGACACCGCCGCCAAACCGACGTCACGGCCCGGGGTGTAGCCCGGGTACACGCCACCTCGGGCGAACTCCGGGATGAGTGGGAGTTCGGCAATGGGGTCGATGCCGGGGAGCAGGTCGGCGACGAGGTTCCACGCCTTGCGGATGCCGTTGTTGAACACCGTCCCGATCAGGAAGTTGATCGGCACGGCGAGCAGGTTCCGCAGCCCGTTCCAGATGTCACCGATCCAGGTGACGACCCGGTTGAAGTTGTCACCCAGCCAGTTCAGACCGCCGACCAGGGCGTCCCAGGCCGGCTTGATGACCTGCTCCCACACGAACTCGATCACGGCGCCGATGCCGTCGAACGCGGGCTTGATGACGTTGTTCCACAGCCACATGACCGCAGGGGTGATGATGTTCTGGATGACGTAGACCAGCGCGTCCCAGGCCGGCTTGATGATGTTGGTCCACACCCAGGCGATGAAGTCCCCGAGCGCCTGGAAAGTCGGGCGGATGACGTTCTCCCACAGCCACATGACGGTGGGGACGATGACGTCTCGGACGAACCGGACCAATGCGTCGAACGCGGGTCGGATGATGTTGTTCCAGACCCACGCGATGAAGTCGCCCAGCGCTTGGAACACAGGGCGGACGATGTTCTCCCACAGCCACGTGATCGTCGGGACGAGCGTGTTGCGGACGAACGCGACGATCGCATCGAAGGCGGGGCGGATGACCTGATTGAACACCCAGGCAATGAAGTCCCCGAGCGCCTGGAACACAGGCTTGACGACGTTCTCCCAGAGCCACGTAATCGTGGGGACGAGGATGTTGCGGATGACGCCGACGAGGGCCTGCAGGGCAGGCACGACCACGTTCTGCACGACCCACACCAGGACGTCGGAGAGGATGTCGGCGAGGGTGGTGATGACCGGGACGAGAAAGCCCTCGATGATCGCGACCAGCGGCGGGATGACGGTGTCGATGAGCTGGACGAAGATGTCGACGACCACGTCGAGGATCGGCGTCAGGGCAGACACCAGGACGTCCACGACCTGCATGACCGCGCCGACGATCCGCTGGAACGCCGGCATCAGCGAGGAGACCAACGTGCCGACCAGGCCCGTCAGCACGCCCAGGAGCCGATTGACGGCCTCCCGGAACTGCTCGTTGGAGGTGTAGAGCGTGGTGAGACCGATGGCGAGCCAGCCGACCGGGCCAATCGCCGCGAGCAGGGCGCGGACAACGAACATCAGGGCCTGCCCGATGTAGGGCAGTGCCAGGCGAATCAGGCTGATCGGCTGGAGAAGCCGGAGCAGCACCTGCCCGACGATCGTGCCCTGCAACCCGAGCGCACCGAGGGCGGCGGACACCACGGACACGATGAGGAACCCGCGCAACGCGGTCAGCACGATCCCCGCGATGAACGACAGCGGGCCAAGAGCGGCGACCAGGCCACCGATGGCGCCGATGACGGTGAGGACGAGCTGCGGGTTGGCCGACAACCACTCGGCGACCTGGACGAGGATCGGGGTGACCGCGAGCAGGGCGGCGACCAGGGCCCCGGCGATCTGCTGCGCGAACTGCTGGATGAGTGGGGTGAGCGCCACCAGCACCGGCGCGAGAGCGGTCAGGACCGCACCGAGGACGGTGGCCAGGGCCTGCCCGAGGACCAGCAGGATGGGCTGCAGCGCGGCCATGACCGGGCCGAGGGGCTGCAGCGCGGTCAGGAACGCCGAGGCGGCGGGGATGAGCCCCTGCAGGAGCTGCACCAGGAACGGCGTGAGCGACACGAGCAGCGCCGACATCTGGTCGAGCAGTGCAAACCCAGCCGGCGCCAGCGGCAGCAGCTGCACCAGTAGGTTCCCGAACGCGCCCGACAGGTTGATCACGCTCTGCGCGAGCAGGGGGAAGATGGTGGTGGAGGCGTTCGCGAGGGTCTCGAAGAACCCCAGCGCCGCGGGCGAGGCCAGCGCGGTGAGCAGGGTCTGCGCCAGCCCACCGGCGGATCGGGCGAGGGTGCCGATCGCGGCGTCGATGCGCGGCATCTGCGCCAGCAGCGCCTCAAGGCCCGTGCGCAGACCTGGGAGGAAGCCGGTGGCGGCGGTGGCGGACAGCCCGTTGAGGGCGTCGGACAGCGGACCGGCCACGAACCGGGCGAAGTCGGCCGCCGTCGGGGACAGCTCGGCGAACGCCTGAGCGACCTTGTCCGCTGCGGCCTGACCGGCGGTCCCGGTCTGGGTCAACGCCAGCTGCAGCGCCCGCTGGGCGTCCGCGACGGACTCCTCCGCAGCCAGAACCCGCTGAGATGCCGACTCGCGGGCATCGGTCAGCGACTGCTCGGCGGCCTGGACGCGGCGGCGGGACTGCTCCCGCGCATCGTCCAGGGACTGCTGAGCTGCGGTCTCCCGCTGCGCTGCCTGCTCGCGCGCCTCCGCCTCTGCTGCTGCGCCCTCGGCTTCTGCCTTGGCGATAGCGGCTGCCCCGCTGATCCGGGCCTGCGTCACTCCTGCGGCTGCGTCGCGGGCGTCCCGAGCGGCTTCGGTTTCCCGCTCGCGGGCCTGCTCCAGTTGCCGTGACGCCGCGACGACCTTCTCGGTGCCCGCAACGCCGGCTTCCTGCGCTGCCGCGTTGTCGACAGCGAGTCGCTCCTGCCGCTTCGACAGCTGGTCGATCGTCTCCAGCTGCCGGCGGTACGCCACGTCGGCGCGGGCGATGGCGTCGGCGTCACCGGACGCGCGGGCCTCGTCGAGCCGCTTCTTCGCGTCGGCCAGGTCGAAAGCGGCCTGCTCCATGTCCAGGTTGGACGAGTCCAACTGGTCCTGCAGGTCTTGCAGGGAGCGGCGCCCGTCCTCCCAGGCCCGGTTCATGTCCTGCTGCGCGTACTGCAGGTCCCGGGTGGCCTGACGCAGGGTGTTCTGCGCCTGCTCGTTGCGCTTGACCGCTGCGGCGTAGTCCCGGGCCGCGTCATCACGGGCGGATGAGATCCGGTCTTCGGCCTGCGCGACGGCCTGGGCGACGTCGCGGGCGCCCTCGGTCCGGGCCTGGTCGAGGGCGGCCTCAGCGCGGGCCACGTCCTGGGCGCCGTCGATGCGTTCCTGGTCCAGCCCGGCCCGAGCCCGCGACACCTCACGGGCACCGTCGGTCCGGGCCTGCGTCAGGTCCCGCTCAGCGCGGGTCAGACCGGTCTGCGCAGCCTGGATCTGCGTGGCGGCCTGCGCCTGTTCCTGCGCGGCCTGTCGGGCGGTGGCCCCGGCGGTCTTCTGCTGATCCCGGAGCGCGGTGACCGCATCCCCGATGCCCTGAAACGACAGGATCACCGGCGCCAGCCCGGCAGCGGCGACCGCACCTGCCGCCCCGAGCCCCGCGAAAGCGCCGGCTAGGCCGCCGACGATGCCGCCCAGCCCCGCCAGGGACGACACGAGCGCGATGACACGCCCGATCGAGGCGACCGCCCGAGTCGTGTCGGCGTTGATCCTGATGTCGACCGACCGGTTGGCCCACTGGTTGATCTGCACCGCCAGCCGGGCCAGGCCGGCGAGGGCCCGCACCACATCCACCGTGACGGTGATTGTGGGCCGGGACCGGCCGATCTGGTCGGCCTGTCGCTGCACCGCCGCGAACTGGGACCGCGCCTGAGCGGTGTCGGCCACAACCCGAGCCAAGACCGTGATGGCCTGGGCTGCGGTGATGGCCTGCAACTGCCGCAGCCCGGCCTGGTCGACGATCAGGTTGGCCCGGATGTCCGGGGCCTTGACCGACGACACCGCCCGCTGCGCCTGCGCGGTGTCGACCTTGAGGGTGGCCTTGAGCTCGATCGGGCCGAGCCGCTCGACCTCACGCTTCACCTGGCCGGGGAACCCGCGCATGTCCGGCACGACGGTGACGTGCGCTGAGCCGGCCGAGTAGGGCATGACACCCCCTCGGCATGACGGTCAGGCGGGCGGGAGGTGTCCCTCGTGCGGGACGAGCTGGGCGAGCAGGCTGCTGCGTTTCTGCTTGGACCGGATCGCCGCGATGCGATCCAGAGCAGTCTTGGGGCGGGGCAGCGGATGGACCTTCGGGACCTTGCCCTTCTCGCTGTTGACGCCGATCAGCACGGCGCGCAGCGACATCAGGGTCTCGGTGACGCCCACGAGGAGTTCCCGCTCGTAGGTCCAGCCGGCCATCCCGAACGACGGCGGCGAGGACGTGGCGCTGTCGTCGTCGTCGCCGAGCAGTTCGAGCGCAACGTCCTCGTCGTCGAACACCGCGGCCTTGTACACCGAGTGCCGCGGCAGCCGCTCGGCGAAGTCGAGCAAATCGGAGATCGGGGGCGAGTCCCGACCTCGGAACCATTCCCGCAGGTCGCGGTGCAGGTGCTCGTTGAGACTGTAACTCAGGTCCGGCCCGAAACGGTCGATCAGGCGGACGAAGCGGGCACGTTTCCCGGGCTCGCCGAGAGACCGAGGTCGCCGATGATGTCGCCCATCAGCTTCACCAGCGCCGTGATCGGGGCGTCAGCGGCGACGGCGCGGAACCGGTCGGTGTCGTCGCCGAGCAGCACCTCCAGCTGCTTCCACACGTCACCGGTCTCCTCGGCCTGGTTGAGGTCGTTGAGTCGCTCAACCGTGGGCACGTACACGCGGATCACGTCCGCGGGGTGCCCGGCGCCCTCGTGGTCGGCCTCCACGGCGGGGGACAGCTCGATCTCCGAGTACACCTCGCGGGCCTCGGCGACGTAGCGGTTCCAGTGCCGGCGAGCCTCCCGGTTGCCGATCGGGGTCACATCACCCACGTCACTTCTCCTTCGGCTTGGCGGGAGCAGTAGTCGACGACGACGCAGCGGGTGCGCTGCTGTCGTCGGTGCCGGTCGGGAGGACGTCGGCGACGTCGCGCTTGCCGACGACGCTGTAGCCGTGGCCGTAGACGAGGTCGTTGACCTCGCCGGGGGTATGTGCGGTGAACAGGTTGCCCTGCGGGGAGCGGAGCTTCACCGGCTCGAACTTGTCGGCCACAGGCCGCCTCCTTGGTTAGGCGGAGGCGCGAGCCCCCTTGGATCGGTTGCACGCCCAATGGGCGAGCTGAACGTTGTCTCGGGTGTGCGTGCCACCAAGCGCGATCGGTAGGACGTGGTCCAGCGTGGCGCACCCGTCGTCAGGCCACTTCAACTCGCGGTCAACGGGATTGCCGCACAGGCCGCAGACCCAACGGTCGCGCTCGAATATCTCGTCGTAAACGAAGATCTCGGAAGGACCGTTTGTTCGCTTGAGATGACGCCGCCGCTGAGCACCGCGGCGACTTAAGTCGCGCGCCTGCTCCGGGTTCGCCTTCACCCAATCAGCGTGGTAGTTCGGGTTGGCTTTGTTCCAGCGCTTTTTCCTGGCAGCGACCTGCTCCGGGTGCCTCTTGGAGTAGTCCCTGGTTCGCTGGCGTTGGCGCTTCGCTGAGCAGTCACTGCAGGGTCGCGCAGACCCCCAGCGCCTGGAGGGCGGTGCGACGAACGCGGTGCCGCAATCCGGGCAGGTGCACACCTGTCCACGCGGCCCATGCACGCGACGATCAAGGGGGGCAGCCTGGCGACGTTCGGCCTGACGGTCCGCCCGCGAGCGCAGCTCGCAGGGTTTCGAGCAGTACACCCGGTGCCCGTGCACCTCTGGAGGCATCGGCTCGTTGCAGTGCTTGCAGGTGCGGTCACAGACCGCACCTGCCTTCTTGCCGGCGCGCCACTGCCGAGTGCGCTCCCGCATCATCACCCGCGCGCACTCGTCATCGCACGTCGTCCGGCGCCCGCCGTGTCTCTCGGGCAGCTCCCGCCTCGTGCCGCAGGCGAGGCAGGTGAAGGTGTACGTTCCCACTTGTCGGCTCCACACAGTCGACACCCAGACCCCGGCGGTGCTGAGAACACCGTCGGGGTCGCTTACGTCGTGAGCCTACTAGATCACGGCGCCAGGGCGGGGAAACCCATCTTCTCCAGACGCGAACGAATGCCTGGGCCCGCGTACGTCTGCCGGTACGAGAACTGAAGGACGGGATCGGGGGTGGCGGACCACGTCAGCGGGAAAGTCTGAATGTTCTCCGCGGACCAACTCGTCTCGCCGTATTCGCTCACCATCGCACGCGGCAGAACAACGATGTTGTAGCGCAGGTCGTCGCCAGCGCCGTCCTGAGCGATGGCGATGAGGCGGAAATAGCGGGTCTGCGGCGACAGGGCCCGGTTAAATGTCAGCTCCCCGGTTACCGGCGTCGGAGTGACGGACGAAAGATCCACGTTGTGCGAGAGTTCCAGGACCAGTCGCGACGTCTCCTGGGCTGTCATCTGAAAGCCGGTGACATCGGAACGGATGTCTCGGCGAGTGGGTTCCGTCGAACCGTGAGACGTCGTTTCGGCAATTTCGGTGTCGCGGCTCCACGTGTAGGCATCGGAGTCGTCGACCCAACCGATAGACCTGTACTCCGCTGGCAGCGACTGGAGAGCCGCAGACGCGCCAGTGGTGAACGCGGCGGGGATCGTGGCGGTGATCGGCGCGACGAGCACTACGGCGTCGAGCGCCTTGAAGAACAGATCGTTGTTGGCCTTCTTGAGGGCACCGAGCGTGGTGTCCGGCATGAGGGGAGCCCCTTTCTGGGCATGGCGTAGCCCCAGAGGGGCCATTGAGGGGGGAGCGAGATCAGGTGGTGCGGTGGCGGCGCAGGCCGAGCTGGTAGGTGGCCGGCACGGTGCGCAGGTCGCGGCGCGGGTCGGGCACCTGCGCCGGTGGGGCCTCGGTGCGGACCGAGTCGAGCAGGACCCCGTTGACCGCGGTGTGGGCGGCGGCGTGCAGCGCTTCCCTGGCGCGCTCGGCGAGCAACCAGGCTTCGGCGCGGGTTCTGCCGTAGCAGGTGATGGTGAGTACCGGGCGATCAGTGACGCCGTCGTCTGCCCCGCCTGACCGCTCCACCTGCACCAGGGGTGGCGCGAAGTTGGGAGGGGTCTCGGTCACGGCCCGCACAGGGGTCAGGGCGGCGTCGAGCACGTCGCAGCCCACCGCTTCGGCGTCGGGCCACGTCCCGATGGGGGCGCTCATCGGCCGTACAGGGCTCGGGCGAGGACGTGCCGGCCGCGGCTTCGACTGTTGCCCCACTCGACCGCCGCACTGTGCGGTGCCGTGGCGGTGACCCGACCTTCGGGCCGGTCGCGATCATTGCCGCCGCGCTCGATGAGCGTGGTTTCGATGCCGCGCAGGTAGTCCCCGTCATCTACTGGAGCGAAGCTGCGGGCGCGCGCCCCGACCTGTTCGGTGACGTCAATGACGGCGGCGCGGACGCCGGGCATGCGGAGGATGGCGCCGAAGTCGGCCCCGTCACGGGAGTAGCGCGCCACCGATGCCTCCCGGTCAGCCGAGGATGCGTTGCAGGGTGACTTCGCAGCCGTGACCCATCGGTACGAACGGGTTGCGCCACCGGCGAGCTGCTCCGATGACCTCAAACACCCGACCGTCGGGGAGGACGACCTTGTCGCTGCTGCGGATGTCGGCCTCGACGAGGGTGTACAGCGTCAGCGTTTCCGTCACGGTCTCGCCGCGGCCGTAGTCCTCGGGTCGTTGCTGGCCGGCAGCCGTGGGCGCCCACACGCATTGCGGCACGAGCTGGTCGGCGTACTCCTGGTCGTCGAGGCTGCCGTACCGGCTTTGGCCGGTGGGGCGGCGCACCGTCACGGTGGCCCTGGTCCCCCAGCCTGTGTTGCCGAGCCCGGTCGTCACGACCGGCGGCCCGGGGTGATGGTGAACGCCCCCGAGGTGCTGGCAGGCAGGCCGAGGAGGCGGCGGTGGCGGTCGGTGAGAACCATCCCGCCACCGCTGGTGTCGGCGTAGGTGCCCGACGTGGTGAACGGGCCCTCAGTGTGCGCAAACGACTTCAACCCCTGCGGGTTGCGGAGCACAGCGGTGACCATCTCGGACACCACCTGCTTCACCAGCGGCAACTGGGTCTGGCCGGTGACGATCCTGGCGTCGAGGTCTCGCACCTCGAACAGCAGGATCGCCTCCGCCCGCGCGATCAGAGCCTCTACGCGGTCGGCCTGCTCCGGTGGGACGGGCCCGTACTCGACCTCGACGTCAGGCAGGGAGGCGTAATGCACCGGCTACCCCCAAGCCTCGATCAGTTGTCGGGCTGGTCGACGGGGACGTTCGCGTCGCGCAGGGCGGCGATGATGTCGTCCCGGTCCGCGCCGGCCGGGACGGTGACGCCCTGCTGCTCGGCGTAGGTGGCCCACTTGGTGCGCGAGGACCCCGGCCCCGACTTCGGCGGCGGGACAAGCGCTGGTGTCACCACCCGCGCTGCCCGGACCGCTTCGTCCGCCTTGGCAGCGGCCTCAACCAAGGCATCGGTCTGAGCGGGCGTGAGAACTCGCTCAACGGTGTCGGTCGTGTTCGTGACGCTTGCCCCTTGGGGGGACGTGCGGCCCGCGGGAAGGTCACCGGCGTCCGGGTAGGACGGCCCGTACCACTTCCCGCGCACCCACACGTTCACATCGGGGGCCACGATCAGGCCGCGACGTCAGCGACGAACAGCCCACGCGGCCGGGACAGGATCGGCATGCACGTGGCATCCACGTACGCCGCCTCCCGGTACGGGGGCCGGACGTCCTTGTCGACCACAGCGACCATGCCCGCCGGGGAGGGCAGCACCTGCACGCCCGCGTTCTGGAGCTCCAGCGCGGTCGCGGTCATGCCCCACTGGGTGTAGCCGAGTTCGACCCCGGCCGGGGGCACGAGGATGACCTTGTCGGCGGGGAGGATGTTGACAGCGTTGTTGCTGTCGTCCACGACCTTCGCGTCGTAGACGAACCGCACCCCGGGCAGGCCGTAGGCCGACAGGACCGTGTTGAACTGGCCCTGCGCCAGGATCGCGGGGGTCCCGCCGACACCGGCGAGGAGGTCACGCAGGGCCTGGTTCTGCAGCATCGCCGACAGCACATCGGTGCTGACGATCATGCCGCCGGGGTTGAACCCGTTGGACTGCCGGTACACCTGCGACCACGCACGGAGGTCGCCGATGATGTCGGCGGTGGCGATGGTCGTCCACGGCGTCGCCGCCGTCACGATGTGCGAACCGGGGACGCCGAAGTCGGCCTCCAGCCCGCCGAGCTCGACGAGGGTGACCTTGCCGTCGGCGAGGACGTCGCCGCGCATCATCTCCACCCGCGCCAGGACGGAGCGGGCGTTGTTCTCGGCGTCGTCGAAGATGGCGCGCTCGATCGCCTGCGTCGCCTGACCGCCCGAGCGGAGCCGCTCCAGCTCCAGCCGGTCACGCTCACCGCGGGCCAGGAACTGCGACACCGCGGGCAGCTTCACCTTGCGGGTCGTGAAGCTGTCGCGACGGCCGGGCATGGGCGGGGCGTCCCAAGCCCGTGCCCGCGCCGCGCGGGTCGTTACCTGCGACTCGGCGAACTCCGCCTCCAGGATCTCGTCGTAGCGGTCCGGGAGGATCTGGTTGAGGATGTAGTTCTGGTCGATCGGGACCTGCCGCACGAACGCGGTCAGGTCAGCCGGGGAGACGTAGGAGTCCCAGAGGATTGCCATCGGTTCAGGTCTCCGTCTCTCAGCCGCGGAACTTGATCAGGGGGAGCTCGGCCCGCGCGCCTGCGTCAAGACCGTTGTTCGGGGGGAGCTTCGTGACGTCCACGACGGCGAAACAGTCCACGATCGCCGCAGCGACCCGGGTGGACGTGTTGGCGGGGACGCGGGTGGCGTTGTAGAGGAACCCGGCCGCGGTCTCCCGACCGTCGGCCGCGCCGCCGCTGTACGGGCCCAGCCGGCCCGTCGCCGTCACCCGGCCCAGCAGCATCCCGGACGGGATGTAGCCGTTCGGGTAGTGCGTGCCCGCGGTGAACAGGGCGAAGTCCAGCGCGGCAGCGGTGGTAGACACCGGCTGCTGGACACCGGATGCCTCGAACAGCAGCCACTGCCGGTCATCCGGGGCGAACGCCCGGGTCTCGACCGAGATGTCGGTCATGCGTTACTCCTTGGTGTTGCACGCAGCCGACATCCGGGTGCGTGACGGTCAGGTGGTGCCCGCGCCGGATGTGGCAGCGGGGGCGCCGAAGCGGCGCTGGGCCTCAGCGATGCCCTTGCCGCCCTGCGGGGGCTGGACGGTCTTGCCGGACCCCTGCGACGGGTCGGGCTTCGGGAGACGGGGCTCGTCGCCCTTGAGCAGGTACGGCTCCGCGTCGGCGAGGGTCTTGAGGGCGGTGGTGATGGCGTCGGTGTCGACGGCGCCGTCGTCGGCGACCTTCACTCCGCGCAGCTCGTCGGTGACCGCGCGCACCGCCAGCTGGGGGTTGCGGAAACCGGCCTCAGCGGCCAGCGCGCGGGCCTCAGCGGCGATCAGGCGGGTGTTGGCGCTCGCGGTGGCTTCCTGGGCGCCTTCACGGCGCGCCGCAGCCACGGCCTTCTCGGTGTCGGACTGGGTGGCCGCTTCGAGCTCGTCGAGACGCTGCTTCGTTGCCGCAGCCTCGCGGGCTTCCTTCTCGGCGGTCCTGCGCAGCGCCCGCTCCCGATCCAGCGCGGTCTTGAGCTTGGAAACGTCCTCGCCGCCGCTCCCGTGCTGGGTGTCGTCGCCCTGCTGGTTGCCGCCGAGCTTGCCGGTGGTGACCGTGTTGGCCTTGAGCGTGTCAGCGGTGACCGAGTTCGCGGCGATCTCGTTGCCAGGCGTGTTGTCGGTGGTGTCGGACATGGGTGTTTCCTCCTGGGCGTCACGCCCGGTGGGGGGTGTGGCCGCACCGCATCTCGCGGTGCGGCCTGCGAGCCGCCCACCCGACCATCACGGCCGGGCAGGATCAGGGGCTAAGCCGCGGACGGCTCAGCAGGTGGCGCAGGCTCGACAGCGCCAGGAGCCGGCGGGACCGGCGGCCTCGGGGCTGCTGCGGCTGCGCGCTCGGCGGCTACGTCGCGGTCGTCGATCTCCATGTTGGTGATCTGCACCGAGGAGTAGCCGACGTCGCGGCGGGCCTGCCGCTTCGACGAGATCCCGGCCGCGTAGAGCTTCACGGCGGCGTCTGCGCTTTGCGCACGAGTCGGGGTGGCCGGGTCGCGCCACAGCGTCTCCATCGACGCCAGCTGCGGGTCGTCCTCACCGGTCTGGAACTGGCGGACGAGGCGCATCACGCTCTCCCACGAGGCGCCCCAGGACCGGCACTTCCGCTCAGCGGTCTTGATCAGGCGGGCCTCGTCGGCGCGGATACCGTCAGCCGAGGGAGGGTTCGCCGACAGCTGCCCGAGGAAGCGCATCGGGAGACCGGTGATGCCGGCGACGAGCTGGGCGTAGTGGTTGACGATCTTCTCGAAGTTGCTGAGGTCGGCCGCGGAGAACTGGCCGAACTTGGCATCCTTGTTCGCGGTCGCCCACACAGCGCCGAAGTACGCCTCCCACGCGGTCACTGCTTCGCCGGTGTCGGGGTCCTTGAAGTCCGCCGCGGTCATGCCGGCCGCCCACCGCTGCGGCAGCGCCATCACCTCGGTGGCGACCTGGGCGTTGGTGAGGGCGCGGGCCGCAGCGTCGGTGAGGGTGATGACCCGCCCCATCTGCGACGTGCCGTAACGCGCGTGGGAGCGGCCCCGATTCACCAAGGGCACGACAGGGCAGCGACCCAGGCGGTGTTCGTCCCGGTCCTCGACCTGCCACTGCTGGCCGTTCATCGCCAGCCACGTCGTCGCCTGCGGGGTGTACAGCGTCGCCCGCTGCACCACCTCACCCGACGAGTCGTCCTGGTAGAACCGGGCAGCCGCGGCGGTGGTGCGCTGCCGGGGGGACCACTCGTGGACCATCTCCAGCGGGGACTCCACCGTCACCAACGGCAACTCCGCAGTGTCTCCGGTGCCGACGCATGCGTAGGAGCGGCCGAACACGAGGCTGTCGACGTGCCCCATCTGGGACTCGTCGTCCAGGTCGTTGGCCTGCCACACCTCAGCCAGACCCTCGTCCGCCTCCGGCGTGCCGGGCAGGCGGAACCCTTCGACGTCGCAGCGTTCCTCGATCGCGTCGACCTGGGTTCCGGGCCACGCCACGATGGTCACGAACTGGCGCAGATCCTCCGGCACTGCGAGGCCGAGCTGTTCGAGGTGCTGCTCACCGTTGTAGTAGGTGTCGAGCGTTTCGAACCCCAGCCGGCGGCGGCCTCTGGCGTCTCGGCTGTCCTTGATGGACTCGGCCAGGCGGGCCGACAACCGGTCCAGCAGCGCCTTCTCGTCGTCGGAGGGGACAGCGGCGGAGATGAGGAGGGGACTGGACACAGACCCCCCTACCTGCGGAACACGAGGACGCTGTTATCGGTCGGGGTGGAGGTGAAGCCGGCGGAGAGAGCATCGGTGCGGGCCTGCCACGACAGGCCGCCCGCCATCGCGGCGTCGATCTTGAACGGTGAGTCGCGGCGTTCCTTCTCGATCACCCACAACGGTTGCCCGTCGTCGTCGAGCATCCGGATGTCGCGGCGGTGAGCGTTCCCGATGTGCTGGTTCAGCACCTCGTCGTCGCTGTGCTGGACCTCGCCCGACCGCATCGCCGTCCCGTAGGACCGCATCGCGTACGCCGTGGAGCGCAGCCCGCGGGAGTCGGTGTAGAACTCGGCGACCTTCCGGGCGCCATGCCGCGACGCCAGCCGCGCCAACAGGATGTCGAAGCCCTGGGCGGGGTCGCCGTACATGCGGGCCACCTCGTGGCGGGCGAACAGGTCGTCACACAACGCCTCGACCTCGTCGGTCGGGACCTCGCCGTCCTGCAGATCGGCCGGGTCCCAGAACCCCGCCAACCACTGCCAGCCCGTCGCCATCTCCGTGGCCACCAGGGCGGTCGTGTCCCGCCACTTCGACCCGTCCAGGCCGAGAGCGATAGCCGACCGCTCCTCCGGCTGGCGGACCTCAGCGAGGTCGGCCCAGCGGGTGGCGTCGAACGCCTTGCGGTTGCCCTGAACCCGCCGGTTCAGCCACACCCGCTCGAAGTACGCAGAGTTACCGCGGCGCTTCGCCTGCTGGTACAGGCTCGCGATGTTCTCCACCTGGCCGTCGAAGTCGTCCCAGCCGGCGATCGACGGACCCGACGCCTCACGGATCGCCACCCGCAAAGTCTCCGGGTCATCCAGCGACTCATCCGGGTCCGGGGCGGCCTCGCGGTGGAAGAAGAAGAACGTCGGGTCGGACACCGCGCCGCGGGCGATCTGCTCGGCCTCCTCGTGGGTGGCCTCCGCGACGCTGCCCTCACCCGGCGTGTACGTCGTCGTGGTCTCCAACGACCACGGGTCCGCACCCATCCGCTTCGGGATGTTCTGCAGCATCGTCTCGTGCGCCCGCACCAACCGGTGCAGCGTGAACCGGTGGGTCTCGTCGAAGTGCTGGAACGTGGTCCGGGCGCCGTCACGGGCGTCCGGGGACGACGCCAGAGCGACCGCCTTGCCATCCGCCCGGCCCCGGTCGTCCAGCCGCAGGATGCGATCCAAGCCGATGTCGAACAGGTCCGCGTCCGGGCCCTCCGAGCACATGACGTACAGGGCGGCGTACGCCAGATCCTCGGTCTGCTCTTCGGTGTAGGCCACCATCGGGACGTACGGGTCCGTCACCGGCCGCCCCACCGGCTCATAGCGCCGGCCCACCCGCCGCCACCCGTCGCAGCGCACCGGGGACTCCCCGTGCAGCTCCGCGAACGCCACCGCCGCCGCGAGCTCCGTCTTAGCGGTGCCCTTGCGCAGTGACAGACCGAACCGCTTGAACCGGCGCTTCCCAGCGCGGGGATGGCCACGCGGGTACACCTCGTAGGCGCGGAAGATGAACGCCCGCTTCTCGTCGTCCAGCCGGTACGGCTTCCCCTTCAAGTCCCCCGGGCCGTGGACCGCGCGGGACTCCAGGAACTCGCACACCGCCGGCCCGAGAGTCGGCCACGGGGCCTCATCCGCAGACGGCACCACCAGCACCGCCACGACGGACTACACCGCCCGAAGCACAGACCGCGGATCAGCCGCAGACTTCGACGGCTTCGCCGGGGCGGGAGGCTGGGCGCGACGCCGGGCGCCCTTGTCCTGGGCCTCCTCGGTGCGCTCGATCTCCCACTGCAGCCGGCGCCGGTCGATGGGGGAGAGACCGAACCGCTGCCCCTGCTGTCGGATCTCCGCCGCCAGATCCTTCGCCGCCGTCGGGGTCTCCGCGTTCCAGAACGCGTCCACCAACACCGCCAGCATGAACAGGCCGTGCCGGTCCGAGTCGTCGAACTCCGGGGCCATCGGCGATGACCAGATGTCCGCCCACCACGACACCGTCATCGGAGACCAGTCCCGAGGAGGCAGCGACGGAGCCTGCAACTGCGGGTCAGCCTTCAACGTCGCCGCAGTCGAAGTGCGATTCCGACGAGCTCGCGTGCTAGCGGTCTTCGGGGCAGGACCAGGCACGGTCATCACCCCCGCGAACGGTCTCGGATCTCGTACGGACGATTTTCAGCCTGCGGGTCGGGTGCTCTACCCCTCCCCCGTCGGGGGCCCCTGCCTGGGGGTGGGCTAGGCGATGCGGTCACCGCGAGCGCTGTTGCAGTCCCTATGTGCTAGACGCAGGTTGCGTGCGGTGTGGTCTGGGATGAGTACCCATGACTGGCACTCGATGT
>CADCTW010000216.1 GCA_902805735.1 uncultured Gemmatimonadota bacterium | reverse complement strand
GCGCGCGGGGACGGATGGGGGTCATGGCTCCAGCGACTTGCGAAGCTCGTCCAGCGGGAGGTCGCGGATGCGGATCTCCAGCGGGATCACGTACTCGGTCTGCGTCTGCGTGCGGACGCGAAAGGTGTCGCGCAGCCTGAGCGGCATGTCCGTCTTCACCGGGATGCTGGTGCGGATGGGGAGGCGCACCGTGTACGTGCCCAGCGGCCCCTTGAGCGGCACCGCCACCGTGGTGTTGATGGGAAAGGTGGCGTTGAGCCGGATGCGGTACGTCTGGTCGAACGGCACGTCGAAGTGGAGCGGCGTGCGCGACGGGATCTTGACCTGGTACCTGATGGTGGCGTCCGAGGTTTCAAGCCGGTCGAGCGCCCGCCCGATCGCCGGCGCCGCCAGCCGCTCCGGATTGCGCAGCTTCGAGAGCAGGATGCCGTTCGCCAGCAGCGAAAGGAGCGCGACGGCCAGCGCGATCCACGAAATACGTGATGCGTTCAAATCGGCATCCAGGAAAGAGACCTCACACAGAGCCACAGAGGCACAGAGATGATGGAATCTCTGTGCCTCTGTGTCTCTGCGTGAGCCAATCCGTTCAGCCGACGACCTTGCGCACTTCCTCGGCGAGGCGCGGGACGATCTGGTTGAGGTCGCCCACGATGCCGTAGTCGGCCACCTTGAAGATGGGCGCCTCGGGGTCCTTGTTGATGGCCACGATGAAGCGCGACGAGCGCATCCCCGCCAGGTGCTGGATGGCGCCGGAGATGCCGATGGCGAAGTAGAGCGTGGGCGACACCGTCTTCCCCGTCTGCCCCACCTGCTCCGCGTGCGGGCGCCACCCGGCGTCCACCACCGCGCGCGACGCGCCCACCGCGGCGCGGCCGTGGAAGGCGTCGGCGAGATCCTCGATGATCTTGAAGTTCTCGGGGCTCCCCAGCCCGCGCCCGCCGGCCACGATCACCGGCGCCTCGGCCACGTCCATCTTCTCCCCCGCCGCCGCGCGGATCTCGCGGACGATCACGCCCCAGTCCGCGCCCTCCATGGAGACCGGGATCGGCTCCACGGTGCCCGCCCTGGCGTTCTCGGCCGGGTTGAATGAGTTGGGCCGCACCGCGAGCACGGCCGGCTTGGCCGTGACGGTGACCTGCGCGTTCAGCTTGCCCGCGTACTTGGGCCGCGTCGCCACGATCTGCCCGCCCTCGGCGGAGAGCGAGGTCACCTCGCTGAGGTACTCCACCCCCATGCGGGCGGCGACGCGCGGCGCCAGGTCACGCCCCAGCGAGGTGGCCGGGAAGATGGCCGCCTCGCACCCGCTCTCCTTGAGGAAGGTGGCGATGACGGTGGTGAACCCTTCCGGGTGGTACTTGTCGAACGCCTCGCTCTCCCCGGTGACCACGCGGTCCGCGCCGAAGCGGCCCAGCTCCGCCGCCACGCCGGAGGTGCCGGGCTTCCCCAGCACCGCGGCCACGACCTCGGTCCCCAGCCCGTCCGCGAGGATGCGCGCGGCCGTCACCACCTCCTGCGCCACCTTGCGCAGCTCCCCTTCACGCGTCTCCGCGAACGCAAAAATAGCCATGGATCGTCAGTTCCGGTTGTGGGTGCTTACAGTACCTTCGCCTCTTCGCGCAGCAGCCGCATCAGCTCCGGCACCGCGTCCACGCCCTGGCCCACGATGCGGCCGGCCTTGCGCTCGGGGGGGTAGGAGAGCGTCGTGGCCGGGGCGGCGCTGTCGCCCGCGGCGGCCGGCTTCTCTTCCAGCGGCTTCTTCTTGGCCGCCATGATCCCCTTGAGCGAGGCGTAGCGCGGCTCGTAGGCGCCCTTGGTGAGGGTGAGCGCGCAGGGCATGCGCAGCTCCACCACCTCGGTGCCGCCCTCGATCTCGCGCTGCGCCACCACCTTGCCGTCTTCCACGGCGAACTGCGTGACGGCGCTGGTCACGGGGATCCCCAGGAGCTCGGCCGTCATGGGGCCCACGGCCTGGAGGTCGTCGTCCACCGCCCGCAGCCCGAAGAGGAGCAGGTCGTACTCGCGCCCCTTCACCTCGTCGGCCAGGGCGCGGGCCACGGCCAGCCCTTCCAGCGGCCCGGCGGACTTCAGGAGGACGGCGTTGTCGGCGCCCATGGCCAGCGCCGTCCGCAGCGTCTCGGCCGATTCCGCGCCGCCCACCGTGACGACGGTGACCTCGCCGGAGCCCGCGCCTTCCTTGTGCTTCAGGGCGGCCTCCACGGCGAACTCGTCGTACGGGTTCAGCACGAACTTCATCCCCGACGGATCGACGGAGCTTCCGTCGCCGGCAATGCGAAGGCGCGCCTCCGTGTCCGGAACGCGCTTCACGCACACGATGCTCTTCACGAGCGCATCTCCTCAGGCAGTGTGGTCGTTCTCCAAGAAAGCCCGGCAGAATAGCCACGCGGGGCGTCCCGGGCAAGCGTAATCTCACACAGAGGCACAGAGACACAGAGGAGTGTTTCTCTCTGTGTCTCTGTGCCTCTGTGTGAGGCCCGCTGTTTACGGACGCGGGTTCGTTTCCGGCGCGGGCGGCGCCGTGTCGCTGCGTGCCCTGGCCTGGGCACCCGGGTTGACCGGCGCCTGGTTGGTGGCGCCCGGCGGGGTGCTGTCCGAACTGGAAAGGTTCTCCAGGTGGATGGTGGTGTCCACCAGCCCGCGCTGGGCGGCCTGCTCGGGCGTCAGCGCCTCCGCCTGCGCCTGCACCTGCTGCGTGGACGACCCGTCCATCGGCTCGGCGTTGGTCGTGTCGATCGCCACCGCCGGCGCATTCGCCTCGTCGGCTTCGCCCCCGCCCTTGCAGGCCGGGGCCAGGAGCACGGCGCCCAGCAGGGCGGCACGGAAAACGTTCATCAACAGCTCCTTGTGAGGACCTAGTGCCTAGTGCCTAGTGCCTAGTCACCCCGGTTCATCCTTCCAGTTCAAGCTGCAACCATGTAATCCCCTGGGGTCCTCGTGTCCTCGTCGCCGGGTACACCATTCGCCCGCAGTTACTGGGCACTGGGCACTAGGCACTAGGCACTGCCGTTTCGTCCCCCAGCTTCTCCGCGTAGAAGCGGCGGACGCGCTCGGCGACCTCGGCGGCGCGCTCCCAGTGCGGGAGGGGGCCGGTGGGGAGAGGGACCACGGTGACGTTGGGGCGCTCTTCCAGCTCCGGGAGGCGGCGGGCGTTGGAGAGACGGCGGTTCTCGGCGGTGCCGTAGACGACCAGGACGGGCTGGCGGAGGCGCAGGTACGTCTCCATGGCGTCCTTGACGAACAGCCGGCCGTTCACGAAGTCGTCCAGCGGGCGCGCGGCGCCTTCCACGCGGGCGGACTCCACGCCGTACTCCACGTACTCCTCCGGCACCCCGAACTCCGGCGTGAAGAGCTGGTCCCGCGCGAACTCGAAGAGGCGCTCGGGCGTGGTGAGGCGCTCGTACAGGGCGCGCTGCACGCCGGGGAGCACGAAGACCAGCTTGGACCAGAGACGCCCCAGCTCGGCCGGGTCGTCGCCCAGCCCCGCGGGCTCCAGCGCGACCAGCGACCGCACCAGGTCCGGGCGGCGGCGCGCCACCTCGGCGGCGTAGGTGGCGCCCAGGGAAAGGCCGATGACGTCGGCGCCGCCCGCGGGGCGCACCACGCGCTCCAGGAAGTGCTCGAGCTGGTCTTCCATCACCTCGGGCGTGTACTCGATCTCCGGGCGGTCGCTGTGCCCGAAGCCCACCCACTCCAGCACGAAGATGGGGCGGTCGCCGCGGGCCAGGGCGCGCACCAGGGGGCGCATGTCGTGCGCCGAAGCCGCCACGTTGATGGAGTGCACGAACACCAGCGGCCGCCCCTCGCCCTCGCGCGAGTAGAAGGCGTAGTGCACGTCGCCCCAGGGCACGTACTCGATGCGCATCCCCAGGGCGTTGGGAAGCTCCGTCACCGGGCGCTGCCGGGAGCGCTTCGCCCCCACCAGGAACACGCCGTACGCCGCCAGCGCGGCGGCCGCCGTCAGCCCCGCGGCGCGCCCCGCCTGCCCCAGCAGCCCGCGCGAAGCCTTGTCCTCGCGCGAGGCCTCCAGGCCTCGCTCACGCCGCCGCCGGCGGCTCTCTTTCGGGTCCCGCTCGTCTTGGTCGGCCATGTCTTCCGTTCCCTTGCAAACAGGAGGCCCGGCGGTGAGCGCCGGGCCTCCAGGCTATTCCAGAGCCGGGCGCTTCCGCTACCGGAGGGTGGAAACCGGCCCCACCTGGGCCGGCTGCACCACCGCCGTGCCCGGCGGGTCCAGCCACAGCGTCGCCGCCCCGTCGCGGGCCCAGCGCAGCGGCTCCGAGCCGAGGAAGAAGAGGCCGATCACCAGCGCCGCCGCCACCCCCACCGCCCAGCGCGTGGGCGCGGGAAGCCAGGTGTGCCGGTGGTCGTCGGCCGAGCGCGCGGGGCGCATGTACATCACCACGATCACGCGCAGGTAGTAGAAGTACGAGATCAGCGAAGCAAGCACCAGCAGCACCGCCACCGGCGCCAGCCCCGCGTCCAGCGCCGCGCGCAGGATGAACATCTTCCCCAGGAAGCCGGCCGTGAGCGGGAAGCCCGCCAGCGACAGGAGGAAGATGGAGAAGAAGGCCGCCAGCCACGGCTTCTGCGAAGCGAAGCCCGCCCAGTCCTCCAGCGCCACCCGCTCCTCGCCGTCCTCGCGCGAGTTGGCGATCACCACGCCGAAGGCGCCCGCCGTCATGATGGTGTACACCACCAGGTAGAACAGGAAGGCCGCCACCCCGGCCGGGGTGTTGGAGCTGAGGGCCACCAGCAGGTACCCCGCGTGCGCGATGGAGGAGTACGCCAGCATCCGCTTGACGCTCCCCTCGGTGAGCGCGACCAGGTTGGCCCCGAACATGGTCAGCGTGGCGATCACCACCACCGAGGTCTGCCACTGCCCGCTCATCCCCCCGAAGCCCACCACGAACACGCGGATGAAGGCCGCGAACGCCGCCGCCTTGACCCCGGTGGACATCAGCGCCGTCACGGGCGTGGGCGCGCCGTCGTACGCGTCCGGCGTCCACATGTGGAAGGGCATCGCCGCCACCTTGAAGGCGAAGCCCACCAGGGTGAGCGCCATCCCCGCCAGGAAGACGGCCCCGAACTGCCCCCCGCCCCCGATGGCCGCCTGCGCGATCCCGCGGAGGTTGGTGGTGCCCACCGTGCCCCACACCAGCGCCAGGCCGTACAAAAAGAACGCGCTGGAGAAGGCGCCCAGCAGGAAGTACTTGAGCGACCCCTCGGACGAGCGCGGGTCCATCCGGTCGAAGCCCACCAGCACGTAGATGGCCAGCGACATCACCTCCAGCCCCACGAACAGCAGCATCAGGTCGCGGGCCCCGCCCATCAGCATCATCCCCACGGTGGCGAAGAGCACCAGCACGTGGAACTCGCCGCGATTGATGCCGCGCCGGTCCAGGTACCCCATGGAGAGGAAGAGGGCCAGCGCCGCCGATCCCAGGTAGATGTAGTTGGTGATCAGCCGGAAGTGGTCCACCGCCACCATCCCGTTGGGCGAGCGGTCGGAGACTCCCACCAGCGCCAGGTTGGCCACCGCTGCCAGCACCAGCGAGCCGATGGAGAGCCACGCCACGTTGGGGCGCGACGCCTCCGAGCGGTTCCCCTTCTGGAACACGTCCACCATCAGCACGCCCATGGCGCCCAGCGCCAGCACGATCTCCGGGAGCATCGCCCAGAAGTAGTGCGACTGGTCCGCCAGGTTCAGCACGTCCGGGCGGCCGAGCGCCCGGAAAAGATCTGCAAACATTGAAGCGTCTCTCCCCTACGGTTGGACGGCGGCGACGCCCGGGGCGCCGAAGCCCTGGGGGAGGCGCGAAGCATCGACCTGCTCGAGCACGCGCTTCGCGGCGGGCTCCATGCGGTCCAGTACGGGCTTGGGGTACACGCCCAGCCACAGGATCAGCGCGGCCAGCGGCAGGAGGATGGCGAGCTCGCGCGCGTTCAAGTCCGGCACGTGGCGGTTGGCCGGCCGGTCCAGCGCGTTGAAGATCGTCCGCTGCACCATGGGCAGCATGTAGTACGAGGCGAAGATCACCCCCGTGCCGCCGATCAGCGCGGCGTACGGGTTGGTCTGGAACGTCCCCAGCAGCACCAGGAACTCGCTCACGAAGCCGCTCGTGCCCGGCAGCCCGATGGTGGTCATGGCCGCGAACACCAGCAGGATGGAGAACACGGGGAGCGAGGCCGCCAGCCCGCCGAAGTCGGCGATCTCGTACGAATGACGCCGCTCGTACAGCATCCCCAGCAGGAAGAACAGCATGGGGGTGGAGAGGCCGTGGCCGATCATCACGAGCAGCGCCCCCTGCATCCCCTGCAGGTTGAAGGCGAACACGCCCAGGATCACGAAACCCAGGTGGGCCACCGAGGTGTACGCCACCAGCTTCTTGGCGTTGGGCTGCACCGCCGCCACCAGCGCCGCGTAGATGATCCCCACCAGCCCCAGGATCATCGCCCACTTCACCACCCCCGCGCTGTCCGACACGTCCGGGAAGAGCGGGAGGGCGAAGCGGATGAAGCCGTACGTCCCCATCTTGAGCAGCACGCCCGCCAGCACCACCGACCCCGCCGTGGGCGCCTGCACGTGCGCGTGCGGCAGCCAGGTGTGGAAGGGGAAGATGGGCACCTTGACCGCGAAGGCCAGCGCGAACGCCAGGAAGAGCATCGTCTGCTCGATGGCGGTCAGCTCCAGCGTCAGGAAGTCGAAGTACGAGAAGCTGCCGATCGCCCCGCCGGTGGTGCCGTTGAAGCGCCAGAACAGGTACAGGATGGCCACCAGCATCAGCAGCGAGCCCACCGCCGTGTACAGAAAGAACTTGACCGCCGCGTAGATGCGCTCCTTGCCGCCCCAGATCCCGATCAGGAAGTACATCGGGATCAGCACCATCTCCCAGAACATGTAGAACAGGAAGAGGTCCAGCGACACGAACACCCCCACCACGCCCCCCGTGAGCGCCAGCAGCGAGGCGTAGAAGCCCCGCTCGCGGTCGCGGATGTACGTCCACGACCCCAGCACCATCAGCGGGAGGAGGAGGGTGGTGAGCAGCACCATGAAGAGCGAGATCCCGTCCAGCCCGATGCGGTAGTGGATCCCCCACTCGCGGAACCAAATGTAGTCCGCGCACTGCGTGAAGGCGGGCGTGATGGCGACGTGCTGCGCCACCATGGGCCCGCTCCTCACCCCGCTCATCGTGCACGACCCCCTGGGGTCGAAGGCGAAGAAGAGCGGGATGGAGACGGCGAGCTCGACCAGCCCGACGGCGAGAGCCGTCCGCTTCGCGTTGCGCTCGCCCGACAGGTACGCCGCCAGGGCGCCCACCATGGGGAACGCGATCAGGAAGGTGAGGATCCAGTGACTCTGATAGAAGTTCATCGTTCCCGGTCCGTCAGAGGGCGAAAGCGCCGAGGAGAAGGAGCACGCCCACGACGAGCACGAATGCGTAGGTGTTTGCCTGGCCCGTCTGCGTCCGCCCGAAGGCGAGGCCCAGCGCCTGCGAGGTCCGCCCGGTGAAGTCCACCAGCCCGTCGATCACGCGCCGGTCGAAGCCCGCGAAGAAGCGCGCGCTGGCGCGGATCGGTCCAAGGACGACCCGGTCGTAGAGCTCGTCGATCCACCACTTGTTGTAGAGCGTCCGCTCCACACCGCTGCGGTACGCCGGCTCCGCCGCCGCGTCGCCCAGCGCCTTCTTCCCCAGCAGCACCCACGCGAGCGTGAGCCCGCCCAGGCCGATGACGATGGCCAGCATGATGGGCCAGGCGGCGTGGTGCGCCTCGGCGATGTTCTGCACGTTGGCGCGGATCACCCCCTCCTGCCCCGCCAGCACCGGGTGCAGCCAGTGGTGAAGCGCCGCGCCCTGCCCGAAGTTGAACCGCTCCACGATGGGCACGTGCTCCTCCACGTTCACGAAGCCGCCCAGCAGCGACAGCGCGGCCAGGACGACGAGCGGAAGGCTGAGCGTCCAGTCGCCCTCGTGCAGGTGCCGCTCTTCCTGGGCACCGCCGCGGAAGCGGCCGAAGAAGGTGTAGATCATCATGCGGCCCATGTAGAAGGCCGTCATGAACGCCGCGATGGAGAGCGTCCCCCAGATCAGCCCCAGCCAGACCGAACCCTGCACCCCGGCGAAGGTGATCCCGCTGAGGCCGATGGGGTTGGCCCCCTCGGCCCCCAGTAGCGCCGCGCCGATGATCTCGTCCTTGGAGAAGAAGCCCGCGAAGGGCGGCACGCCGGCGATGGCCAGCGTGGCGATCCCCATGGTGATGAAGGTGATGGGCAGGTACTTCCGCAGCCCGCCCATGTTGCGCATGTCCTGCGCGTCGGCCGGGTTGTGCGTGTGGTGCAGGGCCGCGTGCATGGAGTGGATGACGGCGCCGGAGCCCAGGAAGAGGCAGGCCTTGAAGAAGGCGTGCGTCATCAGGTGGAAGACCCCCGCCGTGTAGGCGCCCATCCCCACCGCCGCGAACATGAAGCCGAGCTGGGAGACGGTGGAGTACGCCAGCACCTTCTTGATGTCCCACTGCTTCAGGCCGATGGAGGCCGCGAAGATGGCCGTGAGCGCGCCCACGATAGCCACCAGCATCGAGGCGTGCGGCGCCAGCGCGAAGAGCACGGACGACCTCACCACCAGGTACACCCCCGCCGTCACCATGGTGGCGGCGTGGATCAGCGCGGACACCGGCGTGGGGCCGGCCATGGCGTCCGGCAGCCAGACGAAGAGCGGGATCTGCGCGCTCTTGCCCGTGGCTCCCAGGAAGAAGAAGAGGCAGATGAAGGTGACGACGGCGCCCGCGTACGGGAGCGCGGTCCGTGGATCCACGGCGGCGGCGGCGACCCCCTGGAAGTCCAGCGTCTCCAGGTGCGCGAACAGCAGGAACATCGCCATCAGGAAGCCGAAGTCGCCCACGCGATTGGCGATGAACGCCTTCTTCCCCGCGTCCGCGTTCGCGCTCTCCTTGAACCAGAAGCCGATCAGCAGGTACGAAGCGAGCCCCACCCCTTCCCACCCCACGAACATGAGCGGGTACGAGGAGCCCAGCACCAGGATCAGCATGAAGAAGACAAAGAGGTTCAGGTACGCCATGTAGCGCGGGTACCCGGGATCCTCTTTCATGTAGCCCACGGAGAAGATGTGGATCAGCGACCCCACCCCCGTGATGATCAGCGTCATCACGATGGAGAGCGGATCCAGCAGCAGCGCCGCGTCCACCTGCAGGTCGCCGACCGGCATCCAGCTGAACAGTGTGGTCGGCGCGAATTCGTGGGCGCCCCGCATCGCCAGGAAGTTCATCACCGCCACGGCGAACGCGGCGATCATCACCCCGGGCGCGATCAGGCTGGGGAGCGTGTGCGTGAACGGCTTGGGCCCGTGCGCGTGCCCGTGGTCGTCGTGCGCGTGATCGTCGTGCGCGTCGTGCCCGTGGGCGTCGTGCCCGTGGGCGTCGTGCCCGTGCGGGTGCACGTCGTGGGCGGCGTCCACGGGGTTGGGGCGCGTGCCGTGGTCCATCCCCTCCTGCTCGCTCGGCGCGCCGGCCATGGCCAGGGCGGGCTGGGCGGCGGGGGCGTGCTCGTCGTGCCCGTGCGAGTCCCAGTACGGGTCGCCCACGGGGGGGAGCTTGGGGAGGGCGCGGCGCGCGGCCATCACGGCCAGGGCGCCGTTGATCACGAACCCGAGCAGCGGGAGCGCCAGGATCAGCCAGGGGAAGACCGGGTGGAAGGCCGCGCCGTGCGCGCCCTCGGCTCCATGCCCTGCCTGCGTTGCCGCGTGCGCGGCCTCTTGGAGGATCGTCACGGGACGCTTACCACCGGAGCAGGCTGAAGTTCTTGACGTCCACCGACTCCCGGTGCCGGAAGGCGGCGATGACGATCGCCAGCCCGACCGCGGCCTCGGCGGCCGCCACGGCGATCACGAAGAAGACGAACACCTGGCCCTGCACCCCCGCGAACGGGGAGAGGGCGACGAACGCCAGGTTCACCGCGTTGAGCATCAGCTCCACGCACATGAACACGATGATGACGTTGCGCCGGACGAGCACCCCGGCCACCCCGATGGAAAAGAGCAGGGCGCTGAGGATGAGCGGGTACTGGACGGGAATGTCGGACATGTCACACCTTGCGCTTGGCGAGGACCACCGCCCCCACGCACGCGATCAGCAGTAGGATGGCCGTGGCCTGCAGCGGGATCATGAAGTCCTGGTACAGCGGCATCCCGATGAGCCCCACCGTGCCGTTCATGGCCTGCGCGTTCTCCAGCGCGGCGCGCCCGGCCTCCCGCCCCAGCGGCGGGTTGTAGCCGCGCACGAAGGCGCTGGTGAGCACGCCGAACATCCCCAGCCCCGTCACCACCGCGCCGGCCCGCCAGGGAACGCTGCGGAAGTCCTCCTCGTAGTCGTTCCCCAGGTTCAGGAGCATGATCACGAAGAGGAAGAGCACCATGATGGCGCCCGCGTACACCAGGATCTGGATGACGCCGATGAAGAAGGCGCCCAGCAGGGTGTAGATGGCCGCGACGGAAAAGAACGTCCCGATCAGCCAGAGCGCGCTGGATACGGGGCTCTTTCGCGTCACCATCGCCAGCGCCGACCCGCCCGCGCACGCGGCGAAGAAGAAGAACAGGATCTGGATTGCCATGGGTTCCGAACTGAAAGTGCCTAGTGCCTAGTTCCAAGTGCCAAGTGACTGCGCCCGGAACTGGGCACTGGGCACTGGGCACCTGGCACTGCCGTTCACTCCCCCGCCGGGTCCGACGGGTCCCACAGCAGCGTGACCGGGTGGGTCTGCTTCTGCAGGCGGTCCAGGTCGTACACGAAGTTCGCGCGGGTGTACTCGGCGTTCTCGTAGTGGTTGCCCACGTGGATCGCCTCCACCGGGCACACCTCCTGGCACATCCCGCAGAAGATGCAGCGGAACTCGTCGATCTCGTAGACGATGGGGTAGCGGTTCCCCTCGTCGTCCTCGCCCGGCA
>CADCTW010000215.1 GCA_902805735.1 uncultured Gemmatimonadota bacterium | reverse complement strand
TGTGCTCTTCCGATCTGCCGCCGAGCGAGGCGTGGCACTGCGCGCCGGGCACCACCCGCACGTCGCGGTTGAGCCCGTCGCGCCGGATGGTGAAGGTGGCCGCGCGTCCGGGCGCCAGGGCGGCGAAGCGGCGCCCGCCCTCCGCGGTGGTGATGGGCGCGCCGTCGATGGCCACCAGCACGTCTCCGTCGCGGAGCACGCCGGCCGTGGGCCCGCCGGGGCGGATGCGCTTCAGCCTCAGCTCCGTGCCCGTGCGAAAGGTGCGGATCTCGTCGTCGTCCACCTGGATGTGGCAGTCCCTGCACTCCAGGTTCTGCACGCCCAGGTCCGCGTACCGGCACCCGCTCTGCGCCACGGCGGGAATTGACACCAGCGTGGCGAGCACTGCGGCCAGGCGGGGAATATGGGTGATCATGAGTCTCTCGGTTCCGGTTAGGTTGGAGCTCTACCAGTACGTTCGAAGCGCGGCATCGATGGAGCTGCGGCGCGCGGAGAGGAGGGCCCTCACCCCCCCGTCCCCCCTCTCCCGATAACGGGAGAGGGGGGCGCATCTGCTGTGGCTGCGCGGCGATGTGGCCATGCGGAGCTGCGGCTTCCCCAACCCGCAGCCCTCGGGGTGCGTGGGTGCGGCTGGATGGCCGGAATGCGCCCCCCTCTCCCGTTATCGGGAGAGTGGGGGTCGGGGGGGGGGGTGAGGGCCCCTCCCCGTCCGCGCGCCGCAGCCCCCTCCCCGCGCGCTCACGCACTACTTCTCAAAACCACACCACCTGCCGCTGCGCCGCCGAGTCCGGCCGCGCGGTGGCACGCGCGCGGTCGTAGCCCGCCAGGATGCCGCTCGCCACCGGGTCGTCGGGGGCGATGCGGACGAGCTCGCCGGCGGCGGCGCGCAGGCCGCGGACGGCGACTTCGCGGGCCTGGGCGGCCTGGGCGGGCTGCGCGGTGTCCGCCAGGGTGGCGAGCTTGCCCAGGGCGTGCACGTAGGCCGTGCCCGTCTGCTGCACCATCAGGGCGGCCTGGCGGGTGTTCTCGGCCTGGATCTGGGCCACCAGGCGCTCGGTGGAACGGGCGCCCATCCACTGGCCCATCGCGACGCCGCTGGTGAACAGCGCCATCGACGCCGCCACCGCGCCCCCGATCCACGCCGCGGGAAAGCGGCGGCGGGGGGCGGGAAGCTCCAGCGCGCCCCGCTCGCGGAGGGCGCGCACCGTGCGCTCCTCCAGCAGGCGGCCAGGCTCCCGCTCGCGGGGGAGGGCGGCGAAGAGGCTCCGCTCCTCCGGGGTCAGGTCATCGGGTCCTTCGCACTGCATGGTCATACGGTCCTCGTAGGCGCGGGGTCCAGCAGGTTGCGCATCGCCCGCCGCGCACAGGAAAGCTGGCTCTTGGAGGTGCCGGGCACCACGCCCAGCATCGCCGCGATCTCTTCGTGTGTGTAGCCTTCCACGTCGTGCAGCACCAGCACGGCGCGGTACCCGGCCGGAAGCAGCTCCAGCGCCCGCTCCAGGTCGATCCGCTCCCCCAGCGCCGGGGGGGCGCGCCAGGGCTCCGGCACGCTCTCCGGGTCGGCCTCCCACCGCCCGCGGCGGCGGAGCAGCCCGCGCGCCACGTTCAGCCCGATCCCGGTGAGCCAGGTCGCGAACGCCGCCTCCCAGCGGAAGTCCCCCAGGCGCTCGGTGGCGCGGATCCAGGTTTCCTGCACCACGTCCTCGGCATCCTGCTCGTCGCCGCCCAGCACCCGCAGCACCACCTGGAAGAGGCGCGGCGTGTGCCGCCGGTACAGCTCGCGGAACGCTTTCTCGTCGCGACGCTGGAGGAGGGCGTCGGCGAGTTCGCGGTCCGGGGAGGGAGCGGGCGGAGCTGCGGTCGCGGGTGTCATCACCAGATAAGTAGCACGGCGCAGCGAAAAGGTTGGATGAGAACGGCATTAGCTCACACAGAGACACAGAGGCACAGAGAAAACCGATCTCTGTGCCTCTGTGTCTGTGTGCTCTCCGTGTGAGATTGCAGTCAATCCCGCGGTGGGCACACCCTCTTGAACCGGGAGTGCGCGCTTGGACGCAACGCGCGCAGGTGACCGGCTCCGGCGTTGATGATGATGGTCGCTGCGCTCACGGCTTCCTCGACCACCGCCCCGTCCACCTCGTCCTCGGGCTCGTACTCCAACGCGTGCCGGTGGGTGCGCAGGCCGTTCATCGTATCGAGGGCGGTTCGCAAATCCGGATCGGCCACCAGCCCCCCTGCCAGGTCGAACGTGACGAAGTGGTGGCCCTCACCGCCGCGGGTGCGGTAGCCCCCGGCGCGCACGATCGCCGTCGCGGCGATCCGGCCCGCGTCGTAGGCGCGGACCAGCCGGGCGTCCAGACTCGCGCTCGCCAGCCTGGCGTCGGCGTACGCGACCAATGCCTTGCGCCAGAAGCCGGCCACCTCGTCGTCGCCGGCGGGGCGTGCCTCGGCCCTCCCGCTCTCGATGTGCCGCGTGATGGTGGGGTTAGGCGACAAGGGCATCCTCCGACCCGATCAGCCACGCTTTGGGCCCGTTGACCGCGTCGCGGAGGAACACGCTCCCGCGGCCCAGCTTGGCCGCGAGGGTGGACGGGGTGAACCGCTTCACGTCCAGCGGGCGGTCCAGGAGCGACTCGGCCTCGATCATTGCCCGCCCGATGGCCGCGGTGGGCATCCCCTCCTCCACGATCAGCACGTCAACGTCGCTTCCCTGCCGGGCGCCCCCGCGCACGGTGGAGCCGAACACGAACGCGGCCTTGATCCCGGGGACGTCCCGGAGCACCTCACGCACGACTTCCACCGGGTCGCCGTGTTCGCGAAGCAGGGTGCGGAATGCGGCCCAGCTCGGATGGCCGAGCACCGGGTCGAAGTAGACCCTCCCGCCCTCTTCCACACGCCGGACGAGTCTTAGCGCCTCGAAGCGGCGGAGCTCGCGCTGCAGGGCCCCCGTCCCCATCCCCGTTCGCTCCTGGAGCGCGCGAAGGTGGAGGCGCTGATCGGGGCGGAGCAGGAAGTGGGTCAGCAGCCGAACCGTCCCACCACCGAGCAGTTCTCGAAGGTTCCCCATGTGATCGCCGGTACGCTGGTGTACCCAAAGCTGGTACGGAAAGCTGCCCGGGTCAAGCCAGATTGATGACACAGAGGCACAGAGAAAACCGATCTCCGTGCCTCTGTGTCTCTGTGTGAGCCTTCAGTTGCTTACCGGCTGATGATGGGATCCGGGTTGCCGTCGGGGTCGCACTTGGCGGAGCCGCTGGTGCGGGCGCTGCCCAGGAGGAGGACGCCGGCGGCGTGCGGGGCGGCCATGGAGGTGCCGCTCATGGTGGTGGTGCCGCCGCCCTTGCGCGTGGAGAGGATGCTGACCCCCGGCGCCGCGTAGTCCACCGGCGGGTTGCCCCAGTTGGACCACGAAGCCATGCAGTCGTTCACGTCCGTCGCCGAGATGGTGTAGATGTTGTTCCCGTTGGTGCGCGCCGGGGTGGTGGTGCCCGCGTCGACGCCCTCGTTGCCGGCGGCGATCACGAACTTGATCCCCCTGGCCGCCGCGTCCTGGATCGCCTTCTCCAGCGTGGCGTTGGAGCCGCTCCCGCCCAGGCTCATGTTGGCCACGTCGCCGCTGGCGCCCTTGGACGCCACGTAGTTGACCCCGTTCACCACCCCTTCCCACGACCCGCTCCCGCTGTTGCCCAGCACGCGCACGGAGCAGACGTAGGCGTTGGCCGCCACGCCCACCACGTCCACGCCGTTGTTCTTGGCGGCGATGGTGCCGGCCACGTGCGTGCCGTGCCCGTTGCCGTCGTTGGGGCTGGTGCCCGCGTAGTGCACGTGGCAGGCGCGGCTGGTGTTCAGGTCCTGGTGCGCCAGGTCGATGCCGCTGTCGATGACCCACGCCGTCCGCCCCGTGCCGTCGCCGGCGCCGCCCACGCGGGCGATCCCCCAAGGCGTGGCCTGCCCGCCGCCGCCGCCGCCGCCCGGACGCGCCATCCCCTCCACCGGGTGGATGAGGTGCACGGGCCCGTCGCGCTCCACCAGCCGCACGCGCGGATCGCCGCGCAGCGCCTCGACGCGCGCCTCGGGGATCACGGCCGAGAAGCCGCGGGCCGCGTGGTGGCGCAGGTGCCGGATGGCGAAGCCGTTGCCCCGCGCCAGGTCCGACGCGGCGGCGCTCACGTCCACCCCGTCGTGGAAGGTCACCAGGTAGATGGGCGCGTTCTCGGACCGCGCGGCCGCCGGGGTCTCGGGGGCGCTCAGGCGGTTGTCCTGGCAGCCGGCGACGGCGAGCGCCGCGGCAAGTGCGGCGAAGGGAGTGCTGCGGCGCATGGGAGGGCTCCGTGCAACGGGCGAAGGGCGCGCGGGCCAGGGGCGCCGCGCGAGGTGCACCGCCCCTGCCCGCAAGGCGGGGGCCGGATGCGCGGCGCGCGACCGCCTTTGTAACTAGTTGCGGGATAATAGTTTGCGAGCGGTGGCGCCGTCCGCGCGGCGCGTCGCGGCGCACCAGAATGGTGCGGGTGGAGCGTGTTGGTGCGGCCGGCCGCCCGCTTCGCGCGGCGGATGGCGGCGGGCGGCTCTTTCCGCTGGCGGGGCGCGGCGCGTACATTCTGGCGCCGCTCGGCCTTTCGTACTCTTCAGCACCCCAAAGATGTCGCTCCTTCGCGAAACCCCCGGGCTCCCTCTGCCGGGCGCATGAACCTACTACGACGCTGGGGCCCCGCGGTGCTGGGGCTGCTCCTGTTCGCCGCAGCCGGCTACGTGCTGCACCAGCAGTTGCGCGAGGTCAGCTACCGGGAGGTGCGCGCCACGCTCGCCTCCCTGCCGAGCACCGCGCTGCTGGCGTCCGTGCTCATCTGCGCGGTCAACTACTTCCTGCTCACGGGGTTCGACCTCCTCGGCTTCCACTACATCGGGCGCAGGGTGCCCTGGTGGAAGGTGTCGATCGCGTCGTTCACCGGGTACGCCATCTCCAACAGCGTGGGGTTCGCCCTCATCTCGGGCACCTCCGTGCGCTACCGCTTCTACTCGCGCTGGGGGCTCAGCGCGGGCGAGATCTCGCGCATCGTCCTCTTCTACTTCGGCACCTTCTGGCTGGGGCTGCTGGTGCTGGGCGGGTGGAGCCTGGCGCTGGACCCGCACCCCACCCTCAGCGCCGGGCTGGACGTGACGGCGCGGATCACGGGGTGGGTGCTCCTGGCCTCGGCGGCCATCTACTTCACCGTTTCCGTGGTCTGGCGGCGGCCCATCCGCTTCATGCGGTGGACCATTTCGCTCCCGCCCGCCAACATCGTGGCGCTGCAGTTCATCCTGTCGACCATCGACTGGGCGCTGGCGGCGGGGATCTTTTACGTGCTGATCCCCCAATCGCAGCTCTCCTTCGCCGACTTCATGAGCGCCTTCCTGGCGGCGCAGATGATCGGGCTGATCAGCCACGTGCCCGGCGGCGCGGGGGTGTTCGAGGGGACGATGGCCATCCTGCTGGGCGGCTACCTCACGCCGGAGCAGCTCCTCTCGTCGCTGGTGCTGTACCGGCTGGTGTACTACGTGGGGCCGCTGGGCGTGGCGCTGATGATCCTGGTGGCGGACGAGGTGCGCCAGCGCCGGCACTACTTCGCCCGCTGGACCAGCACCTTCGGAGCGCTCTCGCTCCAGCTCGCGCCCAAGGTGCTGGCGGCGTTCACCTTCGTGTGCGGCGGCGTCCTCCTCTTCTCGGGCGCCACGCCGGGCGAGGAGGAGCGGGTGGATGCCCTCACCCGGGTGCTGCCGCTGGCGGTGGTGGAGGCGAGCTACTTCCTGGGAAGCGTGCTGGGCGTGGGGCTCCTGATCGTCTCCAACGGCGTGGCGCGGCGGCTGGACCTGGCCTACTACGTGGCCGCGGCCGGGCTGGCGGCGGGGATCGTGGCGTCCATCCTGAAGGGGGGCGATTACGAGGAGGCCTCGCTGCTGGCCTTCGTGCTGGCGGGGCTGATCCTCAGCCGCCCCGCCTTCGACCGCAAGGCGGAGTTCTTCGACGCGCGCTTCAACCCCGGGTGGATCCTGGCCATGGTGGCGGTGGTGGGGGCCTCGGTGTGGCTCGCCTTCTTCGCCTTCTCGCACGTGGAGTACTCCAGCGAGCTGTGGTGGCGCTTCGCCGCCAACCAGGACGCGCCCCGCGCCCTGCGCGCGTCGGTTGGCGCCACGGTGGCGATCCTCGCGTTCGGCGTCTTCCGCCTCTTGCGCCCCGCCCCGCCGGAGATCGTGCCGCCCACGGACGAGGAGCTGGCGGCGGTGGGGGAGGCCATCCAGCGGCAGCCCTCCACCGTGCCGTACCTGGTGTACCTGCGCGACAAGTCGCTCCTCTTCAACGAGGACCGCTCCGCCTTCCTGATGTACGGCGTGCACGGGCGCACCTGGGTGGCCATGGGCGACCCGGTGGGGGAGCACCGCGTGGCCACGGAGCTGATCCGCCAGTTCTTCGGCCGCTGCGACGACTTCGGGGGCATCCCCGTGTTCTACCAGGTCCGAAAGGAGCGCCTCCACCAGTACGCGGACTTCGGCCTCACCCTGGTGAAACTGGGCGAGGAAGCGTTCGTAGAGCTGCCCTCCTTCCACGTGGACGGAGCGGAGCGGAAGCCCTTCCGCCTGGCGCTCAACCGCTTCGCGCGCAGCGGGATGACCTTTCGCGTGGTCCCCGTGCCGGAGGTGCCCGCCCTCCTCCCGCAGCTCGCGGAGGTGTCGGCGGGGTGGCTGGCGCACAAGCGCGCGTCGGAAAAGGGGTTCTCGCTGGGCTTCTTCGCCCCCGAGTACGTGATGCGCTTTCCCGTGGCCGTGGTGGAGGCGGAGGGGCGGGTCGTGGCGTTCGCCACGGTGTGGCCCGGCCCCGGCGGCGAGGAGCTCTCGGTGGACCTGATGCGCTACCGCGGGGACGCGCCGCGCAGCATCATGGAGATGCTCCTCCTGCAGCTCATCCTCTGGGGGAAGGAGTCCGGCTTCCGCCGCTTCAACCTGGGGATGGCTCCCCTCTCCGGCCTGGAGGTCTCCGCCGTCGCGCCGATGTGGACGCGGGTGGGGCACTTCCTCTTCGAGCAGGGGGAGCCCTTTTACAACTTCCAGGGGCTGCGCAGCTACAAGGAGAAGTTCCATCCCGTGTGGGAGCCGCGCTACCTGGCCTACCCCGGCGGCCTGGCGCTGGCCCGCGTGATGGCCGACGTCTCCGCCCTGATCGCCGGCGGCTACCGCGGCATCTTCGCGCGGCGCGGGCGTGGGGGGGAATGAACCAGGGCGGAGGCGTTCTTTTTCGCGAGGGTGGGGTTCACCACGAGGCGAGCCGTGAAGGCGCGGGGCGATACGGGGCGGACGCCGCCAGCGCGGCGACGTTCCTTCCACACAGCGGCACTCCCAGCATGCGCGTTCGCACGGCCACCGCGGCCGACATCGCCGAGATGCATCGCATCCGCATGAGCGTCCTCGAGAACCGGCTCGCCGATCCGTCGCTGATCCAGCCGGAGCACTACCGGGCGATGGTCCTGGAGAACGGGCGCGGGTGGGTTGCCGAGGTGGGGAGCCGGATGGCCGGATCCGCGGTTGCCGATCTTTCGCGTTCCAACATCTGGGCGCTGTTCGTGGATCCCGCGCACGAGGGCCGCGGCATCGGCCGTGCGCTCCACGACCGGATGCTGGACTGGCTCTTCGGCTCCGGCGCCGAACGCGTCTGGCTGAGCACCGATCCGGCCACACGCGCCGAGCGGTTTTACCGCAGGGCCGGGTGGGCCGCCGCCGGCGAGCAGTCCGGCGGTGAGGTGCGCTTCGAGATTTCGCGAGCCGTGTGGCGTGCCGCACGGAAGGCCTGATCGGATTCCTGGAGTGCGCCCACACCGCTCCGTCTGGTCTTCCCAGGGACAAATTGCACAAGAACTCGCAACGACTGCACGAACTCCCCGGGCGGCGGCCACGGGATTCCCGCTGGAGCCGAGGGCCCAGTCCGCGGAGGCGGGCTTCGTGCTGTCGTTGCCGCGGTTTCAACCGCCGCATCGGGGGCTCGGCTTCCGCGTGAAGGCCGTGCGTGCCGCCGCGGCCGCCCTGCTCGCAGCGGCGGCGGGGTGCGCGCGTGTGGCCCTTCCCGCGCCCGGCGGCGCTCCGCGCACCCTTCCCCTGCGCGCGTATCCCGTGGAAGCGCGCGGGGAGGCGCTGGCCGTGCTCCTCTCCGGCGACGGGGCGACGGCGGGGCTGGCGAACCGGCTGGCGGACGACCTGCAGGGCGCCGGCATCCCCGCCGTGGTGTGGCACAGCACGTCATACTACTGGTCGCCGCGCACCCCCGACGAGGCGGCGCGCGACCTGGAGCTCGTCATCCGCCACTACGGCGCTCTCTGGGGGCGCGACCGATTGGTGGTGGTGGGGTACTCGATGGGAGCGGATGTCGCTCCTTTCCTCCTCAACCGCCTTTCCGTGGAGGCGCGCGGGCGGGTGAGGGCGGTGGCGCTGCTGGCGCTGGCGCACGACGCCGTCTTCGAGTTCCGCGTCCCGCAGTGGTGGACCACATCCTCCGCGCCGTCGCTGGCCGTGCGGCCGGAGCTGGAGAAGCTGCGCGGCACCCGCGTGCTCTGCGTCCACGGCCAGGGCGACGGCAAGGGCGCCTGCCCGGAGATGGCCACCTCCGGCGCGGACGTGGTGGAGCTGCGCGGCGGCCACCACTTCCGCGGCGACTACGCGCGGCTCTCTCGCGTCGTCGTGGAGCTGGCCCGGTCGGCGGATCGCCCCTGAAGTTCCTCTGTGCCTCCGTGTGAGGCCCCGGGGTTGAACACTCACATCGCTGCACATGCGCACCTTCCTCGGCATCCTGGGCCTGCTCCTCCTCTTCTCGCTGTGGAACGTGCTGAGCGTGCTCCCCATCGCCATTCCCGTGCATCCCTTCGCCGCGACGGTGTGGATGCCGCTGGTGGCGGCGGCGTTCCTGTGGATGCACGGGTTTCGCGGGCGGGGCGTGGCGCGCATGCGCCGGCTGGCGAAGGCACGGCTGCGCCGGCCGGGGCCCGGAGCGGGGCGGGTGCTCGCGGCGGCGGTCCCCCTGCTCACGGCGCAGCTCGCCCTGCTCGTCATGATGATGTACCTGGGCGTGGAGAGCCCGGACACCACCTTCCTGGAGGAGTACGCCCGGCGGCCCTGGGGATGGCTCCCGCTGGTGGTGGGCGCCGTGGTGCTGGCGCCGGTGACCGAGGAGGTCGCCTTCCGGGGGTGGATGCAGCGCCGGCTGGAGTCGAGCTGGGGGGTGCGCGCGGCGGTGGTGGGGTCGGCCGCGCTCTTTGCGCTGGCCCACGCGCAGACGGTGGGGCTCCCCAACCGTTTCGTGTTCGGCCTGGCGGCGGGGTTCCTGGTGGTGCGCACCGGCTCCGTGTGGCTGGGGATGGCGCTGCACGCGGCCAACAACCTCCTGATCTCCCTGCTGGCCGGCGTCTCCGGGAGCGGGGCGGACGACGCAGCGGTGGTGGCGTGGGTGCGCGCGCACGGCGGCCTTCCGCTGCTGGTCGTGGTGGCGGCGGTGACGCTGCTCGCGTCGTGGTGGATCCTGCGCCGCGTGCCGGGGCGGGGAGCCCCGCGCGACGGAAGTGCGGGAGGCGGGCCGCCCCCGCTGCCGCGGCCGGTGGCGGTGTGAGCGGCGACGCACGGAGCTTGCATAGCTTTGCGGGCCCGCTCCCGAACGGCGAGCGGTGAGTGCATTTCCATCTCCGGGAGGATTCCATGCGCAAGGTGCTCTGGACCGCCGCAGTGCTCGCCCTTTGCGCCGCCCCCGCGGCGGCGCAGCAGATCGAGAAGCCGTTTGTCGACGCCGCCCCGGCCCGCGAGGTCCGGGCCGTCGAAGCCCCGGCCTCCCGTGCGGAGCCCGCGGCCGCCGAGCGCCCGTCGCTCCGCGTGAGCGACCAGCAGATGGACGAGACGATCCGCACCACGGAGGCCGCCCGCGGCGAGCGCGAGCAGCAGATGGGGAGCAACTTCTGGTACACGGTGGCCGCGGTGGCCATCGGCGTGATCGTGGCGTCGCTCCTCCTCCGGTAAAAACAGGGGCTCACACAGAGACACAGAGGCACAGAGAAAAAACGTATCTCTGTGCCTCTGTGTCTCTGTGTGAGCCCATTTTTTAGCGGCGTTCGATCCAACCCGCGGCGACGGCGGCGGTCACCGGCTGCGCGAAGAGGAAGCCCTGCGCGTGCTCGCAGCCGAACGAGCGGAGGGAGCTCTCCTGCTCGCGCGTTTCCACGCCCTCGGCGGTGACGGAAAGGCCGAGGGTGTGGGCGAGGGCGACCACGCTGCGCACGATGGCTCGGTCGGGCGAGGCGTGGCCCACCCGCTGCACGAAGGAGCGGTCGATCTTGAGCACGTCGAAGGGGAGCTGCCGCAGGTAGGCGAGCGACGAGTAGCCGGTGCCGAAATCGTCCAGCGCCAGCCGCACGCCGTGCTCGCGCAGCCGGGTAAGCGTGGTAGCGGCCGCCTCGGCATCATCCACCATGGAGGTCTCGGTGACCTCCACGGTGAGCTGGCCGGGCTCCAGGCCGAACTCCCGCAGCACGTCGCGCGTGTGCTCCACCACGTCCGGGCGCACCACGTGGCGGCCGGAGAAGTTGACGCTCACGGACGGGCAGCACGGGGCGGGGTAGCGCCGCGTCCACTCGCGGAGCTGGCGGGCGGCGGCGCGGAGGACCCAGCGGTCGATGTCCACGATCAGCTCGCTGCGCTCCGCCACCGGGAGAAACGCCTGCGGCCCCAGCAGCCCGCGCTCCGGGTGGTCCCAGCGGACCAGCGCCTCGAACCCCACCAGCCCGCCGTGCTCCAGCGACACGATGGGCTGAAAGCGGAGCGCCAGCTCGTCCGCGTCGATGGCGCGGCGCAGGTCGTCTTCCAGGGCGCCCACCGCCGAGTCGTGGGTGCGCAGCGCGGCGTCGGCCGAGCCGTAGTGGCCGGGGCCCAGCGCCTTGGCCCGGTACATCGCCAGGTCCGCGCAGGCCAGCAGCTCCTCGGCGCTCTCGCACTCGGAGCTGAGCGCGATGCCGATGCTGGCCGAGGGGTGGACCTCCAGGGCGCCGACGGGGGCGGCCGCGGACAGGGTGCGCTGGATGCGCTGCGCCACCGGCACCGCGTCGGCCTCGCGCCGGGCGCCGTGCACGAGCACCGCGAACTCGTCGCCCCCCACGCGGCCCACCGTGTCCGTGGGGCGCACGCAGGCGGCCAGGCGCCGCCCCACCGTGCCCAGCAGCGCATCGCCCGCGGCGTGGCCGTGGCGGTCGTTCACGGCCTTGAAGCGGTCCAGGTCCACGAAGAGCAGCGCGAACTCGGCGCTCCTGGGCTCCACCCGCGCGGCACAGGCGAGCTGCAGCCGGCGCATGAAGGCCGCGCGGTCCAGCACACCCGTAAGCGCGTCGCGGTCGGTGGCGGGCACCTCCGGGGCGTCGCGCCCGGCGCCCGTCAGGTCCTCGCACCAGGTGACGAGCCCCAGCGGCCCCGCCTCGTCGTCCACGATGGCGTCCGAGCAGAGCCGCACGGGGAAGCGCGTGCCGTCGCTGCGCACGTTGGTGCGCTCGCGCGCCCAGCGCCCCGCGCGCCGCGGCACCCCCGCGGAGGGGCTCCACAGCTCGGGCGGCGCCAGGGAGCGGGCCTCGCGGCCGTACAGGTCCTCCACCTCGTAGCCGTGCATCCGCGCTTCGGCCGGGTTGGCGTAGACGATGCGGCCCCGCTCGTCCGCGATGGTGACGCCCAGCTCGGCCGCCCGCAGCGCGCCCTCCAGCATGCGCACGCGGTGCTCGGCGCGCGAGCGGGAGATGCGGGCGGCGGCCGCGTCGGCCATGCACTCCAGCGCCACGCGCTCCGGCGCGGACCACCCGCGGCGGCTCAGCGCGGCCAGGCACCCCAGCGGCTCGTCGCCCCCGCACGGCACCGGCACCAGCGCCACCGCGGCCTCGGGCGACGCCAGCGACAGGTAGCGCGCCTCTCCCGAGTCCAGCACCTCCTGGATGTAGGGGCGCAGGTCGTCCAGCACCCCGGCGAGCCGCGCCTGGTCCGGCGCGCCCGTGTCGCCGTGGAGCTCCGCGTCGGGCACCCCCGCGACGAAGCCGGCCGCCGACGCTCCCAGCCGGTGGACCACTCCGTCCAGCAGGCCGTCGATGGGGGTGACCAGAAACTGGACGATCCCCCGCGCCTGTGACGTGGGGGTGCTCATGGGACGGACCCCCGCGGCGGGGCGGGAGGCGCGGGGCGGGAAGTGAGTGCGCGCATGGCGATCACCTGTTCGGCGGCCCGACTGGCATGGCGGCTCGTGCGAGCGGCTTTAGCCTCGTAGCTTTGCGTCGCCGGCTTTCGCCGGGTTTGCCGTTTGTCGTAGGGACCCGGCGCGCACCGCGCCCGGGCAGAATTACGGGTTTGCCGCAAAGGTGGGCCGGTTCGCCGCTCTCCGCAAGCGATTCGCCGGTCCCGTGATCCAACTGTTTCAAGATCGGGGCCGCTGGAGAACGGCATGGGCTCACACCGAGGCACAGGGACACAGAGAGAAGAATCATGCGCGAGACGGCGGACGTGGTCGTGGTGGGGGGCGGGGTGGTGGGATCGAGCAGCGCGCTTCACCTGCGCCAGCGGCTCCCCGGCGCACGTGTCGTGGTGGCCGAGCGCGATCCCACCTACGCCCGCGCATCCTCGCGCCTGGCGACCGGCGGCATCCGGCAGCAGTACGGCTCCGCGCTCAACGTGGCGATGGCCCGCCACAGCGTGGAGTTCTACCGCCGCTTCGACGAGCTGACGCGTGCCGCGGGGCATGCGTCACGGGCGTGGTTCCGCCAGCGCGGCTACCTGTTCCTGGCCGATGCGGCGGGGGCGGGGGCGCTGGAGCGGCGCTTCCAGGCGCAGCGGGCCAGCGGCGCCCGCGTGGAGCGCTGGACACGCGCGCAGGTCGCCGCGCACGTGCCGGGGCTGGAGACGGGCGACATCGAGCTGGGAGTATTCGGCCCCGAGGACGGCTACCTGGACCCCCGCGAAGTGCTCACCGGCCTGCGCGCGCTGGCGCAGTCGGCGGGGGCGGAGTACGTGCACGGCGCGGTGGTGGAGGTGGAGCGGAGCGGCGGGCGCGTGTGCGGGGTGCGCATGGAGACGGCGCGGGGCGAGCGCTCGGTCGCGGCGCCCGTGGTGGTGAACGCGGCCGGGGCCTACGCCGCGGCGGTGGGGAGCGCGGCGGGGCTGTCGCTCCCCATCACCCCCGTGCGCCAGCACCTGTTCCGCCTGCAACTCCACGAGCCGCTCCCCTCGCGCATCCCCATGATCTTCGACCCGGACGGCACGCACTGGCGCCTGGACGACCCCCGCGCCCCCGGCGACCCCCAGCGCCTGGTGATCGGCCGCTCGCGCGAGGACGAGCCCGCGGGCGAGAACTTCGAGTGCGACCACGGGCGCCTGGAGGGCGAGATGCTGCCGGTGCTCGCGCGCCGCTACCCGGCCGCGCGCGTGCACTCCGTGGCCGAAGCGTGGGCCGGGCTGTACGAGATGACGCCGGACCAGAACGGCATCCTCGGCGAGCACCCCGCGCTCCCCGGCTTCATCGTCGCCGCCGGCTTCAGCGGGCACGGCCTGATGCTGGCCCCCGCCACCGGCCTCGCCGTCGCCGAGCTGGCCGCCGACGGCCGCTGCTCCACCTTTCCCATCGCCCCCCTGGCCGCGGACCGCTTCCAGCGCGGCGAGCTCTTCACGGACGGCGCGTGGATATAGCCTCTCTGTGCCTGTGTGTGAGATTGCCGTTCGTTGGCACGCGCGCTACTCTGCCGGAAACCCTTTCACCCGCCCATCATGCCCGACGATTCGCTCGCCCTGCTTTCAGCCGCCGAGGTCGCCCGAAGGGTGCGCGCGCGGGAGCTCTCGCCCGTGGACGTGCTGGATGCCTGCATGGCGCGTATCGAGCGCTTCAACCCCGAGCTCAACGCGGTGGTGACGCTCAACCCGCGCGCGCGGGAAGAGGCGGCGGCGCTGGAAGCGCGCATCGCGCGCGGCGAGGAGGTGGGGCCGCTGGCGGGGGTGACGGTGGGGATCAAGGACGTCACCGAGGTCGCGGGGGTGCGCACCACCTACGGGTCGCCGCTCTTCGCGGACCACGTGCCCGAGCACGACGCGCAGGTGGTGGAGCGCCTGCGCGCCGCCGGGGCCGTGATCGTGGGCAAGACGAACACGCCGGAGTTCGCCGCGGGCGGCAACACCTTCAACCCCGTTTTCGGCCGCACGCGCAACCCCTGGAACCCGGAGCGCAGCGCGGGCGGCTCCACGGGCGGCGGGGCCGTGGGGCTGGCGACGGGGATGTTCGCGCTGGCGCAGGGCACGGACCTGGGCGGCTCGCTGCGCATCCCCGCATCCTTTTGCGGAGTGGTGGGGCTGCGCCCCTCCGTGGGCCTCGTACCCACCTGGCCGCAGGACTTCATGTGGGACACGATGCAGGTGACGGGGGTGATGGGGCGCGGCGCCGAAGACGTGGCGCTGGGGCTGCAGGCCGCGGCCGGCGCCGGCGACCGCGCCCCGCTCGCCCAGCCGGTGGAGGGGCGCGACTTCGCCGCCGCCGTCCGCGCCGCGGAGGCGCGCGGGCTGCGGGTGGCCTACTGCCCCGACATCGCGGGGATCGGCATCGACGCGGGGGTGGAGCGCGTGTGCCGCGAGGGGGCGCTGGCCCTGCGCGAGGCGGGCGCCACGGTGGACGAGATCGAGCTGGACCTCGCCTACGGCCGCCCGGCCTTCCTGGCGCTGCGCGGGCTCTGGTTCGTATCCCAGCTCCACCCCCACCTGGACAAGCTGGAGCACTTCGGTCCCAACGTGGCCAACAACGTGCGCGCCGGCCTCGCCACCACGGTGGAGTCGCTGGGGGCCGCGGAGGGCGCGCGGCGGCGCATCTGGGAGCGCTTCCGCTCCTTCTTCACCGAGTACGACCTGCTGCTGACCCCCACCATGGCGGTGCCGCCCTTCGTGGTGGAGGAGAACTTCCCGCGCACGGTGGGCGGGCGGGAGATGGAGACGTACGTGGACTGGATCGCGCCCACCTTCGTGCTCAGCCTCACGGGGCTCCCCGTGGCGTCCGTCCCTGCGGGGCTGGACGCGGAGGGGATGCCGGTGGGGCTGCAGATCGTGGGGCCGCCGCGGGGGGAGGAGCGGGCGCTGGCGGCGGCGTCGGTGGTGCAGCGGCTCCGCCCGGTCGGGCTGCCGCCCAGGTTCTCCAGCGAGGAGCGAGGATGAGCGACCAGGGGTCCGATCCGCATTCCATCTTCACCGGCTCGCAGGCCACCGCAAACCTCGTCGGCTGGATCGACGAGCTGTTGATGAACCTGCGCGAGGGCCGCGTCAACGACGCGCGGGGGGCGCTGGAGGGGGAGACGTGGCGCACGGCGCGCATCGAGGACGGCATCCCGCGCCCCATCCTGGAGCAGGCCCGCGAAAGCCTGTCGCGCGCCGCCGGTGCGCTGGCGGACGGCTCGGTGGGGGAGGCGGAGGAGGCGCTGCTGCAGGCGAGGTCCCGGTTCATGCCGGGGGCGTAGGCGGGGGCGCCCTCACCCGGCGGCCTGAGAGCCGCCACCCTCTCCCACAAACTGCGTGGGAGAGGGGACCACTTCGGGCGCGCGCCGGCGGGCCCTCACCCGCCCGCCCCCCCTCTCCCAAACAGCTGGGCGAGGGGGGGCGCATCTTCGGTACAGGCCGGTGATTTGGCTTTTCTCGGGGCCGCGGCGGCGCCAACGGCTCAGTGACGGGCAGATGCGTGGAAATCGCCCCCCTCTCCCGTTATCGGGAGAGCGGGGGTCGGGGGGGTGAGGGCCCGCCGTCAGCACGAGCCAAGCCCCTACCGCGCGAACAGTTTGGCGACTTCCGGCTTGACGACTTTGCCCATGGCATTGCGGGGAAGGGAGTCGACCAGGCGGAGGTCGCGGGGGAGCTTGTAGGGGGCCAGGCGCTGGCGGGCCCACGCCTGCAGCTCGGGGAGGGGCGGGAGGTCGCCCGTGGCTTCCACGGCCAGGCACACGCGCTCGCCCCACTCCTCGTCGTCGATCCCCACCACCGCGCACTCGCCGATGGCCGGGTGCTCGCGCAGCACCTCCTCGATCTCCAGGGCGGAGACCTTGAAGCCGCCCGTCTTGATGATGTCCACGCTGCGGCGGCCCAGGAGGCGGTAGTAGCCATCCTCGACCACCGCCACGTCACCGGTGCGGAACCAGCCGTCGCGGAAGGACTCGGCGGTGGCCTCGGGGCGGCGCCAGTACTGGTGGAAGACGCTGGGGCCGCGGATCTCCAGGTCGCCCGGCGTGCCGGGGGGAACCGGGCGGCCTTCATCATCCACCACCCGCGTTTCCACGCCGGGAAGCGGCAGGCCCACGGAGCCGGGACGCCGCTCGCCCTCCAGCGGGTTGGAGAGCGCCATGCCGATCTCCGTCATCCCGTAGCGCTCCAGGAGCGTGTGGCCGCTGATCTCGCGCCACCTCTCCAGCATCTGCACGGGGAGCGCGGCCGATCCGGACACCATCAGCCGCATCCGCCTGCATCCCGCCACCATGCGCGCGCGCCGCTCGTCGTCCGCCTCGTCATACGCGGCGATCAGGCGGCGGTAGACGGTGGGCACGGCCATGAACAGCGTGAGCCGGCCGCTCTCGATGGCGCGCCACGTCTCGTCCGCGTCGAAGCGGGGGAGGATCTCGCAGACGGCGCCGGACCACAGCGCGCAGCACAGCACGTTGACGATGCCGTGCACGTGGTGCAGCGGCAGCACGAGCAGGGTGCGGTCCTCCGCCGTCCACCCCCACGCGTCCACCAGCGTGGTGACTTGCGCGCGCAGGTTGGCGTGCGTGGACACGACCCCTTTCGGCCGCCCGGTGGTGCCGCTGGTGTAGATGATGAGCGCCGGCCGCTCTTCGTCCACGCCGGGCAGGGGCGCGGGCTCGGCCGCGAGCGCCTCGCCCGCCAGCAGGAAGCGCCGCCCGTTGCGCTCCGCCACGCCCCGCAGCGCCGCCGCGAGGTCGGGGTGCGCTACCACGATCTCCGCGTCCGCATCCCGCACCACGTACTCCAGCTCCGCCTCGGGGTGCGACACGGCGAGCGGCACCGCCACGCCACCCGCGCGCCACACCCCCCACTGCACGGCCACGTAATCCCACCCCGGCGGCGCCAGGAAGGCGACACGCGCCCCCTCCAGATCCGCGCGCCCGTCCAGCAGCGCCGCCGCCACCCGCCCCGACGCCTCCAGCAGCTCCGCGTACGAAAAGGTGCCTTCGTCGGCCACGATGCAGGTGCGTCCCGCTGCCGCTTCGGCACGGGCGACGATGGGCGGAGCGCCGGAAAGGGCCATGGTTCCTCGGGTGGGAGGGGTGAGGTATGCTCAGGAACAACCGGGGCTGGTTCGCCCCGCCGCGCGAGGGGATAAATCCCCCCGCTGGGACCACGGGAAGCCCGCTGAAGCGGGCTCGCATGGGTCCGGCTACGGAGCCCGCTTCAGCGGGCTTCCCGTAGTTGCAGCCGGGGGATTCATCCCCCGGCGGGCCGACGCCGCCAGAGAGTGTCTCCGCGCGGTGCGAGATCGCGTTTCAAGGTAGGCGCCCGACCCGCGCCGCGCATCATTTCCCGTGATGCTCTTGCCACGCCGCCGCGCGCGGTCTATCTGTTCCCGGTAGGCACCTCCCTCCCATCCTGTCCCCGGCGCACATGCAGCAACCGGTGGAGATCTCCGTTTCGGTCAACGGCGCCGAGTACCGGCGCACGGTGGAGCCTCGGCTGCTGCTGAGCGACTTCCTGCGCCACGACCTGCGCCTCACGGGCACGCACGTGGGGTGCGAGCACGGCGTCTGCGGCGCGTGCACGGTGCTGATGGATGGCGAGGCCGTGCGCTCGTGCCTGGTGTTCGCCGTGCAGGCGGACGGCACGGAGGTGGGCACCGTGGAGGGGCTCGCCTCGCCCGACGGCACCCTTCACCCGCTGCAGGAGGCCTTTCGCGACGCGCACGGGCTGCAGTGCGGCTTCTGCACGCCGGGGATCCTGATGTCCATGCTTCCCTTCCTGCGCGACGAGCCGTCGCCGGACGAGCACGCCATCCGCGAAGCGCTCTCCGGCAACCTGTGCCGCTGCACCGGCTACCAGAACATCGTGGAAGCCGTGCAGCTCGCGGCGGAGCGCGCCCGGTGAGCCGCGGCCACGTGGGCTCGTCGCCCGTGCGCAACGAAGACCGCCGCCTCCTCACCGGCAACGCGCTCTTCGTGGACGACGTGCACCTGGATGGGATGCTGCACGTGGCGTTCGTGCGCAGCGACCACGCGCACGCGCTGATCCTGGGCGTGGACACCGCGGCCGCCCTGGCGCGCCCCGGCGTGGCGGCCGTCATCACCGCGGAGATGCTGGGCGACTACTGGCAGCCCGGGCCCCTCCTGGTGCCGCCGCCGCCCGTGGAAGGGCTCGTCTTCAACCAGGCGTCGCAGGTGCCGCTGGCCAGGGACCGCGTGCGGCACGTGGGCGAGGCCATCGCCATGGTGATCGCCGAGAGCCGCTACCTGGCCGAAGACGCCGCCGCCGACGTGATGGTGGAGTACGAGCCGCTCGATCCCGTGGTGGACCTGGAGGCGGCGCTCGCCCCGGACGCGCCCGTCATCCACCCCCAGCTCGGCACCAACCTGGCCGCGCACGTGGCGCAGCGGCACGGGGACTACGAGGAGGCGAAGAAGGGCGCGGAGCTGGTCATCAACCGCCGCTTCCACTACGACCGCGGCGCGGCGGCGGCCATGGAGAACCGCGCGGTGGTGGCGCGCTGGGATGCCCGGGCGGAGGAGCTCACCGTCTGGGACACGACGCAGGCGCCCATCCCCATCCGCAACGGGCTGGCGCGGATGCTGGGGCTGCTGGAGTCACAGGTGCGCGTGGTGGCGCCGTACGTAGGGGGCGGGTTCGGGCCCAAGATCATGATGTTCTACCCGGAGGAGGTGCTCGTTCCCTGGGCCGCCATGCGCCTGGGGCGGCCGGTGAAGTGGGCCGAGGACCGCCAGGAGAACTTCTTCGCCACCACGCAGGAGCGCTCGCAGATCCACGACGCGGAGATCGCGCTCTCGCGGGACGGCAAGATCCTGGGGGTGCGCGACTTCTTCTTCCACGACACGGGGGCGTACGACCCGTACGGCCTCACGGTGCCCATCAACAGCCAGTGCACGCTGCTGGGGCCATACGACGTGCCGGCGTACCACAGCGAGTTCCGCGCGGTGTTCACCAACACCGTCACGGTGACGCCGGTGCGTGGGGCGGGGCGGCAGCACGGCGTGTTCGTGATGGAGCGCCTGCTGGACATCGCCGCGCGCGAGCTGGGGCTGACGCCGCACGAGATCCGCCGCCGCAACTACCTGCGCGAGGACGTCTTCCCGCACACCTTCCAGATCCTCTTCCAGGACTTCGCGCCCCTCTACTACGACAGCGGCAACTACGCCCCCGCGCTGGAGGCCGCGCTGGACATCGTGGGCCGCGACGAGTTCCGGCGCGAGCAGGCGCGGCTGCGCGAGGAGGGGCGCTTCATCGGGATGGGGATCGTGTCGTACGTGGAGGGCACGGGGATCGGGCCGTACGAGGGCGCGCGCGTCACGGTGGAGCCCAGCGGCCGCGTGCGCGTGGCGACGGGCTTGGGGACGCAGGGCCAGGGCCACTACACCGCTTTCGCGCAGATCGTGGCCGAGGTGCTGGACGTGGACGTGAGCGACGTGCACGTGGTGACGGGCGACACGCGCGAGTTCGGCTGGGGCACGGGCACCTTTGCGTCGCGCGGGGCGGTGGTGGCGGGGAGCGCCTGCCACGAGGCCGCCCTCTCGGTGCGCGGCAAGGTGCTGGGAGTAGGCGCGCGCGTGCTGGGCGTGGAGCCGCACGAGGTGGAGTTGGAGCGTGGCACCGTGCGCGTGATCGCGGACCCGTCGCGCTCCATCACCTTCGGCCAGCTCGCCGGCCACGCCAACCCCCTGCGCGGCGCCGTGGTGCCGGGCACGGAGCCGGGGCTGGAGGCCACGGCCTACTTCGGCCCGGACCACGGCAGCACGGCCAGCGGCGTCCACGCCATGGTCGTCGAGGTGGATCCGGACACGGGGATGGTGCGCATCGACCGCTACGTGGTGGTGCACGACTGCGGCAAGCTGATCAACCCGGTGATCGTGGCCGGCCAGGTGCAGGGCGGCGTGGCGCACGGCATCGGCAACGCCTTCTACGAGAAGCTGGTGTACGACGAAGGGGGCCAGCTGATGAACGCCTCCTTCGCGGACTACCTGCTCCCCACGGCCCTGGACGTGCCGCGCGTGGAGATGGCCCACCGCGAGACCGCCGCGCCCCTGAACCCGCTGGGCCTCAAGGGCGTGGGCGAGGCCGGCTGCATCCCCACCGGCGCCGTCTTCGCGCAGGCGGTGGAAGACGCGCTCCCCCACCTGGCCCTGGAGATCCGCGAGATCCCCCTGAGCCCCAACCGCTTGTGGGAGCTGCTGCGCGAAGCCCGTCCCGTTCCTCTAAAGAGCGACGAGGCGCTGGCGGCGGACTGATGACGGGTGTTCGCGGACCGGAGCGTGCCTGATTGGCGCGAATTCCCCCCCAGGAGCGAATGAATTCGCCGCTGGAACCACACGAAGTCCGCCTGCGCGGACTGTATGGTCCACCCCCGGCGGAAGGCACAGACCGCGAAGGCGGTCTTCGCGTGCGTCCAGCGGCGAATTCATTCGCTCCCGGACATCGCCGCCGACTGTCTCTCTGTTTCTCTGTGTCTCTGTGTCTCTGTGTCTCTGTGTGAGCCCGCAGTTTCCCTGAACCCGCCCCACCGATGATCGTAGACGGCGAGCACACCTTCCCCGGTCCGCGCCAGACCGTGTGGGACCTGTTGCAGGACCCCGAGGTGCTGGCCAAGGCCATGCCCGGCGCGCGCAAGCTGCACCTGACCGGCGACGGGGTCTACGAGGGCGTCATCCGCATCGGCGTGGGCCCGGTGACGGCGGCGGAGTGGACGCTCAAGGTGACGCTGGCCGACCGGGTGCCGCCCGCCAGCTACGTGATGCACGTGGAGGGCAAGGGCGCGCTCGGCTTCACGCGCGGCCAGGCGACGGTGAAGCTGGACGAGGTGGAGGGCGGGACGAAGATGAGCTACCGCGCCGACCTGGCCGTGGGCGGCAAGGTGGCGGGCGTGGGGCAGCGGCTGCTGGACCAGGTGGCCAGGATGGTGACGCGTCAGGGCCTGGACGCGCTGAACAAGGAGCTGGAGGCGCGCCTCGCCGCCCGAGTGGACGCCGCGCCGTGAAGCCCGCCGCCTTCGCCTACCATCGCCCGGACAGCGTGGAGGGCGCCCTGGCGCTGCTGGCCGAGCACGGCTACGACGCCAAGCTCCTGGCCGGCGGCCAGAGCCTGGTGCCCGCCATGAACTTTCGCCTGGCCGCGCCCGCCGTGCTCATCGACCTCAACCGCGTGCCGGCCCTGGACGAGATCGCGGAGACGCCCGACGGGGTGCACATCGGCGCCATGGTGCGGCAGCGGACGGCGGAGCGCAGCGAGATGGTGGCCGCGAGCGTCCCGCTCCTGGCGGAAACGCTCCCCTTCGTGGCGCACGCGCAGATCCGCAACCGGGGGACGATGGGCGGCAGCATCGCCCACGCGGACCCCGCGGCCGAGATCCCCGCGGTGATGCTGGCGCTGGGCGCGCGCTTCCACCTGCGCGGGCCCGGCGGCGCGCGCGTGGTGGCGGCGGACGACTTCTTCACCGGCCTCTTCGGCACGGCGCTGGAGCCGGACGAGATGCTGGTGAAGATCGAGGTCCCCGCCGCGGCGCCGGGCACCGGCATCGCCTTCGACGAGCTTTCGCGCCGCCACGGCGACTTCGCGCTGGCCGGCGTCGCCGCGTCCGTGCAGGTGGACGCGGAGGGCCGCTGCACCGCCGCCCGCATCGCCCTGCTCAGCGTGGGCGACGGACCCGTGCTCGCGGCCGGCGCCGCCGCCGCCCTCGCCGGCCAGCACCCGTCCGCCGAGGCCATCCGCGCCGCCGCCCACGCGGCGGCGCAGAACGACATCGATCCCCCCGGCGACATCCACGCCTCCCCGGCCTACCGCCGCCAGCTGGTGGAAGTGCTCGTGGGCCGCGTCCTCCCCCGCGCCTTCCAGCGCGCAAGGAGCGCCTCGTGATACTCCTCCGTGTCTCTGTGTCTCCGTGTGAGGCTCATTTTCCATGACCCACGACCTCCCCGCCGGCCCGCTCCTCAACGCGGACCTCGCGCCCACCCCGCCGGAGCGGCGCACCTGGACGATGTGGCACATCGCGTCGCTGTGGGTGGGGATGAGCGTGTGCATCCCCAGCTACATGCTCTCCGCCGGGATGATCCAGGCGGGGCTGAGCTGGCGCATGGCGCTGCTGGCCGTGCTGCTGGGCAACCTGATCGTCTGGATCCCCCTGGTCATCAACGCGCACCCGGGGACGAAATACGGCATCCCCTTCCCGGTGTACGCGCGCGCCTCGTTCGGCACGCGCGGGGCGCACGTCCCGGCCGTGCTGCGCGCGGTGGTGGCGTGCGGGTGGTTCGGCATCCAGACCTGGGTGGGCGGGCTGGCCATCCACGCCCTGCTGGGCACCCTGTGGCCGGCGTGGAACGGGTTGGGCGGCGGCGCCGCGTTCATGGGCCACACGACGCCCGAGTACCTCGCCTTCCTGATCTTCTGGGCCGTCAACGTCTACTTCGTCTACGCCGGCACGGACGGCATCAAGTGGCTGGAGACGCTGTCGGCGCCGCTGCTGATCGGGGCGGGGCTGGCGCTGCTCTGGTGGGCGGCGTCGGCGGTGGGCGGCTTCGGCGCGCTGCTGCGCCAGGCGGACGGGCTCTCGGCGGGCGGGTCGGGGGCGGGAAGCGCGTTCCTCCCCTGGGTGACGGCGATGGTGGGGTACTGGGCCACCCTCTCGCTCAACATCAGCGACTTCACGCGCTACGCCCGCAGCCAGCGCGACCAGACGGCGGGCCAGGCGCTGGGGCTGCTCACCACCATGCCCCTGTTCGCCTTCATCGGCATCGCGGTGACCAGCGCCACGGTGATCGTGTACGGCCAGGCCATCTGGAACCCCGTGGAGCTGGTGGCCCGCCTCACCCGCGAGCAGGGGAGCGCGTGGGTGGGGATCGTGTCCATGGTGGTGATCGCCGTCGCCACGCTGACCACCAACATCGCGGCCAACATCGTCTCCCCGGCCTTCACCCTCGCCAACCTGGCGCCGCGGCGGATCACCTTCCGCACAGGCGGGATGATCGCGGCCGTCGCGGGGCTGCTCATCTTCCCGTGGAAGCTGCTGGACGTGTACCAGGGCTGGCTGCTCAGCTACAGCGGCCTGCTGGGCGCCGTGGGCGGCGTGATCCTGGCCGACTACCTGCTGGTGCGCCGCGGCCGGCTGGACGTGCGCGGCCTCTACGACGAGCACGGCCCCTACCGCTACGCGAACGGCGTCAACCCGCGCGCCCTGGCCGCGCTGGCGGCGGGGGTGGCGGTCGCGCTGCTGGGCCTCCTGTCGCCGTCGCTCAAGTTCCTCTTCGACGGGGCCTGGTTCTCGGCCACCCTCGTCTCGTTCGCCACCTACGGCGCGCTCATGCGGCCCGCCGCCGAAGCAAACTTCACCCCCGCCATCCCGGAGATCCGATGAAAGTGTACGACCTGTCGCAGCCCCTCAACGAGCAGGCCCCCTTCTGGCCGTACTATCCGCCCTTCGAGGTGAAGTACATCAAGCGCAAGGCGGAGCACGGGGTGAACGCGCAGTACATCCAGACCTCCAACCACATGGGGACGCACCTGGACGCGCCGCGCCACTTCGTGACGGGGGGGATGACCATCGACCAGATCCCCATGGAGTGGCTGTGCGGGCCGGGGGTGATCGTGAACCTGAGCGACGAGATGGACGAGCTGGCGGTGTACACGCCGGAGATGATCGAGTCGCGCGTGGAGGTCAAAAAGGGCGACATCCTCCTCCTGCACACCGGGTGGCACCGGCACGCTCAGTGGGGGAGCCAGCCGGACGAGGAGAAGTACATCCACATGCACCCCGGCGCGCACCCGGACATGGTGCCCTGGCTGCTGGAGAAGGAGATCCACATCTGGGGCGTGGACGTGGTCTCCACCGACCATCCCATGGACCTGCCCATCGGGCGTTTCCTGGGCAAGGGGATGCACGGCCACTGCGACCGCGTGCGCGCCGCCGCCGAGCGGAAGTTCGGCGGCGCCGAGGAGGTGGCGCGCCTCTTCCCGGACGAGGACTACCAGCTCACGCACAACAAGCTGTTCGACAAGAACTGCATGCACATCGAGAACCTGGGCGGCGACATCAGCGCCCCCGAGCTCCAGAACCGCCGCCTGATCCTGGGCGTGTTCCCCTGGAAGTTCCAGGGCGGCGAAGCCGCCTTCGCCCGCGTCGTCGCCTTTGACGGGGCGTGGCCGGCGGAGATCTAAAGACTGGACTCACACAGAGACACAGAGGCACAGAGATGAAGTTCTTCTCTGTGGCTCTGTGTCGTTCGAGATCGGCTTACCCGGAATGCGGGAATATGCCGGCGCGCGTCCATCAAACAGATGAAGACACGCCCTGTACGCCGACATCCGGATGTTTACCCGACGAAGAGGCACGATGAGAAAACCCGTTGCATTCCTGGCGCTGACTCTGGTCACGACGGCATGCCACAAACCGATTTACACGCCGTCGGGGCCGACGCCCCCGAAGGCGCCTCCCGCGGTGTCGCCCCAGATCCCGGCGCAGGGAGCGTCGTTCCGGAACCTGACGCATCCCGACGTAAGCCCATTCTGGGGCCGCGTGAAGTCGGACGAGGAGAACGCGTCCACCTCGCTCCTCGCCAAGTTCGGCCTCAACTGGGTTCCCGTAGTGACGGTCCCCGACTCGCAATTGACCGTAGACTCTCGCGTCGACAAGCGCACTGCCTGTGGAAAGCTTCGCATCGCCAACCTGTTCATCGGCAAGCAGCCCACCGCCGAGATGGACTGGAACCTCCTGATAGTGCCGACGGATACTCAGTTGGTGAGCCTGGAGGTGCTCTCGAGGAGCGCGAAGCGGGTGAAGCATGTACGGGCGAACTTGAGCCGTTTCTTCGATCAGTCCGGGAAGTATCTCGAGCCGAAGTTCTGGCACCATGATGCCGAGGGGCGTACTGAGATCGAGGCGGAGGTGACGCCGCCCCGGGCGCTGCTGGAGTCTCCCAGCAACCCGCTCCGCTGTGCGCACTGTGATCTCCGCACGGACGGCCGCGCTGCCGCCCAGACGATCCCGCTCGCGAGCCCGCCGCAGGAGATCTGCACTTACGGAGCCTGGGTCCAAGAATCGATTCACGGCTTCAGGCCCGAGATCCATCCGGCAGAGGCAATCTTTTGGCGCGGCGCTGACGGCGTGTGGAACCTGCTGATGCTGCAGGATGCGTCCTACCGTTTCGACGCGAGCGATCCGCGCAGGTGGAAGACGGTGTTCGGTCCGGCGGGCAGCCCGAGCAACACCGTGCCCGGCGAGCACTGGGTGCAGGAGGCCATGGTCGGCGAGTTCGTGGTTCCCGTCGACGCGACGTTTCCCAGCAGCCCTCGCGTCGAAGTCGTCGGCCAGCAGGGCCTGGAAGCGATTGGCTCCGGCGGGTATCCCTCCTCTACCCTGGCGCCGGGCGCCGTTCCCGTGGCCGTGAGCGATCAGCGCGTGCAGGCTAGTCTGGTGCAGCATGGCACGTCGCAGCGCTTCCTTGTCGTCAGGGCGCAGATTCGAGGCGCCCCTACGACCCGCCCGCTGCGGAACGACGGTGCGTACCTGCACCTGCGGATTCCCGCCAGATAGTCGAGGTTGCACAGAGGCACTGAGGCACAGAGACGAAGTTCTTCTCTGTGCCTCAGTGCCTCTGTGTGAGATTCGCCGTTCCGCGTTCAACCACCTACAGGAGCGACGCTTATGCGGGTGAGAATGACGGGGTTGATGATGCTGGGGATGACGGCCGCATGCGCGCCCTCCGCGGTGCACCGGAGCGTTCCGGCGCCCGCCGACGCGCTCTCCTGCGCACAGGCTTCGCTCGGGCGGATGGGGTTCGCTCCGGGAGCCGTGGCTAGCGGCGGGGACTCCTTTCAGGCTCTGCGCATCGCGGACCGCTACTCAACCTACCGGCTGGAGCACGTGGTGCGAGTGGCCACCCGGCGGGCGGGAGCGCTGGAGCTGAAGGCCGAGCGCATCGAGCGCAAAGACATGGTGGGGAAGGACATGCGCTACATCCCCGGCCAGGTGCTGGACGAGGGCCCGGACTGGTCCAGGCGGCTGGACCCGGACCCCGTGCTGAAGAACGAGGTGGAGCAGGTGATCCTGGACTGCGGCGGCTCCGGCCAGGGAGCCACGGGGCTGGCGCGGTAAGCCGCGGGCCTCACACACAGACACGGAGGCGCGGCTTCATCTCCGTGCCTCCGTGGCGTCAAGGAGGGCGTGCTCCAGGCCGGCGAGCGCGAGCGCGCCCGCGGCGACGGTGAGGGCCCGCTTGCGGTGGAAGGCCCCGCTCGCCGCGCCGCCCGCGTGCAGCACGGCGTCGAAAAGCTCGCACGCGAGCCGCGCCCGCAGCCAGGGCGCGGGATCGTCCGCGCCCGCCAGGCCGGCGCCCACGACCAGGTCGCGCGCACCCAGCGCCCGCACCAGCCGCGTACGGTCGCCGAGCCCCATCGCCCGCCCGAGGGCCCGGGGGGCCACGAGCGAGGCCACGGTGAACCCCATGCTCCCCCAGCCGATCGCCCGCACCACCGTCGTCGCTCGCATCGTCGTGTCAGTGCCTCCGCGTGAGCCCCGCCGCTACAGCCCCAGCGCCGCCCGGATGGTGGGCGGGATGCGGTCGGCCGTCCAGGGCGGGGAGAAGGTGAGCTCCACCTCGGCGCTCTCCACGCCGGGGACGGACTCGACGGCTTCCTGGGCCTGCTTCAGGAGGTCGCCCGCCACGGGGCACCCCGGGGAGGTCAGCGACATGGTGACGTCCACGTGCGAGCCCTGGATGTCGATGCCGTAGATCAGCCCGAGCACCACCAGGTCCAGCTTCATCTCGGGGTCCTTCACCTTGCGCAGCGCCTTGCGCACCTCGGCTTCCGTAACCATCTGCGTTCCTTGCGGTTGGGGGGCGAGCCGGCGGGCGGCCCGCGGGCCCCCCAGCATACCGGGAGGCGCGCGGCGCTGTCAACCCGGTGGAGCGTCGCTTGCACGGGCGCGGCAGCCCCGTAAGTTGAGGGACCTTCGTGCCGCGGCCCCGCGGCGCACGCGCTCCGCAATCGGCAGACGGCATGAGTGAACAAGCAGGCGGCATCCGCCGCATCGCCATCAACACGGGGGGCGGCGACGCCCCGGGCCTCAACGCGGTGATCCGCGCCGCCACCCTGGCGGCGCTGCAGGAGGGGTGGGAGGTGCTCGGCATCCGCCGCGGCTACATGGGGCTGCTGGAGGGGCAGGTAGACGGCGAGCCTGGCATCTTTCCCCTCACGGCGCAGTCGGTGCGCGGCATCCACCACCTGGGCGGTACCATCCTGGGCACCACCACGCGCGGCAACCCCTTTGGCCTGGAAGTGCGCCAGCCGGACGGCACGTGGGGCACGGTGGACCGGTCGCAGGAGATCGTGGACGCCTTCAGGTCCATGGAGATCGACGCGCTGATCGCCATCGGCGGCGACGGGTCGCTGAGCATCGCCAACGAGCTCTGCAACAAGGGGCTCCCGGTGATCGGCGTTCCCAAGACCATCGACAACGACCTGCGCGCCACCGACCTCACCTTCGGCTTCCAGACGGCGGTGGAGGTGGCCACCGACGCCATCGGCCGCCTGCACTCCACCGCCGAGGCGCACCAGCGCATCATGGTGGTGCAGGTGATGGGGCGGCACGTGGGGTGGATCGCCCTGGAGAGCGGCGTGGCCGGCGGGGCGGACGTCATCCTGCTTCCCGAGGTGCCGTACTCCGCCCACCAGGTGGCCGCCAAGATCATGGAGCGCGAGCGCCACGGCCGCCGCTTCAGCATCGTGGTGATCGCCGAGGGCGCCCGCGCCAGCGGCGAAGAGCCCAGCTACGCGGACAGCACCGGCCGCTACGGCGGCATCGCGGACCGCCTGGCGGCGGAGCTGGAGGAGCTCACCGGCAAGGAGGCGCGCACCCTGACGCTGGGCCACATCCAGCGCGGCGGCTCGCCCACGGCGTACGACCGCAACCTGGCGCTGCGCTTCGGCGCGGCGGCGGTGCGCTGCATCCGCGAGGGACGGCTGGGGACGATGGTGGCGCTGCAGGGCCAGAACGTGACCTCGGTGCCGCTCGCCGAGGCCATCTCGGAGCTGAAGCGGGTCACGATGGACATGGACCTGGTGATGGCCGCGCGCCAGCTGGGGATTTCCTTCGGCGACTGACCGCATTTTGCAGGAGGTACGGCGTTCTCCACCGCCCGGGCGGGGTGCGCCGGCGCCGCGGGGCGGCCGCTCCGGGCGTGTATGTGCTTGCGGGTGCGTGGTTTGCGGGATCGGGGCGGCATGTGTGCGCGGGGTGGAACGGAGGATGCCGTGAGGCGGGTGTCCCTTTCGCGCCCCATCCTCCGGGCGTGGCCCTTCCCTCCGCGCGCCGGCTGGCTCGTGCCCACTTCTTCCCTTCTGCTCGGCGCGGCTGCGCCGGAGGCTCCGCCCATGCCGGTGCTCCCGGCCGAGGTGGTGCTGGCGTTCGCGGAGGTGCCGCTCACCGGCACCCCGGAGCAGGTGGCGCGCGGATGCGTGGATGCCGTGCGGCGCCTTTCCGGGTGCCGGGTGGCGCTGCACGTTCCCACCCGCCCCGTGCCGCTGGCGGTGGGCGACACGGGGGCGGGGATGGACGCGCTGGTCACCTTTCCCGCGCCGGGCGGAGAGGGGACGCTGCTGGCCGGGACCAGGGCGCACGCCCTTCCCGCGCCGGTGCGCGAGGCGCTGGCGCGGGAGCTGGGGCGCGTGTGGGAGCTGCAGGTGGAGCGCGCCGCCACCTCCGGCGAGCTGGACCAGCTCCGCTTCCACCTCAACGCGCTGCAGCAGGTGGCGCGCACCCTGTCCGTGGTGCGCAGCGGCGACGAGACGGTGAAGATGGTGCTGGACTCGGTGGGCGAGGTGTTCTTTGCCTGGTGGGCCGCCCTGTACCAGACGGACGGCGAAGACTACACCTGCCGCGCCGTGCGCTCGCCGCGCGGCTCGCTGGTGGCCCGCGCCATCCCCGCCGAGGTGGTGCGCGAGATCGCCGCGCCGGGCCAGGCGCCGCTGGTGCCCCCGCGCGACGCCAAGATCCGCGACCACGTGCCCGCCGAGGTGGCGGTGGTGGCCCCGCTGGACCTGGGCGAGGCCGGCGCCGGGGTGCTGCTGCTGGGCCGCCGCCTTTCCGACGCGCCGTACGAGGAGCACGACCTTGCGCTGCTGCGCGCCCTGGCGGACTCTTCGGCGGTGGCGATGCGCAACGCGGAGCTGCTGGACCGGCTGCGCGCCCAGGCCACGCTGGACCCCCTCACCGGCTGCCACAACCGCCGCGGCTTCGACGAGGTGCTCAACGCCGAGCTGGCGCGCGGCCACCGCTACGGCCGCCCGCTGTCGCTGGTCTTCCTGGACATCGACCACTTCAAGCGCATCAACGACGAGTTCGGCCACGAGGTGGGCGACCACGCGCTGCAGCGCATCGGCCGCGTCGTCCGCCACACCTTCCGAGCCACCGACAGCGCCTGCCGCTACGGCGGCGAGGAGTTCGCGCTGGTCTTCCCCGAGACGCCCAAGGTGGAAGCGGTGCGCCTGGCCGAGCGCCTCCGCGACGTGGTGGCGACGCTCCCCCCCACCGCCGAGGTCCCGCGCGCCATGACCGCCAGCTTCGGCGTGGCCGCGTACCCGGACGACGGCGCCGACGCCGCCGCCCTCATCCGCTCCGCCGACCGTGCGCTGTACCAGGCCAAGGCCAACGGGCGGAACCGGGTGGAAGTCGCGTAGCAAGAAGTCTCACACAGAGACACAGAGGCACAGAGAAGTTGTTTTTTCTCTGTGCCTCTGTGTCTCTGTGTGAGACTACCGGACTTCGATGGGCGCGGACAGCTCGAAGTCGTCCCAGAGCATGCGGAGCGTGCCCGGGGGGTCGATGCGGATGGTGAACTGCTCAACCGCCGGGGAGGCGGGGCGGCTCTGGAGGGGGATGCGCGCCAGGTCCCGCTCCGCGTGGTACTCGGTGCCCCACTGGCCCGTCTGGCGGTTGATGATGAGCTGCCAGCCGCTCGCGGACGGGAGGCTGAAGAGCGTGTAGGCGCCGGCGGGGACGCGCGCGCCGCCGATGGTCAGGTCGCGGTCCGTGCGCAGGGCGGTGGCGGCGTTGGCGCCCGTGCGCCACACCTCGTCCAGCGGCACCACCTCGCCCAGCACCCGGCGCCCCCGCCGCAGCGGGCGGCTGTAGTCGATCACGATGTGCGCGCCGCCCAGCGTGGAGACCACCGAGTCGCGCGGGGAAAGGGTGCCCAGGCCGCGCCCCGCCGCCTCGCGCTGCGCGAACGACGCGCTCAGCGCCGCCACGTCCAGCGACGGGAGCCGCTGGAGCACCACCTTGAGCGTGCTCGCCGGCGCGCTCAGGGCCAGGATGCGCCCCGTGGCGTCGGTGCGCACGCTGGCGGGGCCCGCCTGGGTGACGAGCTGGAGCGAGTCGCCGGCCACGCCGCGCAGCTCCACGTTGACCGGCTGCGGGTTGCCGAGGGCCACCATGCGCACGCGCGTGGCCGTGCCCCCCGTGGCGCGGGCGTGGATGATGGCCTGCTCGTAGATGGCGTACGAGCCGCCCACCAGCGGGAAGGCGTTGGCGCCCGCCGCTACCCGCTGCGTCTGCACGCTGTCGCCGCGGACGATGCGCACGGACGCCGTATCCCCCGCGAAGCTCACGGTGGTGACGGTGGGGGGCGCGGAGGGCGCCGCCGTGAGCTGACGCGCCGTCACCTCCGCCCGCGCCACCGAGCCGTCCGGCCGCAGTTGCGCCGTGTACACGCGCGAGGTGGTGCGCGGGCTGCGCGTGATCACCTCGCCCGAAAGGGTGGTGGCGGTGCGGGTGTAGCGCTCCACCGCCACCGTGTCCGTGCCGATGGTGACCACGAAGGCGGCGCTCTCGCTGCGCGGGGCGGCCGGCGACGGGGCGGTCTCCGCGCCGGGGCTTCCCCCGCACGCGGCCAGGACGAGCGCGAGCGCGGGTGCGCCGCGGGCGAGCGATGGGATCATCGAAGCTCGTTGTTTGCGGGTGTGGACCAGCGTATCACCGGCAAGCTAGGCGGCGTGGCGGCCAACGGCAATCTCACACGGAGACACAGAGGCACAGAGAAGAAGTGATCTCTGTGCCTCTGTGTCTCCGTGTGAGCCAAAATCACTTCGGGATCAGCACCACCTCGCTCTCCGCGCGGGCGGCGGCGGCGAAGAGGCCGATGGCGCCGGTGACGCCGGCGGTGGCCTCGCGCTGGGAGACCGCTTGCTCTTCCTGGATGGCGACGTAGCGGGTGTAGACGCTGTCGAACGCCACCACCCGCAGCGTGGCGCGCACCGAGTCCACCCGGAACTGCGGGTCGGGCGGGGTGCCGTTGGGGGTGCGCGGCGTGCAGGTGACGCCGAACAGGCGCAGGGACAGGTCGCCCTGCGGGTCGCGGGGGAACACGAAGCCGCGCGGGTACTCCACCGAGCAGTAGAACTGGGTGAGCGCCTGCCCGCGCGAGTACACCACGCGGGGCACGAACTCCACCGCCGCGCCCGGGGCACCCTCCGCGCCGCGCAGCCGCAGCGGGACGTGCGTGGACTCGTCGTTCCCGGAGTAGGTGCGTTTCCCCACGAAGATGCGCGTGCCCGCCGGGTGCGACTCCAGCCGCAGCGCCGTGAGCGCCGTGGCCTGCCCCTCGATGGTGCCCCCGCCCGGCAGGCGGATGCGCAGGGAGTACGCGGCGCCCGGCCGCACCCCGCCGGGAAGGAGCGCGGCGTAGCACCCCTGGGCCTCCGACGGGTTGGCGGCGCCCAGCGACACGGCCACGCACCGCGCGGACGGCGATTCGGCCAGGCGCACGCCCTGGCTCCCCGTCTCCAGCGTCACCTCGGCGCCGGTGATGGGGCGGGCGCTCACGGGCTGGCCGCTGCCGCGGTGGGGCGGGCCCACGCGCTGCAGGAGGAGCTTGACCGAGTCTGACCCGGTCACCAGCACGGCGTGCACCGACGGCTGCTCGCCCGTGGCTTCCACGGGCGTGGGGTCGCGCAGGAACGAGCACCCGGTGGCCGCCAGCAGCGCGCCGGCGGCCAGGATGCGGGTCAGAACTTCCATTCGAATCCGATGGTCGGGAGGATGGGAAGCTGAGGAGCGTACTCCACCTGCGGCCCCGCTTCGCCGTACACCTGCGGCACGCCGGCGAGGACGTTGGGGGTGTTGAGCACGTTCACGATCTGCAGGAACGGGGTCACCGTGGTGGGGCGCCCGAAGATGCGCGGCTCGTACGAGCGCCGGAAGCCCACGTCCAGCCGGAAGTAGCCGGGAAGCCGCCCGCTGTTGTGCTCGCCCAGGAGCACCGACCCGCCGCTGCCGTACTGCACGAAGGCGCCGGTGGTGGGGTCGTAGCGCAGCGGCATCCCAAAGCCCGTGGCCGGGGTGTACGGCTGCCCCGTGGCCAGCGCCAGGCGGCCGCTCACCTCGCCGCGCCGCCCCCAGGGGAGCGAGGCCACGGCGTCCATGGTGTGCCGCCGCTCGAAGCGCGGGGTGTAGCGCACGCCGCCCACCTCCATCTTCACGTCGTTGAGCGAGTACGCCAGCGAGTACAGGGCCCGGCCGCGCGTGTGGCGGGCCAGCACCTCCACGCCCCGCGCGTCGCCGTCCGCCGCCACGAAGCCCTCGTTCACCAGCACCGGGGCCTCGGTGATGTCGCCCGGCAGCGGGGGGAGGGGGACGTTGCCCAGGCGCTTGGCGAAGGCGTCCACGCGCACCGAAGTGGTGCCGCGCACCCACTCCGCCCCGCCCACCAGGTCGGTGGCGGTGGAGAGCCCCGTCCCACGCGGGACGGCGGCCATCAGGTCGTACGCCATCAGGCTGGCGCCCAGCGACTCTTCGCTGCGCAGCGAGTGCATCACCTGCGCGCTGCGCCCGCCGCCCAGCGACAGGGTCAGCGAGGGCGTGAGCGTGTACTGCGCGCCCAGCCGCGGGAGGATCTCCGTCCCCCGCTCGCCGGCCGAGAGCACGCGCACCCCGCCGCGCACCCGCAGCAGGGGCGACGCCTGCCACTCGTCTTCCAGGTAGGCGGCCAGCGTCCGCGGCGTGTCCGTACGCCGGAAGGAGGTGATGAAGGGGCCGCCCTCGTCGTCCTCTTCCAGGATGTCGTGCCCGAAGCGGTACGCGTCCCACTGCAGCCCGCCGCGCACCTGGTGGTCGCGCGCGTGCCAGGCCAGGTCCGCCCCCGCCATCACGTCGCGCATCCGCGTGTGCGCGCCGACCAGGTGCTGCAGCGTGTCCGGCTGCCCCTCGCCCCGGTAACGGGCGGAGAACACGTCGAACGAGCCGTAGAAGGTGCTCACCGCCCCGCGCAGCTCGGCCACCACGGTGGGGCCCAGCGGGCGGCGGAAGCGCAGCGAGCCCACCCGCGAGCCCCAGGCGAAGTCCACGTCGTCGCTCAGGCCCCTGCGCCCCTCCCCGGGCTCTTCACCGTGCGAGGGGCGCGTCCTGGGGTACCCCATCCGCTCGTCGTCCACGTAGAACGCGGCCGAAAGGCGGCCCAGCTTCCCCACGTCGTGGGTCAGCTTGAGGTGGCCGTCGGTGAAATGATAGGGGAGAGTGGCGTCGATCAGCCCCACCCCGTACGCGGCCTCGGTGAAGAGGTCCAGGTAGGTGCGGCGCCCGGTGACCAGGTAGCTGCCGCGCCCGCCGGGGAGCGGCCCCTCCACCCCCGCGCGCGTGGAGATCAGCGACGTGCCGCCGAAGCCGCGCACGCGGTCGCGCCCGCCGTCGCGGGTCTGGATGTCGATGATCCCCGAAAGGCGGTCGCCCACGCGCGCCGGGAAGGCGCCGGGAAGCACGTCCACCGCCGCCACCGCGTCGGGATCGATGGCGCCGAAGAGCCCGCCCAGGTGGTACGGGTTGAAGAGGGGCGTGCCGTCCAGCATCACCATGGTCTGGTCCGGCGAGCCGCCGCGCACGTACAGCGCGCTGCTGAAGTCGCTCGCCGTGGCCACGGAGGGAAGGAGCTGCACGGTGCGCAGCACGTCCGCCTCGGCCAGCGCGGGCGCGGCGTCGATCTCGCGCGCCTCGATGCGGGTGGCGCCCGGGCCGGCGGTGGAGGCGGCGCGGCTCTCCTGCCGCCCGCGCGCCTCGATCCCCGGCAGGGTGAAGGGCGCCGCGCGCAGGCTGAAGCTGAGCTCCATCGTCCCCGTGGCGGGGATGCGCACCGTCGTGTCCATGGGCTGGTAGCCCACGGCGCTCACCCGCACGCGCCAGCTCCCCTCCGGCACGTCGGCGAGCACGAACAGGCCGCGCTGGTCTGTCCGCGCGCTGCGGCGCGCTTCGTCGATGCGTACGCTTGCATATGCGACGGGCTCCTGCGTCCCCTCGGCGCGCACGGTGCCGCGCACCGTGGCCACGGGCAGCAGGGCCACGAGAATGGCTGCGAAAATCACGAGAAATCCCGGTTGGTCGTAAACATATGGCGGGACGCGGCCCTGTTACCGTGCTGTCCGGTCCAGGTTCCGCCCCCGGACAATGCCTCACCCCTTCGCTTTGTGACGAAGGGCCGGCACAACCCCGATGATGGGTTACAAATCAGACCGGGATGATAGGTAACACTTTCAGGATAGACGAAAGGTACGCTCATCCAGCCGTCCGACCTCGACGTCGTAGAACCACACGGCCCAAATCCC